>NZ_JBEYIS010000013.1:0-176529 GCF_040635975.1 Streptomyces sp. NPDC006798
TGGGCGCGGCCTCTTTCTTTGCGTGTGTGGCTGGATCGGTGCTCGGCAGTTTGCGCGCCGTCGACGACGAGTTGCCGCAGCCGGGGGTAGACGGAGCTAAGGCCGTAGCCTGGCATGGCGTCGCTGGCGACCGTGGCCGCAGTGGCGGTCCCGCGGGCATGCAGCGTCCACAGGATCGGAGTGGCGTGCCGGGCGGCGATCAGCACTAGAGCGTCCTCGACGTCCCGCGCCCCGCGGAACTCGTCGGACGTCACCGGGCCGGGGTCCGTCTCCAGATGGGTCCCGGCCCAGGAGGCGATGGCGGTCAGCACGGGAACCAGATCCGTACCGCGGGCGGTCAGGCCGTAGGTGACGTGGCGAATACCGTGCTCGGTACGGTCGGCGAGTCCGAGATCGACGAGCTGGCGTAGCTTGGGGTGGAGCTGACCGTCGGCCATCCACGGCATGCGCTGCTTGATCTCCGTGTACCGCAGCGGCTGGTGGGACAGGGCCAGCAGCAGATGGACGTGCCAGCGCGGGGTGATCATGGACAGGGACTCGGTGACGCGCGCCAGATCGGTGCGGGCAGAGGGGGCCGGGCCGTTGGTGGCCAAGGGTGCACTCCAGAATCGACGGTGGCGGGTTAGCGCGCCGGGGCGGGCGCGGGAGACGGCGGTGGAGCCGGTACGGCGGGCGGGGCCTCCGCCGCCGGGGTGCGGTGGAGGCTGTCGAGAACGGCGGTCAGGCTCTGGACGTGGGCGTCGCGGACGGCGACGGACTCGGCCAGGCGGCGGGCGCAGTCCGCGATATGGCCGGTGTCCGCCCGGTCCAGCTCACGCTCCGGGTGCGCCAGCAGACGGAGCCGCGCCTGCTCGAAGGCGATCCGGCGGTCGGCGAGATCCAGATCGGTGAGGGTGGTGAGAAGGGCCGCGAGCAGGTTGCCCCCGGAGCGCTGGTCGGCGTGAGCGTGGAGGTCGGCGAGCGGCTGGCCGTACAGGGCCTCGATCCGTTCGCCGAGGCTGCGGGTTACCGGCTGTCCGGCCATCAGCAAGCCTTGCCACCCCGGCCCGGGGCCAGGACAGGGGCGGGGGCGGGGGCCGGGGGGCCGGTGACGGCGGTCAGACGGGGACGGCGGGATGCCGCCTTGGTTCCGGCGGCCGGGCCGGGCGGGGGCATGGTGCGCAGCAGGTGGTCCAGGGCGGTTCGGTAGCCGGCGCGGGCGTTGAGGGCCGCCTCGATCCACTGCGCGTCGAATCGCAGCGCGTCGGCGGACAGCTCGCTCAGGTCGCGGCCGGGGTCCGTGGACTGGTGCACCCGGTCCCGGGCCCTCGCCACCTGCTCCTCGGCCAGCACCAGGAACGATCTCAGTTCCAGGGCCCGCCGCAGAGAGGCACCGGGCTCCGCGGTGGCGTAGAGCTGGTCGACCGGGGCTCCGAACGCGGCTTCGAGGGCGTCGTCCTGACTGCTGGGCCGGTCGGTCACGCTCACCGTGGCCCCCGTCCGGTCGGCAGCGGCGGCTTCACCGGTATCGCGGGGGCGGCCGTGGCGAGCGCGGGCCGGTCCCGGCGGTGTGCGGCGACCGCTCCGCGCCAGGCCGCCGCAGGACCGGACCTTGCCGACGGGCCGGGGTCGAGGAGGAAGGCCAGCACGGTTGCCCGGCCGTCCCGGATCCCGACGGCGTCGTTGACCCTGTTGGCGGCGAGCATGATGCGGTCGTGATCCTCGGCGAGGTCGCCGGGCACGGTATCGAGGACGGCTACGAGGGCGTCCTCGGCGCGGTCCAGCGCAGCCTGGGCGACGGCGAGGAGGCCGTGCCAGCGCACGACCTCCGCCGCCGCCGGACTGGCGAGCGTCCGGGTGGAGACCGCACGGCGCAGCGAGGGCACACTCATTCCGAAGCGCCGCTCGATATGGCCGGTGAGGACACCGACCACGTCGGCTTCGTCAGCCACGGAACTCATCTCCTATATCCCTTCCAAAAATGCGGACGGGTTGAAGGATTTGACGGTCAGTTGAGGCACATGCGGACGGTCCGGTAGACGTACTTGGCGCTGACCCAGCCCTTGACGCCGGTGGTCCGGTCGGTGATGTAGTGCCAGGCTCCGCTGGTCTTGTGGACGGTGAAGGTGTGGTGGTCGTAGAGGATTCCGACGGCAGTCGAGGAGGTGGTCGCCTTGGACCGGACGGTGACGGCCTTGGTGCCGACGACCCATCGTCCGGGCCGCTCACAGGGCTGCGATGCCGCCGCAGGGGCGGACAGGGGCGCCGACGAGGAAGCCGTCGGGGAAGCGGCGGTCGCGGAGGGCGCCGAGACCAGCGGCAGAGCGAACGCGCCGAGTACGGCGGCCGTTACGGTCATACGTGTACGCATGAAGATCTCCAAGGGAAGTTTGGGGCATGGGAATTGCGCGGCGAATGGATGCCGTTCGCGTGATTCCAGAGTCCGGAGAATCACCGGTTTCGCGAACCGGGAAAGTGCTGCTAACTTCCCCCGCGTTTCGTCGCTGGCGGGGGTGATACCAGGCCGAGTTCGGTCAGCGGGTCCGGCCAGGGGGCTGCGTCGCCGGCGGGGGGACGACGGGTTCCGCGAGGCTGGTGGTGCCGGCGGCTGGGGGAAGTTGCGGGTTTTCGCCGCTCCAGTAGGCGTTCCACCAGGCAGTGGCGTCCTGGACGGTACGGAACTGGCCTTCTTGGAGGGTGTGCGTCCCGGACGCGGGGTCGATCCGCTCCAGCAGTACCCGGAACGGGCGCGGCTCCGCCTCGTCGACCGCGCGCAGCAGCACGGTGATCTCCGGCGTCTCCGAGGTGTCATGGGTGTAGCTGGCGAGGACGGCGAAGTGGTCGCCGTCTCCCGCGAGTCGTTCCTCCAGGGCGCGGGTGGTGTCGTCGGCCGGTGTGGTCCCGATGCCGGGGAGCAGGCGGATGGCGTCTTTGGGGCAGCCCCGGGCGATCAGCCAGGACTGTGCCATCGCGGGAAGTGGCAGGCGCCGGTGTTCGTAACGGAAGACCCGCGAGTCGGGGTCACGGCGGATGTGCAGGGCGACGATCCGCGGCTCGCAGGGAAGGCCGCCCCCGTCGAGGGTTCCGTCGTGGAGGGCGTAGTAGCTGTGCCGACCGTCGGTGTGGTGTTCGGCGAGGGACGTGAAGTCGTCCTCGTCGATGGCGATGTCCTCCCAGAAGGCGGCGCCGACCTGCTCGGTGGCCGGTTCGAATCCGTCGAGACGGAAGTCGACAGGGGAATACGCGGGCTCTCGGGTTGTCAGGGCGGAAGCCTCCTACACAGATGCGGGACCGGGTTCACGGTCGGGGGCGGGCGGCCGGGGCGGGCCAGGCGCCCGGCCGATGGGCAGATGGGGTGTACGGCGGAGCACAGCGGAGGGTGGCCGCCAGGGCGGCCCGGCCGGCGCCGGTAAGGGTGACGGGCTGGCCGGCGTGGAGCGAACGGGTCGTGTCGCAGTCGACGAGCCCGTCCCTTTCCAGCCTCCGGAAGTCCTCGGCCGAGATCCGGATACCGGAGGCGGCAACGACCGACACCCGCTGGGTGAGGAGATGCTCACGGAGCCGGGCTCCCCGGGCGATGGCCAGCAGCGCGGCCCGGTCCCGTGGCGACAGGACGTCCGAGGTGACGGGCGGTGTCGTACGGGCGGCGGCTTCGACGGGCTCCAGCGCCGTCAGCGCCGTATCCCGAAGCGCGTCACGCCGGGCGATGGCGTCCCTCATCTGACGAACCGCTCGGTCGATACGAACCAGCAGCGTCTCGTCGGCCGGATGCTCGCCGCTCGCCAGCCGGTGCAGCAGCACACGGTGGAAGTCGACCCCGTCCTGCGCCCGGACGAGGGCCCGGCGGGCATCCACCAGGGCGGTGAGCGGCCCGTCGAGGAGGCCGCGGTCCCGCTGCTCCGACAGACGGTCCGGACTGTGACCGGTGGCCCTTTCGATCCGGTGGTCGAGACCGGCGAGATCCTTCGTCACGGCGGTACGGGCATGATTCGTCAGGTCGGGATTGGCGCTGGTCACCGCTCGGTGGCGGCCAGGAGCGCGGCGCGCCGGTACGCCTTGCGGCGCCGCCCGTCCGGGAGGGTGATGTCGCGCGGCTTGACCTCGTACGGGGCCAGGAGCCGGGCAAGGCGGGCGGAGGTGAGGTCCGCGTAGCGCCAGCGTCCCTCGGCGATACCGGGCAGGACGCGCAGGGCGTCCACCAGGTCCGTGGATGCCAGGGCGTCCGGGTCGCCGCGGCCGGCGAAGACACCGAGCACGGTGTGCAGGATGGACCCCGCTTCGTCCTCGTCCGGCTCGTCCGGCTCGTCCGCAGGAACGTCGCCTTCCGCGTCACCGGTGAAGGCGCTCGTTTCGGCGGAGAGCAGCAGTGCCAGCTCCTGCCCGGCGGCGAGCCGTTCGACGAGGAGGTCGGCCAGCTCGTTCCGCTGGGTGCTGGTGAGGGTGTCGTCCAGGGGACTGCCGGGGCCCAGGAGCTGCTCGTCGAGCTGCTGGACTTCGAGAAATGTGTCCAGGATCGCCCGGTGACGGGGAGTTTCGGGAGGAAGCTCGGTCTTCAGCAGGGCGGCGGCGAGGTGGTCGAGGACCGTGGGAAACAGGAACGGGGTCGTCAACGAAAAGGTCCCTTCGGGGCGGGTGTGGGCAGGGGTAGGCCGTGCCGTGCCGGGGACACGGACCGCGGCGGGCTGATCTGGCGTCGGGTGGCGTCGAGTTGAGGGGAGCGGTGCGGGAGGCGTGCGCGAGTGCACTGGCCGGGCGGGTGCGTCCGAGCCGGGCGCGGACGGTTTCGTGCAGGTGGGCGCCAGCGGGTCCCACGGCGACCACGTGGACCTCGGTGCGGTGTGCCGAGGCGGGCGGTGCCGGGCGCTGGACATGGACGATTCCCCACGCGCTGCCGAGCGGCATCCCCCCGAAGCCCGCCAGGTTCTCGGCGAGCGCCCGTACGCCTCAGGACGGCCCGGTGGTCGCCTCGGCGATCCGGGCGAGGGCCTGGTCCCGCACGTCATCCGGTGCGGTCAGCAGATCGGTGAGCACCCGGGGGTCGAGGCTGAGTCCGGAGCGCGGCACCGGCCCGGTCACGAGGCGGCCTCCCCCGGCTCACCGGAAGGCCGTACGGCTCGGGCGGAGGGTCCGGGACCGGGCAGAAGCCGGTGGGAGGGCCGGTCCGGATCGGTCATGCACGCCGACAGTGGCCCGCCGGGAGCCCGTACGGCGGCCATGGTGTGGGTGAGGCAGTCCCGGTGCCACGCCAGCATCCCGGACAGTCCGGCCTCGGGGTCCTTGTGCTGTTCGTAGGCCATCCACAGGGCATGGAGCCAGGCGGTGACGTCCCGGTGCTCCTGCCAGTGGTCGCACCACGGGGTGGCGGTGGTTACTTCCGCCCCGTAGGAGGGGAGGAGGAAGTCGTCGACCCAGTCCGTCAGAGCGTCCACCTCGTTCTCCAGCGCTTCGCCGTCGAGTTCGAGGATGGGCTTCGGGTCCGGTGGCGGGGGTGGCGGCGGAGGCATACCGGGGAGCCCTGGGAAGTCGGCGGGCAGGCCGAACCCGGCGAACGGCGACGGGCCGGGGCCGGAGAGACTGTCGATTTGCCTCGCTTGGTCGGCCGTTTGGTCCAGGAGTTTCCGGACGCTCGCCTCGATGCTCTCCAGGCCGGAAGAATCAGGGAGCCGTATCGGCTCCGTCTCCCCGTCGTCGAGGGGGTCTATGGGATCGGACAAGATTCGGGTCTCCTTGACGCCGCAGCCTTGGTTGGGGAATTGCAGCTTCCACGGTCCTGGGATTCCCCGATTTCACCAACCGGGGGCTGGCTGCTATAACACCGGCAAGCACGGCACGGACAGGCCGCCGGAAGGGCGGTCCGGCCCGTGCCGCGCAGCCAGCAACTGTCAGGCTGAGAGCACGAAATCATCCTGTGAACGGACCTGCCGCAGGGTTTCGGTGAGCCGGTCGGCGGCGATCTCGGCGTAGTGCTCGGTCTTCTCGACACCGATGAAGCTGCGGCCTTCCAGCAGGGCCGCCACGCCCGTCGATCCGGAGCCCGCGCAGAAGTCGAGCACCGTCCCGCCCGGCGGGCAGATTTGCACCAGTTCACGCATGACGGAGACCGGCTTCTGCGTGATGTGCTTGCGGTCCTTGCCCGACGGCTGCGACGCCGAGTACAGGCCCGGCAGGTACACCGGGTTCCGCGAGGCGTCGACCTTGCCCTTCGCGCCCCAGACGATGTACTCGCAGTCCTGGCGGAACTTGCCCTTCTGCGGCCTGGCCTGCGGCTTGTGCCAGGTCAGGACGCCCAGCCACAGCCACCCAGCGGCCTGGAACGCGTCGGTGGTAATGGGAAGCTGTCGCCAGTCGGTGAACACGAGTGCGGTGCCGCCGGTCCTGGTGAGGCGGTGGGCCTCGGTCATGATCTGAGTGAGCCAGAACCCGTAACTGCGCTGGTCCATGTTCTCGCCCGTGAAGTCCGGCAGGGTGTGTCCGGCGTCGGCGGAGGTGTACTTCTGGCGCGCGGTCCGGCTGGTGCGCTCCTTCGCAGTGCGCCCGCCGGAGTTGTACGGCGGGTCGGTGATGACGGAGTCGACGCTGTCGCCGGGCAGGCCGGAAAGGACGGTCAGGGCATCGCCCTGGTGGAGGGAAAACGGCAAAGAGGCACCCCGGATTCGGGTGGGGGACAGGTGGAGGAAATCCCCGGCATTGCCGAATAGACCACGGGCTTCGCGCGGGCAGAGCACGGCCCGCAGCGCCGTGACGGCTTGATGCGCGAGGGGGGTACCAAAAACTGTAGGACACGATCCCCGGTTGACCACTATCACCACCGGACCCGATCGCCGGCGGGCGTGCCCGGTGCGGGAACTATTTCGCCAACCGGGGATCGCCGTTTACTGTTTTGGAACCGGGCCGACGCGCACTGCCGCCGCCCGCCCCGCCCCCCTTTACCCGCCCACGGAGGCCCTGTGTCCCCGCACACCTGACTCCTGTAGGGCAAGGGACTGCGAGCGGCCTCGTATCCCGAGCCCGGCCATTTCACTTCTTCCACCACCGGCCCCCCTTTCCACCCGTGGACACAGGGCAGCCGGGACCCTCACTTGAAGGAACGCGCCTGTGACACACGCATGCCCTGAGCCTCCCGTTCCCCGGACGCCGTTCGACCGCCGTACAGGAGGCAACACCGGGTGAAGGCCGCAGCCGCCATCGGCGTGCTCTGCCTCTCCCCCCTCCTGATCGCCGGAGTCGCCGTGATCGCCGCGGCTGGCAGCGGCGCCGCCCTCAACGCCACGTCCTGCGCGCCTGGTTCGGACGTCGACACAGACGCGGTGGCCAAGCAGGTCGCCGCGATCCTCGGTGGTGAGGGAGCGGACGCCGACATTCGCATCGAGGGCCTGGAACTGCCCGGCGAGCAGATCCCGCACGCGAAGTCGATCGTGGCCACGGGCATCTCGATGGAGGTGCCGGAGCGGGGACAGGTCGTCGCGCTGGCCACCGCGCTCCAGGAGTCCCGACTCCGCAACCTCAACTACGGGGATCGCGACAGCCTGGGCCTGTTCCAGCAGCGTCCGAGCATGGGCTGGGGCACACCGGAGCAGATCCGCGACCCCGTCTACGCGAGCACCAAGTTCTACGAGGGGCTGCTGAAGGTGCCGGGGTGGGAGTCGATGACGATCACCCAGGCCGCCCAGGCCGTCCAGCGGTCCGGATACCCGGACGCGTACGCGCAGTGGGAGCCGCTCTCCCGCGCGCTGCAGAAGGCGATCGTCGCCGTCCTGCCCGACGGCGGCACCGCCCCGGACGGGGACGCCCCCGGCACCCCTCCGGCCGGGTGCGTTCCCGGCGAGGACGGGGCCGGGTTCGGGCCTGTACCGCCCGGCACGGTGCCCAAGGGGTACGAGATCCCGGAGGACGCCGATCCGCGGGCGCGGGAGGCGATCCGCTGGGCAATGGGCCAGTTGGGCACCCCGTATCAGTGGGGCGGCCACTGCACCGATCCGCGCGGTCCGGATCCCATGGGCCGCTGCGACTGCTCCAGCCTGACACAGAAGGCATACGCCGCCGCCGGTGTGACCTTGACCCGCACCACGTACACGCAGGTCAAGGAGGGCAAGGCGGTCTCCGCGAAGGCTCTGAAGCCCGGTGACCTGATCTTCTCCCGCGGCACGGCCGCCGTACCCGAGCACGTCAGCCTCTACATGGGATCCGGCCTGCTGATCAACGCCCCGCGTACCGGGACCGTGGTCCGGATCGAGCCCGTAGCGGACACCAAGATCCTCACCGTGCGCCGCATCCTCTGACTCATCGTCAAATAATTCGAGGTTCCGGCCCCCTCCCCTCCGCCCCTTCCCCGCTGTTCCACAGACCACCGCGCCTGTATACGCAAGGAGCCCTGCCATACCCATGTCCGTCGCCGACCGTGTCCGTCTCGCCTTTGACCCCGGGGTGAAGCCCGCCGATGGCGGGCTCCCCGGTCTGAACGTGCTCAAGGAAGTCGTCTCCAGTATCAATTTGTTCGGGATCGTGGCCGTGGTCGGCGCCCTGGCGGTCTCGCTCGGGGTGTGGGCCTGGGGGCATCACTCCGGCGGTCACCAGTCCGAGGCCAACGGGAAGAAGGGCGCGCTCGTGAGTGCGGGCGCCGCCCTCGGTCTCGGCGCCGCAAACGGGGTCGTGGAGTTCTTCTCGACCCTTGGGAGCCGGATCTGATGGCCCGGCCGCCCGTGCTTCACCGGCATACCGGTCACTGGTCGGCGAACCGGCGGATCGCCACCGCCACCGTCGTGATCACACTGCTGGTCGCGGTGACCGGCCTCGTCGCCTGGGCCACCGGCGACCGGGACCAGCGCTCCGGCACCACCCCCGCGGCGTCCGCGAGCAGCACCCCGGACACGGAGGACAGCCCCGGCGTCTCGCCGGAGACGGGGTCGGTGGCGAAGCCGCCGGACCTCGACGATCCCCTCATGTACGCGAAGGCGGCAGCAGCGATGCTGTGGTCGTACGACGCCCGCTCCACCAACCGGGACCAGCAGCTCGCCGGGATGCGTACCTGGATGTCGGCGGAGACGACGTACGCCGACTGGCCGGCAGTCCAGGCCCAGATCCCGGACCCGGTGCTGTGGTCCCGGATGCGGGACAACGCCCAGCACGCCACCGCGACGATCAGTGACGCGAAGTTCCCCTCGGCGTTCAAACAGGCGTTGGCGGACGATCCGGCGGCGCTGACCGAGGCGTACATCTACGCCGTCACCGTCACCGGCAAGCAGACGATCCGGTGGAAGGACGGCGGGGGCGGCGCGGAGGACCGCGCGGTCACCCTCGCGGTCCAGTGCCGCCCGGACACGAGCTGCAGCCTCGTCTCCATCGCGCCCCGCATCGCCCCCTAGGCCACTGAACTGCACAGATAAGGAGGTCCGGTTCAGTGGACTTCTGCTCCATCCCCGTCGCCGGCGCACTCTGCGGCGCCGCGGACGCGATCGACTTCATCTCCGACCCCGGCAAAGCCATCACCGAGGGCATCGGCTCCTGGATCGCCAAGAGCTCCGGCGAACTCGCCGCCGCAGCGGCAGAACTCGCAGCCGACGCCGTCAACGTCACCACCGCGGTCGACCTGAACGCGGTCTGGTTCCGGGACAACTACGAACTATTGCTTCCCATCGGTCTCGTGGTACTGGTCGCCACGTTCTCCGCGCAGTTGGTCCGCGCCGCGATGAAGCGCGACGGACAGGCCCTCAGCCAGGCTTTCACCGGCACCGCCAGCGGTGTGCTGTTCGCGTTCGCCGCCATCGCCCTGACCACCGTCGCGATCGAAGTCGTCGACGCTCTGTCGGACGGCTTGTTCAAGGCGGCGAACACCTCGGTCGAGGACTCCGTACGCCGTATGGTCAAGGTGAGCCAGATCGGTGCATTGTCCGGGCTCGGCTGGCTCGTCCCGACCTTCGCCGCCCTCGGCTCCGCGATCGGCGCGTTCCTGTACTGGTGCGTCATGATGGTCCGAAAAGTCGGCATCTTGGTGCTGGTGACCTTGGCCGTGTTCGCCGCGGCCGGCGGAGGGTGGGAGGCCACCCGCCGGTGGCGCAGGGGCTGGATCGAGGCCACCGCCACCCTCGTCGTGTCGAAGCTGCTGATGACGGTGATCTTCCTCCTCGGCGCGTCCGCCATGGGCCGCACGAACCCCGAGGACGGGATCGCGGCCCTCGCCGATGTGATGGCCGGCATCGTCATCATGGCTCTGGTGCTGCTCAGCCCGTACGCGACGTTCAAGTTCGTGCACTGGGCCGCGGAAGGCACCGACGGCGAGTCGATGCACCGCGCCGGAGGCGCCGGTGCCCAGGTCGCCCGCCAGTACGCCGAGCAGGCCGCCCGCAAGGCCGCGACGGCCGCGACCGGCGGAGCCGGAGCAGCAGCCGGAGCGGGAGCCGGTGGCGCAGCGCCGCAGGGCCCCCCGGTTTCTGAGTTCCCCGGCGACATCGCCTCCACTTCGATGTCCTCCGGCAGCGACTCCGGTGGCGGCAGCAGTACGGGGACCGGTGGTCTCTCTCCGGGCGCCGACGCCGCCGCCCAGGGCCTGGAAAAGGCTGTTGTTTCCGCGACCGAAGGCGCCCGGGGCGACGCTACCAGCGGGGCCAGCGCCCAGCCCGGTGGAGACGTAGCCGACGCTCTCCCGGCCGAGGGCGCGGCCTGGCAGTCCGGGCCCCCGGCCAGTGCAGCTCCGCCCCCGCAGGGTGCTCCGCCGACCCCGGACAGCGCCGCCCGGCCGTCGTCCGGCCCGGGACCGGCGGCCGGACCGTCACCGGTCGGCGACTGACCCCCGCCCGTGATACCGGGCGGGACACCGTCACACCGATGCCGGTGTCCCGCCCGGCTACCTGAACCCATTCGCCCCGCCTCCGGAACGGTTCCCCCTCGTGTCTGACACCACCGCCCTCACGGTCACATTCCCGCACCGGTCGCGGCGGGGCATCCTTCTCGGACTGTCCCTGCCGCAGCTTCTGGTCACCTTCGCCGCGCTCGCCCTGCTCATGGTCACCGTGGTGTCCACCGGGCTGACCGGCGCCGCGGTACTCGCCCCGCTGTGGGCGGCCGTCGCCGCCCTCGTCCTGGTCCGGCGCCGTGGCCGGTCCCTGGTCGACTGGGCGCCGATCGTCCTGCGCTACACCCACCGTCGCCGTACCGGCCAGACCCTGTGGCTCGCCCGTCCGGTCACCCGTCCCCGTCAGGACGGCGTCCTCCACCTCCCCGGAACCAGCGCCTCCCTGCGGGTGGTCACGCCGCACGGCTCTTCGGCGGCGGCCGTCTACGACCCGCACCGCCGCACCCTCACCGCCGTCGCCCGCGTCTCCAGCAGGGCCTTCGCCCTCCTCGACCCCGCCACCCAGACCGCCAACGTGAGCGGCTGGGGCCGCGCGCTGGCGGGCATCTCCCGCAACGGGACCATCGCCGCGATCCAGGTCCTGGAACGTACCGTCCCCGACTCGGGGGACACCCTCGCCCGGCACTGGACCCAGCACGGCCACCCCGATACCCCGGTCGCCGGACAGGTCTATGCGGACCTGGTTGCCGCCGCCGGACCGGCCGCCGCACCACACGAGGCGTACCTCGCGATCTCCCTCGACCTGCGCGCCGCCAAACGTCTCGTCGCCCAGGCCGGCGGGGGGTTGCCCGGGGCGTTCACCGTGCTGGAGCAGACCACTTCCTCCGTCGCCCAGGCCGTCCGGTCCGCCGGGCTGACCGTGACCGGCTGGCTCACTGCCACCGAGATCGCCGCCGTGATCCGGACCGCCTACGATCCGGCCGCCCTCTCCCGGCTCCAGCAGTGGTCCGAATCCGGAAGGGCCGAGGCCGACCCCGCTGCCGCCGGGCCCGTCGTCCAGGTCGAGGAATACGACCGGGTGATCACCGACAGCGCGCGGCACGCCACCTACTGGATCGAGAACTGGCCCCGCACCGAAACCTCCCCCGGGTTTCTGCACGGGCTGATGTTCTCCGCCGGGGTCCGCCGGTCCCTCTCCCTTATATACGTGCCGCAGAAACTCGAAGCGGCGCTCCGGGATGTCCAGCGGACCAAGGCCACGATCATCGCCGACGCCAACGAACGGCGCCGCCGCGGCATGGTCGACGCCGAGGCCGACAGCATCGAGTACGCCGACGCCAAGGCCCGTGAGCGGCAGCTGATCGCCGGGCACGCAGACGTCGACCTCACCGGACTGCTCACCGTCTCCGCCGAGACCGACGCCCTCCTTGACGCCGCGTGTGCGCAGATCGAAACCGCCGCAGGATCAGCCCAGGTGGACCTCCGGCGCCTGGACTACCAGCACCCCGCCGCCCTGACCACCGCGGCTCTCCCCCTCGCCCGGATCGCCCTGTAACCCCGCCCGACGCCGTCCGCTCACCTCCCGGCCCCTGGGCAAAGGACACCTTGACCTCACCGTACTTGCGTGCCGCGACCACCGGCCTGCGCCACCACAGCCGCGACAGCGCGGCCCGGCCCGCCGACCGCGTCCACCTCGATACCCTCCACGCCCACATCACCGCACTGCACCAACTCGTCGACCGGCTCGGCGAAACTACCCGGCCCGCGCACCCGGCAGCCGGACGTCATCTCGCCACCGCCCACACCCGTCTGTGGCAAGCCGGCGCCGCCGTCCACACTGCCTTCCACATGCTCCCCACCAGCACCGACTGCGTCCCCGAGCAGATTCCTCAGGGCCCAGCCATTCTGACGATCTGCCAGCGGCACGTCGCCGCCGTCCACGCCGTCCGCCGTAAGACCACGCCCGCTGACCACACCCCCGCGTCATGAGCGGACAGCGCCGAAAGGGAACCCGTTCGATGTCCCACCGGCCCGCCCGCCGCGACCGCCGAGCGTCCGCCAGTCCGCTCTTCATCCCGCATGGCACCGACCGCGCCAGCCGTCGCAAGGCCCGCCGACAGCTCGCCGAGGCCAGCGCGGAGGCCCGCGCCCGCGCCTCCGCTCACCCCGAGGGTTCGGTACCGGCCGAGGAGCCGTTGCCCGCCCCGCTCTACGGGTTCACGGGGCGGCCCGGTCCTGCGTCAGCCCGCGGCAACCGGCTCAAGCTCCCCGCACATCGCATGACCACCGCCACTGCCTCCGGCGCGTATCCCTTCCTGGCGGAGGGTGGTCTGGGGGCCGACGGCATCTATATCGGCCGCGACGTCCACTCGGAAGCAGCCTTCTCCTTCGACCCGTTCACGCTGTACGGGAAGATCGAGGGCTTCACCAACCCGAACGTGTTGTTGGCCGGGGTGATCGGGCAGGGCAAGTCCGCGCTCGCCAAGTCCTTCGCGCTGCGCAGTGTCGCGTTCGGGTACCGGGTCTATGTCCCCTGCGACCCGAAAGGGGAATGGACGGCGGTGGCAACAGCCCTCGGGGGAACCTCCATCGCCCTCGGCCCTGGTCTCCCCGGCAGGCTCAACCCTCTGGATGCCGCGCCCCGTCCGCCGTCCGTGCCGGAGGACGAATGGGCGGGTGAGATCCGTAAACGGCGTCTGTTGCTGCTCGGGTCGCTGGCGCGAACTGTGCTGGGCCGGGACCTGGCCCCGATGGAGCACACCGCTCTCGACGTCGCCCTCGATGCCGTCGTCACCCACGCCGCCACCACCGGGCGGGCCCCGCTCCTCGGCGACATCGCCACCACCCTCAACAACCCCGCCACCCTGGACCTCATGGGCGGCACCCTGTCCGGACGCCTCGGCGACGCCGCCCGCGACCTCGCCCACGCCATGCGCCGCCTCGTGCACGGTGACCTGGCGGGAATGTTCGACGCCCCCTCCACCGCCCGCTTCGACCCCAGCAGCCCGATGCTGACGATCGACCTGTCCCGTCTCGGTGGCGCCGGCGACGACACCGCCCTCGTCCTCGCCATGACCTGCGCCTCCGCCTGGATGGAGAGCGCGCTCACCGACCCTGCGGGCGGGCGCCGGTGGATCGTTTACGACGAGGCGTGGCGTCTCATGCGTCACCCGGGCCTCCTCCAGCGCATGCAGGCCCAGTGGAAGCTCTCCCGCGGTCTCGGGATCGCGAACTTGATGGTGATTCACCGGCTGTCCGACCTGCTCACGGCAGGCGACGCCGGGTCCCGCGGACGGGCACTCGCGGAGGGCCTCCTCGCCGACTGCTCCACCCGGATCATCTACCGCCAGGAGAACGACCAGCTCCAGGCCGCCGCCACCCTCCTCGGCCTCACCTCCGTCGAGACCCAGGCGGTAGCCCACCTCACCCGCGGACGCGGCCTGTGGAAGGTCGCCGGACGGTCCTTCATTGTTCAACATCTTCTGCATCCACACGAGCGCGCACTCTTCGACACCGACGCCCGCATGCACTGAGTTCTCGGCCCGCAGGTTCACGAATCCCGCCGTACTGACCTCTGGTCTCCCTGTCGGCCCCGACAGCAATCCCCTTCCCTTCATCCCAGGAGTTACAGATCGACTTCCACCCGACCATCCTTCTCTTCCCCGACCTCGACGAGGAGGACCTCCAGGCCCTCGCCGACGACATCCAGGCGAACGGTCTCCTGCACCCCGTCGTCCTCGACGGCAGCAGCCGGGTCATCGACGGACGCAACCGTCTGAGGGCATGCGAGATCGCCGGCGTCGAACCCGCGTACACCACCTACGAAGGTGACGACCCCAGCGGCTACGCCCTGTCCGCGAACGTCCACCGGCGCAACCTGACCAAGGGCCAGGTCGCCATGATCACGGCCAAAGCCTGTTCACTGAGTGAACACGGCGAGCGTTCACTGAGTGAACGGTCCTCCCGTTCACTGAGTGAACAACTGGGAGTCTCGCTCGGCACGATCGGAAAGGCGGGCATCGTCCTGCAACACGCGCCCGACCTGGTGGACCCGGTGATCAGCGGTGCCACCGGGCTGAACGAGGCATACGCCACTGCCCAGGAGACCAAAGCCAAGGCCAACAGCGCCGAGGTCCAGCTCGCCCGCCTGCGCGAGGCAGACCCCGAACTCGCCGACCGCGTCGTCGAAGGCGACCTCACCCTGGCCGGCGCCTGGGCGGAACGCACCGCCCGGGTGGAGGAGGACAAGCGGCAGCGGCGGGTCGCAACCCGGCTGCTGGACGAGATCATCCCGCCGCTCGCCCAGGCCCGCGGCACCCGCACGTTCAGCCGCTACGACCCCGCCTACGCCTCCGGTACGCCCATCACCCGGGAAACCATCGCGCACGCCGTAACAGCGCTGGCGGAGATGGACCAGGTCTGGCAGGAGCGTGACCTTCCGTGACGTCCACGGCCGACAGCCGCCTGCAGCGCATCGTCGAGCAGAGCGCCACGGCGCTCACCGACGCCGACGGCCGCTTCCACAAACGCAGCCTCACCGACGCGGTACGCGAACAGCTCGCCCGCGAAGACCTCGACGCCCACATCAGGATGGCCGCCCTCGACCGGCTCGCCCAGAGCCTGGTCACCGGCTTCGGTGAACAGCGCAACCCCCGCCGGCGGCGGACCGGAGCGCTCTTCCACCCCCGCGACCTCGTCAAGCTGGGCACCGGCGTGTGGGTGTGGATGGACCGGTCCACCGACTCCGACCTTCTGGAATGGTCCCGCCTCTCCCGGCGCAACCGCTCTCGTGTCGATGCCGCGGACTCCGAGGTCCAGGACTACGTCGACCAGCGCATCGACGCCTTCCGCGCCCACGCCGACGTCGTCTACCTCGGAGACCTGGAACGCCTGGCGTTCGGCTGGACCTCCGACCAGGCCGACGTCTCCGGGAGTCCGAACTGAACACCGAAGCCTCGACGGCGCAAGGGGACCCCGCCGACGAGAAGACCCAGATCACGGACGGCACGTCCGGGCCGACAGAGCCCTCCTCGTCCGGGACGCTGACCCATCACGTGCCACGGTCACTCGCAACAGGCCGCAGATACACCGCGAGTCCCGCAGCGCACACGTAGCCGGACCGCTCCATCACCGCGATCCGGCTTCTCCACCAACGACACCCGTCGTCAGAACACTTGCGAGCTCACCCCCATGGAACCCCTGCCCCCCGCACCTGGCGCCCGTCCAGCGGCGGACCCCGAAACCGCCACCGGACCCGCCGACGACTACCTCCTCGGACTCCACCTGGGAGCACTGACCGACCAGCTGAACCGCGCCCCCTGGTACAGCGACGCCGCCATCGCCCTGGACCAGATCCTGGAACCGAACCGCGGACTGCTGGAGAAGCTCGCCGACTTCTTCGAAGCCGCGGCCGAGAAGGCGAGGGAAGCCGAGAGCGACGAAGGCTTCGACCTCCACGACGACCTCACCAACGCCGCGGCAGACGTACGCCAGCTCAGCGAGGAACTGCACCTCGCCGTCGACCAGATGCGGGACCTCAGCGCCCCGCACGACCCCGGCCCGCAGGCGCCCACCAAAGCCCGGGCATCCGCCGTACCCCCTCCCCCGCCGGCCCTCCCGCCGCCCGGCCGGACCCGCTGACCCGATCGGAGGACTGTTTGTCCCATCCCGACTTCGAGCTGTACGACAACGTTGGCCGCACCGGCGAGCAGACAGCCGCCGCCCGCTCCGGCATCGCTACCCCTGACGATCTCCTGCGCTGGGCCCGGCGCGACGCGGAACCCTTCCTGGGCGAGCACTCCGTACCGGAAGGTCCCCTGCCGAGCCCGGACCTGGCCCCCTACCTCAAGGCGCTCACCGCCGCCGCTACTCCCGCCGAGGCGCACGCCGTCACCGACCAGTTCCTGGACGCCGCCGAACCGGTCCTCCGAGCCGTGAGCGACTACCTCGTGGCCGCCGCCAAGCGGAACGGGCGCTACCTCGATGCCGCCCCCGGGTCACCGCCCCGCCTCCTGATGGAGGCGGCCAGCAGGAGCCTCTCCATCATGCACATCGCCGACGAGGCGAGCATGGCGACCCTGCGAGCCCACTACGACCCGGCACCGGCGCCAGCCGCCCCGAACCGGGAGCAGAGCCCGCCGGGCCTCCCCCCGGCACCGCCGAGCCCACGGCCCGGCCGGTAGGCCACTGCGCCGGACCGCGCCCTACGGCTCGGTCCGGCGCCCCCGGCCCGAAGCCGCGCTCCGCCCACCACTGCAGCCGGATGCCACCCCTCTCATGCTCTTCGGAAGGACGCCTCCATCTCCGCCCAGCAACCTCTCGCCCCGGACGAGCCGGTGCATTTCAGCCCCCGCTACCTCGCGGCCAGCCCGCCCACCCTGCACCGCCAGCACCTGGTGGCCTTCGCCCAGGAACACCAGTGGCCCCTCGCCGTGCATCCGTACGCCGTCAGCGCCACCAGCCCGTGCGACCGGATCACGATCCGCCACAGCCGGGCGGAGGAGGGGCTGGGGCCGCACCTGACGGTCACTGCCCGCACCGGTCCGGGTGCCCCGGAGCGGTGGCGGGCCGACGTCGGCGGAGCCACGCCCGTCGAGTTCCTCGCCTCCCTCACCTCCGCCGTCGCCCGCGGTCTGGAAGCCGACGCTGACCATCTGATCTACGGGATAGCAGGCGGCACGGAGCCGGACATGGTCGAGCTACATGTCGACGCGCGGTGGGAACTGGCCGACAGGCTGGGGCTGGTGGCCTTCCAGTCGGTGGACGGGCTCGCCGCGATAGTAGGCCGCCCACCGGGCACGGGCGCCCCGCCCCTTGAGGGCGACGAGGACATCCTCTGGCACGTCTTCGCCGCCACCCCGGACCTCGGACCCATGTGGGGCATCTCCTTCACCCAGGAGGCACCGCCGTTCGTCGTCAACGCCGTCCTGAACAACACCCTGAGTCCGGAGCCGCTCGTACGGCCCGCCGCCCTCGCGCAGCATCCCGACCTCGCGCACCTGGTCACCGCCCGCCCAGTCCGCCCGCCTGCCGACCGGTCCCCGCGCAGCGGCCCCGGGCTTCCCCCGCCCATGCCCGGCCCAGCGCAGCAGCCGCACACCCGCTGACCACCAGGACCACCGGTGCCCTCCTCCTCTCTCCCCGCCCAGATCAGCCTGAGCGTCAGCGCCCGTTCCGGGATCGTCGCCACCGTCGGCGGCGAGAAGTACTCCTGGGCCGAAACCGCCCTCAAGCTCGCCGGATTCACCCGCGACCACAAAGGCGTCTACACCCTTCCCGACAGCGACCCGGCCGCCACCCGCCTCGCACTCGCACAGCTCGTCGTCATCGCCGGCCGCCACCGCAGCGCGGTGACCACCAGCAGCCGCCCCTACATCGGCGACGTCGCCGACTCCATCGCCCGCCACCTGCCCGGGACCTGGACCTGGACGGTGGAGATCTACAGCCACCCGATCTGGCAGGAGGACCTCGTCCCCTGGCTCTGGGACTCCGGCCCTCTCGCCTCGGCGGTGCGCACCGAACGGGTTCCTTACGCTGTTCAGTTCGACAACGGCGATGGCGTTCACCTGCTGCTCGCCGAGCGTCCCG
Source organism: Streptomyces sp. NPDC006798 (assembly GCF_040635975.1). Taxonomy (NCBI): domain Bacteria; kingdom Bacillati; phylum Actinomycetota; class Actinomycetes; order Kitasatosporales; family Streptomycetaceae; genus Streptomyces; species Streptomyces sp. NPDC006798. Next base: position 18,356 of record NZ_JBEYIS010000013.1, read on the forward strand.
GCCACGCCGACGGGTATCTGCTGGGTGCTCTGGCGCCCGAACCGTTCGACGACAACGACACCGAGCCGAACGCCCCGCTGGGCATCGTCCTCCCCCAGGCCCCCGACGCCGCCGCCCGGGCGATCACTGATCAGTTCCTGCCCGGCTACCATCAGGCCGTCCAGCGCCGCCGGATCGACGCCGTCGACCACGCCCTCGCCCGCACCCGGGCACTCGTCCGGGATCAGAGGCCGGGCATCCCCGCCGCCGGCCGGGACAGCGGCGGACACCTCGTGCCGGACGGCGCCGTGGCCGCCTGGTACGAATTCCGCGAGTTCCTCGTCCACGGCCCCTTTCTCTTCGCGCACGTTCCGCCCGAGCAGGGTCCGTCTGCGGAACGGGCCGCGCTGGAACGGCTGCGCGGTGCCCTCGAAGCCGGGAGCGAACTCCTGCGTGACGACTGGGACGCCGCGTACACGGATCCGGCACCGGCAGCCGCCCTCATCCGCACCGAACAGGAATCCGAGGCTCAGCGCAGCCGGCTGGCGTGGCCGTTGATCCGGACCTGGCTGGCCGACGGCGACACCCTGATACGGCAGGCCCGTGCCAGGCTCGACCGCCCCGGTGCCCGCTCTCCTGCGCTCGCCCCCTTCATCCCGCGGGCGCTTCCGCCCGGGGCGAGCGCCGGCCACCACCGCTGACCCCGACCAAAGATCCCGGAGCCTGTGGACCATTCCTCGCACTTCGTGTTCGGCACTCACCCCGACCACGGCTTCGCCGCCACCGCCACCGCCCACACCCCCCTCCACCTCGCCGACTGGTACCTCACCCGGACCCAGTTCGAACAGGTCCCCGGCACACCGGGCCTGTACCGGCTGACCGACCCCGAGCATGACGGCGCGCGCCGTACCCGGCAGGCCGTCCACGACCTGCGCGCCCAAGGGTTCGCCGTCTACGCCGACTACGCCCTCGACCCGGCGTCCGAGCCCGCGCTCCCGGAGCAGCTCGTCACCGCCCGGCAGACCCGGCTCGCCCGGGCCGCCGCCGCCCGCTCACCTCAACTGCGCACCACGGCATCTCCGTCCCCGCTGCCGGTGGCCGCCCCGGTACCCGGCGCGACGGCCGCTGTACGGCCAGCGGGGAGAAGCCGGTGACCGCCGTACGCGGGGTGGGCGGCCATCGCGTACGGCATGAGAATCCACGGCGCCGCCGGTCTCCTCACCGGTCCGCCGATGGAGTGCTGTCACCGCGGCCCACCGTGTGCTGAGCCCCGGGCACCCGCCACCGATCCCGCCCGGGCGGGTGACACCCCGCTACTGACCGACCCGCACCGCAGGGGGCCTCCCGCCCCTTCCCGACCGAAAGCCCACCGCCTATCTCTTCGCCGCGTACCGCCGACCAACCGCTCTCCACACCACCGCGCGGCCCCCTGCGGGTGGTCCTGTCCCGCCCCCATGTCGTCCGGCTGCTGACCGCCACGATGGTCGGGCGGCTCCCCACCGTCATGGCGCCTATCGCGGTCATCCTGCTGGTCACCACGGCCACCGGCTCGCTCGCCACCGGCGGCCTGCTCGGCGCCGCCTACTCCCTGACCGCCGCCGTGTCCCAGCCGGGCAAGGGCAGGCTGCTGGACCGGTACGGGCCCGTGCGGATCTCCGGACCGGGCGCCGTCCTGCACGCCACCGCCCTGCTCGCCCTCCCGCACGCCGTCGGCGCACACCGGGCCGGCGCCGTGGCGGCGGTGGTGGTCGCCGCGCTGACCGCGCCCCCGCTGGAAGCGGGCCTGCGCGCCATGTGGCCCCGGATACTGGCCGACCCCGGCGAACGACGGGCCGCCGTCGTCCTGGACAGCACCTGCTCCGGCCTCGTCTTCATCACCGGCCCCCTCCTCACCGGCGCCCTGGCCGCCGCGCACGGCCCCGACGCCGCGCTCACCGTAGCCGCCGTCCTCGGACTGGCCGGCACGGCAGGCGTCCTCACCTCCGCCCCGGCACGGTCATGGCACCCGGCCGGCCAGCCGGTACGGAAATCCGGGCGGCTGCTGACGGCCTGGCTCGGCGGTCTCGTCGCCGTCCTGACCGGAACGGGGCTTGCGACCGGCGCGATGAACGTGTGGGCCGTCCAGCTCGCCGACGTCAACGGCGACCCCGCCCTCACGGGACTGGTACCGGCCGTGTTCTCCCTCGGTGCCCTGGCCGGGAGCGTCCTGTTCGCCAGTCATCTGCACCGCTCAAGCGCCCGACGACGTCTGATCACCGGCGCGGCAGGGCTCCAAGCAGCCTGGGTCGTTCCGCTGCTCGCCGTACACCACCACCCCGCGACCGGTGTCACCGTGGCGGCCGTGGCCGTACCGGGCCTGTTCCACACCGTCGTCACCACCAGCGTCGTCCTCACGGTGCAGGCCCTGGCCCCCGCGGGACGACGGGCGGAAGCGTACGCGTGGCTCATCCTCGCCGGCGGCACCGGACACGCTCTCGGCACCGCCCTGGCCGGAGCCCTCTCCACACACCCCCTCGGCGGACCCGTCCTTCCCGCGCTCGGCGCCGCACTCACCCTCGCCGCGGCCATCCGCACACTCGCGCACACGGCGCCGGGCGTACGCGCGTAACCGACGCAGAACCGCCCATCATCTACTGGCCCAGGAGGAACAGATCACCGATTCGCCCCATCCGTCCACGAACGCAGTCGGCCGGGCTCGCGACTTCGCCCTGCGGTTCTCGGTCATCCACCGGCGCTGCGAGACCGTCCTCGACGGCCTGCGCAACCGGCACGGAGCCGTCATCGACGCCCACGCCGCCGCCGAGGCGGTCGCACAACGCAACCACGCCGCCGCCGAGGTCTACCGCAACTTCCTCCTGCCGCACACCGGGACGCTGCTCACGGCGGCACGCGGCGCGCTGGACAGGCTGCCGCCCGCCCGGCACCACGCCGGATGGGCCGCGCGACTGGACACCCTGAAGCACGCGGCCGACCAGATCCAGCAGATCCTCGCCGAGGCAGCCTCCGAGCCGGACAGCGAGGCCGCCCGTACACAGGCGGCCATGTGGCCCCACCTCGTGACCTGGGCCGAGCACACCAGCACCGCCTGCGACCTGGCCGGCCAGCAGCAGACCTCAACGACCACCGCGCTGTCCGGCGACGACCTGCGGGAGTGGACGCAGTTGGCCCGGGCGGCGCGGTCCTCCGGCCGCCTCACCCCGTATGAGTCCTGGTACGACGCCGACCAGCGGCTCATCACCATCGCCGTCCTTGAACACCAGGCCGAGACCTTCACGGTGGTGGCCCTCGCGGGCGACCTCGACAGCCCGAACGTACAGGTCCTGGGGCACTACGAGGACGAGGTGGAAGCCATCGAAGCGAGCCCGCCCCCCGTGCCGCCCGGAGTGCTGCACCCTGCCGCCTCCCCGTACGCGGAGCGTGCCCACTCCGCGGAGGTCAGCTTCCAGGCTCTGATCCAGGACGTCCGCGAGGCCCGCCGGGCGTCGGAGGTGGCGGAGGCGATCGAGGCCGCCGTCGACCGCTACGGGCTCACGCGCGGCCAACTGGTCCGCCTGGAGGAATTCGTCAGCGTCTGCGCGGAGTTCGCCCAGGCCCTGGGTACCCAGCACGCGCAGCGTGTGGCGGGGCGGCTCAGCGCTCTGTCCCGGCAGTTCGCCGTTCTCACCACCGAACTCAGAGACGCCGGCGACGACCTGAGCTCAACGGTGGCCGTGCTGCCACCCCACCGGACCCCGCTCCCCCAGCGTCCTCCTGGCAATGACCATCCCGCCACGCCCACCACGCTCCCCACGGCACCGCCCGCCACGACACCCGCGCACCGCCGCTGATCCCCACGGTCAGGCTCGCGGCTCGCAAAGGACACCGCACCGCACCCCAACACCCCACCGCTTTCCCGCCACCACGGATAGGAGATCCGCCTTGCCCGACGCGCCAGCGGAGCCGTTCATGCCGATCCGGCACACCGTCACCGGCGAGATCACCACCACCGGCTACAACGCCGCCGCCCGGCGGATCCTGCTCCAGGACGGCTTCGAGGAGGCGCCAGGCTGCGCCTGCCGAGCGGCGGAACCCGCTACGGAGAAGACCTGCGGGCCTGCTCGGCAGCCGACGAGCTGCTCGACGCCCGGCATCCCCTGCGCCTGGACCGGGCCCTGGGGCGGCCGGTGAGCGCCGACGGTACGCCCCGCCTGTCCCGGTCGCCGATGCCGGCCCAGTCCGTGATCCGCTCCGGGAGCGGCCAGCCCCTCTCCAGCGCATCGCCACCCCGCTCGAATCCGCACCTGTTGAAGGGCTTCGTTCTTGACCACACCCGGAACGCCTACCAGTCCGGCGCGTACCAAGGGCGGTGAGCTACGGGCCAAGGTGGCCCGGTTGCTGGCCGACCGGCCGGCGGACAGGCTCACCATCGGGGACATGGCCAGGCAGCTGGGCCACTCCCACGGCGCCGTCCGCAACGCCGCCCTCACCCTGGTGCGACGCGGCGAGGCCGACCAAGGCGGAACCGGACAACCCACGTTCCGGGCGAACGCGAAGACCGCGGCAGCCGCGCGGACCGCTGTGATCAGCCCGCCGGGCACCCACTCTCCCCGCGCCCAGGCGGCCACGGCCCGCACAACCATTACCGCGGCGGCCACGCCCAGGCAGACCGGCCCGATCCGCCGCGCGGGGGGCCAGCTCTACCACCCCCGGGAACTGGCCGATCTGCCCGACGTCGAGGCGCTGAACCGTCTGCGCGACGCCGACGTACCGGTTCTGCTCTACGGCCCTCCGGGCACCGGCAAGACGAGTCTGGTCGAGGCGGCGTTCCCGGACCTGCTCACCGTCGCCGGTGACGGCGACACCACGGTCGGAGACCTGGTCGGCGAGTACACGCAGGACGACGGGGGAGGTTACGTCTTCCAGTACGGTCCGCTGGTCACCGCGATGGCCGAGGGCCGCGCCCTGCTGATCGACGATGCCACCTTGATCTCACCGAAGGTCCTGGCGGCGCTGTATCCCGCGATGGACGGGCGCAGGCAGATCCAGGTCAAGGCCCACAAGGGCGAGACCATCAAGGCCGAGCCGGGTTTCTACGTGGTGGCGGGCCACAATCCCGGCGTCCACGGGGCGGTGTTGACGGAGGCGCTGTCGTCCCGGTTCAGCGTGCAGATCCAGATCGGCACGGACTACGACCTCGCCCTGGCGCTGAAGATCGACGCCCGGGTGGTCCGGGTCGCCCGGCACCTCGCCCGCCAAGTCGAACTCGGCGAGCTGGGCTGGGCCCCCCAACTGCGGGAACTGCTCGCCTACAGGAAGACCGAAGCCGTCCTCGGCACCAACGCCGCGCTCGCGAACCTGGTCGGCATCGCTCCCCTGGAGGATCGCGACGCGGTCGCCGCCGCCGTCATCAAGGCTGCCGGCATCAAGAAGATCGCTCCCCTCACCCTCGGCAAACAGCTTCCCGCCTCGGCCCTCCGGCAGCCCCCGGGCATCACCGGCTCCGCGCACCGGGGCCGCTCGCGATGAGCGCCCACCACCACGTCCACTCCCCCACACCGGACGACGACGCCGACCTCGCGCGATGGGACGACGACGGCGCCCCGCCCGCCCAAGCCCGCTCCTCCCCCAACGCGTGGCTGCGCGTGGGAGCCGAACTCGGCGACCGGCTGGTCGCCCTCTCCGGCCGCCAGGACCTCCTCGTCACCTGCCGCCCCGGCACCCGCAGCGGCGCACCGGCCGCGTTCTACCCCACCCTGGGCGAGGTCGAATTCGACGCCGCCCTGTTCGCCCCGCTGAAGCCCCACGAGATCCATCCGCGGATCGTGGGCGACGAGGAACGGTATCCCGCCGCCTGGGGAGTGTTCGTCCACGAGGCCGCGCACGCGGCCCACTCCGTCTGGACGGCGCCTGCCGGTGCGGACCCCCGTGTCGTCAAGGCCGCGCTCCTGCTGGAGGAGAGCCGCGTCGAAGGCGCACACCTGATCACGCGGCCCACGGACCGCACCTACCTGCGCACCAGTGCCCGAACGCTGGTCATGCCCGACATCGCCCACCCCACCCTTAAGGGTATCGAGCACGCCGCCGGCGTGGCGGCCCTCGTCCTCGGCCGCCGTGACGTCGGCATCCTGGACGCCGGCGAGACCCGGGCCGTCGCCGATCTGTGCGAGAAGGTGCTGGGAGCGCCCTTGCTGGCCACCCTCACCCGCATCTGGACCGCAGCCCACCAGTGCGCCGATCACGACGCCACGACCATGCTCGCGCACGCTCAACAATGGTGCGACGCTCTGGACACCGCGACCCCCTCCCTGCCCGTGCCGGACAACCTCACCGACCTGCTGTCCGGCGCCGTGGGGATCGTCATGGACAGCACGGCAGCCACCGACGCCGCCGACCTCGCGGCACAGGCCGCGGCAACCGACGCCCTGGCCGCGCGGTCCAAGGCGCAGGCCCAGGACCGAGCCCAGCAGGCCGGCCAGCGACGCAGAGCCGCCGCCACCGCCAAGTCGGTCTTCAACCCCCGTAGCACCACCGTCACCCCCGACGGCAAACCGGCGCCCCACGACAACCCGGTCACCGGCACCCGCAGGCCCACCGCCGCCGAGCAGAATGCCGCCGCACGCCTGAGCCGCGCCCTGCGCGCCGCCGCCTACCGCGAACGGACCGAGGAGCGGACCACCAGCCCCACCCCGCCCGGCCGCCTCAACATGCGCGCGGCCCTCGCCCGCGACGCCCAGCGCGCGGCCGGGTCGGTCCCCACCGCGCAGCCGTTCACCCACACCCGCCGCCGGAACTCCCCCACCCCACCGCTGCGCGTGGGTATCGCCGTCGACGTCTCCGGATCCATGAGTGCCGCCTGCGCGCCCGTCGCGTCCGCCGCCTGGATCGTGGCACGCGCAGCAGCCCTGACCGACCCCGACTCCCTCACCGCCACCATCGCCTACGACAGGCACCTCACCGCGCTCACCCGACCCACCCACCGGGCACCAGAGCACGTGACCTTGTTCGAGGCCAACGGCGGCCAGCACAACCTCGGCGACGCCATCGACGCACTCAACCACGGCCTCGAACTCAGCCGCCCCGGCGCCGGCCGCCTCCTCGTGATCGTCACCGACGCCCGGTACCGCAGCGATGAAACCGCTCAAGCCGTCACCCGCGTCAAGCAGCTCACGACCGCCGGCTGCGCCGTACTCCAGCTCACCCTCACCGCGAAGTCCCACCACTTGCCGGGAACCACCCTGCTGCACCTGCCCCAGCCCTCCAGCGCTCCCGCCGCCATCGCCACGGCGGCCACAGACGCCATCCGCAGGACACGCTGAGACGACGCAGGCCACCACCCCAACCGCCCCCGAAAGGCACTCGATTTGAAGCCCCAGACCAGCAGCCCGACCTCGAACGTAACGCCCGTCAAACGGAATTCTTCGGGAGTCCCGAAGCACTGGACGGTCGTCCACACCTGTGGACACGAATGGGCCCACGACCTGTCCGGCCGGGCCGCCGACAAACGCGCGGGCTTCGCGCGCTGGCTCGGCAGCCGGGACTGCACCGACTGCTGGAAGGCCGCCCGCGACAGCGACACGGCCGGCCGGGAGGAATGGCTCGCCGCCCGGCGCGCCGAAGAACAAACGGCAGCCACCGCGTGGGCGGACCGGTTCGACATGCCTCCGCTGGAAGGCCCCGAGAAGGCCCTGGCCTGGGGCGAGCGCTCCCGCCACCAGCTGGTGACGGCCGCGCACACCGCCCTGGTCGCCGAGGGCACCTGGGACGAGACGAACTGGGCCGTCCTAGAGGAGAAGGCGCGCACCGTCTCGCGGGCCGGTTGGTGGATCGACCAGCGGGACGCCGATGGCGCTGACCTGCCGGAACTCCTCGACGCCGCTACCGAGGCGGACCGCGGGACGGAGAATCCGTACCGGTAGCCGCGGGGCTTTATAGCCGACGATGCCCGGTTCGTGAAACCGGGGATCGTGCGGACCCTTGAATCATCCCCACCGCCACCCCGTGCCCTGTGGAAGGACCCCGCCGTGCCCGACCCTCACCACCCGCTGTTCCTTCCCGCGGACACCGTCACTCCGGAACGGGACATCACCCACCAGCACTTCCGCCCCGGCGATCAGGTGATCATCGTCAAGGGCGTTGCCGGCGCGGGGCTGTGGGGCGAGGCGATGACGGTCGTCACCCCGTCGTGGCACACGGCGACCGATGAGGACGGCTGGCGCCTGCGGAACCCCCGCGGCGGAGCCCAGAGCTACATCACCGCCCACCCCCGCTACATGACCCACACCTCGCGGCTCTGCCGGGACTGTCTCGTTCACCAGCGGGCCCTGGAAGTCCACCTCCTCCCCAAGGTCTCCGGTGCCACCGGGCCGGTGGACTGCGGCTGGTACACCCTCACCGGCCTGAACCAGCTGGTCCACACCGGCGACGCCCGGGGCGGCCGGTGATCGCTCACCTGTGGAAGCCGAGCCTGAGCGCGTACCGCCCCGTCGAAGAGGCGCTCGGCCGGGCGCACACCGCGACCGGATCGGTTCACGACTCGGTCGTCGCCTACTGGGACCGCCTGGGTGACCACATACAGGGCGAGCAGCGGCACTGGGCCCCGGTGGACTGGATCAATCACCTGGACGGTATGACCTTCGAGTGGCCGTTCGCTGCCGACGACGGGGGCGTCCGGGAGCCCATCTTTCACCTCACGGCCACCTTGCATCCCTCCGACCGGCCCCTGGGTTCCACGGAGTGGGGTGATATCGCCCACCGTCTGGCGATCACCGCCCGCCTCGCGCAGCCTCTCGACGAACTGGGGTGCCAGTGGGTGGCCTTCCAGGCCCGGCCACGGCGCCTGGATCTGCTGGCCAATTTGATCCGGCTCGACGGCAACTGGCAGCGGCTGGACGCTTCTCCTCTCCAGGGAGTCAGGCGTCAACTCCGCCGAGTGGAGCTGGATTTCGGCCTGGTCCGGGCACACTCCGCAACCTCGTCTCCGCCCCCGCACCCGCCCGGCCGTGGCCCGGGGCGCCGATGACCTATTCAGAAAGTACCGCCCGTGCTCCCTCTCGCCGACCGATTCCTGTCCCTTCGCCGCGATCCACACTCGGGCGAAGTCCTCGCCCGAGGCGGCGGCCCCGACGCCCACAGCATCCTGGAGCGCTCCGGTTTCGTGCCCGTAGTCCGGGCCCACGAGACGTACCACCGGTTGCCGACCGGCCTCGACTCAGGCGAGGAGATCCGGCTCGCCACCCGGGCCGTCGCCCGGCTCCGCACCGCCGGCGTCCCGATGGAATGCGACCACGCGTTCGACACCGACGTCCGCGAAGTAGCCGACCTCACCCTCGGCGCCCAGGTCGGCGCCCTCGCCGCCGACATCTGGCGGGCCACCACCAGCGAGGAGGTCGCCGACTTGCTGGCCGAGGTGACCGCCGCGTACGACGGCGTCCTCGCCGGACTGTCCGACGTCCTGGTCGCCACGGCCGACTTCTATCGGGAGCTCGGTGGTCCCGCCGACAGGCCGAGAGGCGAGCGGCTGCAATACCTCGCGGTCCACGGGCTCGGCGCCGTCACCGCCGATCTGCGCGAGTCCCGCGCAGATCTGGCCGACCGCCGCACCCCGCATCCCCGGCGGTCGGTGTGCAACGGCGAGGTCCCGCCGGCCGAGAGGGAAGCATCCGCCGTCTGCGCCTGCCCACCACCGCCCCCGGCGCCCGTCCCTACCCGGCGCCGCTGACCCTCCCTTCCCCACGACCGAGGAGCCCATGCACGAACACGAACACGACCACGACGTAGAGGGGTTCGCCACTGTCCTGGCCGGTGAGCTGCCCGGCCGCTGGAGCGTGGAGTACCGCGAACACGCCAACCGGGCCGAGCAAATGGCGCGGGCCGAGGCGGTGTGGGACATGGGCCCGGTCGCTGACGCCGTCGCCCGGTACCCACTGCGGCACGACGCGATCCTCACGGCCGGAGACGGAGTCCGCCTCTACGTCACCGGCCACCCCAGTCGCGACGGTTTCCTCGTCGCCGCTATCGCCCCGCCGCTGATAGCGGAGGCGTTCCGGGGGGTGCGCGAGCCGGACGGAATCGCGGTGCCCGCCGACCCGTTCAGCGCAGCGGACGCCGTCTCCACCGGCCTGCTGCCCCGCTATCAGGCCGCCTTCGCCCAGGTCCAGGACGCCGCCGCGCGTCTGGAGTCCCGGCCGCCGGTGGTCCTGACCTGGGCGGGGCCCGACCTCCACGCCACGGCCGATTCCGAATCCGTGATGGAGATCCTCACCGAGTGCGGGTTCACCCCCTCCCTCCCCGGCCGGACGACCCTCGTACTCGGCGGGGCCGACACCGCCCAGCAGGCCCGGGCCGTCCGCGCGGCCGGAGCCCGGCTCGCCCAATTCGGGATTCACCTCGCTCTGCGCCACCCGGCTGTCCGACCCGGCCCCGGCACCACTGTGTCCCCGGCCCAGCAGCCCCGGCCGACGGCCCGGGCCCGGTGAGCGGCTTCGACGACGAGCCGGAGTTCTTCGTCCTCGACTACATCACGATCACCCGCGACCCCCGTACCAAGCTCGTCGTCGCGGTCGGCGGGAACGAACGAGCCTCCGGCATCCTCCAGACCAAAGGCGAGTTCCTCCCGGTTCACGGGCCTCGGGGCGACTACCACCGACAGCCCGCTGATCTGCCGGTCGAGAACCAGCGCCAGGGCGCCACCGCCGCAGCCCACGCCCTCCTGCTCGCCGGGGCCAGTGTCCACCTCGACCCGGAACTGAACACCCTCCTTACTCCGGACGGCGACCGTGACGCCGTCCACCGCTACCTCGGCCAGCTCGCCGACCGCGCCTCCAGGGCGACGTGCGACCGCGAGGTCGCCGCTGTCCTGACCGAGATCGTCGCCCCCGACGTGGGGCTTCTGCCCCGCCTCACGGCCGTACTCGTCGACACCGGATTCGACTGGTACCAGAGCAAGGACGCCGCAGGGGAAGATCCCGCCCTCGCCGCCCTGCTGGTGACCGCCGCCGCTGATCTGCGCCGGTCCTCCCAGCAGTTCGGGCACATCCGCAACCAAGCCGCCGCGCCCCCGCCGCTGCCGGCCCGTCCGGCACCACCCCCGCCGCCCGGGCCGGCCACCTCCCCCCGCCGCTGACATCCCCCTCGCCCCGACAGCCTCCGCCTGTCCAGCGGCAAAGACCCCGTCCGCCGGACCGGCTCCACCGCCGTTTCCCGCGCCCGCCCCGGAGACTCCCATCGCCCCGCATACCCCCGCCCCGCCGACGACGGCTCTGTCGTGGCTGCGCCGCCTCACCGCCCGGCTGACCCGCGGACGGCAGCGCCCCCGCGCACCCCGTTCCCCCGGGCACCGGGAAGCCGTCCCGGCCATCCCCACCGTCTGGGGACCGGTCCCCAGCCGCCCCCGATACGACTTCCGACCGCCCCCTCCACCCAGCTGACCGGGAGGACCATGACCGACCCCACCCCTGTTCCCGTCCGGCTCGCCGGTGAGATCGTCCGGCAGATCGACCAGCTCTCCGAGCAGCTCATCCAGGCACCGCCCGCGCTGGCCGCCCAGATCATCGCCACCGTCCTCGACCCCGAGAACGGTGTCCTGGGCCGGTTCACCACCCTGGTAGCCACGGGAAGCCACTTCGCCAAGGACCACGCCGAGAGCGGGTTGCTCCCACCGGAGGTCTGGCTCTCCCTCGGCCGCGCCGCGAACGGCCTGTACGGCATCGGGCTGGATCTCGACGAACACACCGACGCTCTCCGGCAACTCGCCCGCCCCGGCCCATCGGAGACCGCCCCCAGAATGCCGAAGTCTGCCTCGCCACTGATCGCGAGGCGGCACCGGTGACCGACCGTCAATGGGCCGATTGGCACCGCCCCCAGCAGCACTACCTGATCGAACCCCGCTACCTCGCCGGAGGCGGCGACATCCGGCACGCCACCGAGTTCCTCCGTGCCTCCGGCTGGAAGGACCGGTCGAAGACCGGCGGCCCCCTCGTCTTCCACAACCCGGACAAACTCGTCCGCGTCGTATTCGATCCGCTGGCCCAGCCCGGTGGCTGGACGGTCGAGGGCCGGGCCACCGCCGACCGGCCCTCCTGGGAGGCGCGGTTCGGGACCGGGACCCCCGTCGAGATCATCGCCGGGCTGACCGACGCGCTCACCCAGCAGCCCACTGCCCACGCCCCCAACGTCTGGGCACCTCTCGGCACCCACGGCTGGGAAGCCCGACGCGGCCAGCACGTCACCGCCGTCAGCCCGGACAAGAGCGCCTTCGTCCAGTTCCATCAGTCCTCTCCTGGACAGGCCCACTGGTGGATCGGCGCCCGTACCGAACACGGCCGAGCGTGGGACGCCCACCTGTCCCCCACGACACCGCTGTCGCTGGTCCAGGCGCTCACCACCGCACTGTCCGACCCCCGGCCCGTCATGCGCCCCCTGGGCAACGTTCCGCCCAGCGACCGGATCCGTTCCACGTCGGTGTCCGTCACCCCCGCCCAGCTCGGCGCCTGGCAGCAGGCCCGGCTCACCGCCGCCCGCACCGCGATGTGGGCCCGCAGCGCCTGGACCGCCGCCCGCCCCCGCAACCGGCACCCCGCCACCGCGGCGCCCCGTGTCCCCGCCGGACACACGACCGGCCGCCGCTGACCTCCGCCCGGACCGTCGGCCCGACCACCAAGGAGTATTCAATCCCCCTGGCCCCCATCCACCCCCCGAGGCACCTCGACGCACTCGCCCGGTTCGTCCACACGGCAGCCGAGATCATGGCCACCTACCACCAGGACCCCGCCCAGGAGCAGGGCGACGACGGCCGGCCCACCGACATCGAGGCGTACGGCTGGGCCGCCCACCGCCGCGACCGCAGCATGTGGGCCGCATACGTACCCGTCCGGTCCACTGTCGGCACCCTTCTCGCCACCGCGACCGCGCAGCTCGACCTGCTCCCCCAAGAGGCCCGGCCCGCGTGGGCGTCCAAGATCACCGCTCTCGCGCGCGCCGCCGACACCCTGGAAACTCATCACGACCGCCTGATCAGTGAGCTGCGCGATCACCTCGTGCACAGCAACGCCCCGGCTCTGATCAGCATCGACGTATCCATGACCGAGTTCTTCGACGAGGCATGGTCCGCTCTCCACGTCTGGGCGAGCGGCGGGCACGCCGTCATCGAACTGAACACCATGGTCGGGAGTGCGTCCACTCCACCTCCCCAGCCTGCGCTTCGCCTGCTGAACGGCGGCGTCGCGTCCCCGCCGCGCGGACAGGGCCCGGCCCGGGGAGGGCGTTGCTGACGAACCGGCAGGTCAACGGATTCGCCGCCGACCACGAAACAAGCCTCCTCGACGACATCGCGCCCCGGTATCTGGCAGGGCCGGGGGATGCCCGCCACGTCACGCACGCCTTGGCGGCCACCGGGTGGAGGATACGGTCCGATCCGCTCGCGCCGGTGGTCGACCTCGTCAGCCCCGACCTGCGCTACGAACTTCGGCACGAGCCACAGGTCATGCCCGGCGGGACGACATGGCGCCTGCGCGGCAACGACCCCCGCGGGTCCTGGTACGCGCAGTTCACCGCGATCCCCGCGGAGATCCTCGCCGGCCTCACGGATCAGCTCTTCCTCCCGCCCCCCGCCGAGGAGCCGCCCACAGTGTGGAACCTGCTGGCCGACGTCGGCTGGTCCCACACCCCCCACAAGGACGGTGCCGCGGCCCGTTCTCCCGACGGCATGGTCGTCGTCGAGGACATGCAGATCACCGAGGGCTACGAGGCGCGTGCCTGGCGTATCCATGTCCGGCCCCGCCCGGACCAAGGGCCAGTGATCTGGAGTGCGTGGATCGCCCACGAGCCCCCCGCGCACCTGGTCACCGGTCTGGTCGCGGCGCTCACCGACCCCGCGCCCCTGCGACGCAACTGGGGACAGATCGGGGCCCACTACAGCGCCCGGCGCACCGAGAGCCGGGTGACCCCCGAGGCACACGTCGAAGCGCACCGCACGCGCATCGACACCGTCCGCGCCCAAGTCCGCGCCGCCCGCCGCACCAACTCTCCCGAAAGCAGCACGCCTTCACCCGCCCCCGCTGCTTCCTCCTCGCTCCGACAGGCAAGGTGACCCCCTATTCCGACGCATACCCCCCGGCCCGACCAGCTCCTGTCCGACTTCCTCGCCCGCATGGACCAGCTCCAGAGCGCGTGGGAGTACCACATCGACACCCACACCGACCCGAACGGTGTGCCCTACGACGACGAGGCCCACCAGCAGGCCGAAGCCCGCCGCAACGCCGAAGGGTGGGCCGCCTACGAGCCCGTCGCCCTCCTCACGGAGCGGCTCGTGATCTCCACCGAGAGCCGCCTCGCGACCCTCCCCGGCTCCGTCGTCCAGGCCCGCTGGGGATCCCAGCTCAGCGCACTCACCGCCGCCACCCGGGCGCTCACCGTCGTCCGTACCACCTGGGACGACGAGATCACCGCCCTGCCTCCGGACGCCCGGCCGGGAAACGCGGCCTACGACACCGTCACCGCCGAGCGCGATACGGCGGTCTGGCCCCTGCTGGAGGAATGGGCCCTGCACGGGCAGGCGGTACTGGACATCCGTGCCGCCGCCGGAACGGAACGGACGCGGATGACCACCCGCGCCCCCGCCCCGCCCGCGACCACCCGGTCCTCGCCGACGGTGCGCCGGTGACCGGGCGCGCGCTGGTCGAGGTCGCCTTCGTCGCGCCCCGGTATCTGGCCGGCGGCGGTGACCCCGCCTGGATCACCGTGCCCCTCCACCGGACCGCCGGGTGGAGCCACGGACACGACCCTTTGATGCCGCGGGTCATCCTCTCCGGCCCCGGCCAGAAGGCCCTGCTGAGACTTGAGCCCACCACCGACGGCCAGTGGTGGACCCTCACCACGCCCCGGACGCCGGACGGCCCGCCCGGTACGCGACCTTCGGCGGACGCACCCCGGTCGAAGTGATCGCGGGAGTCACCGACGCCTTCACTTGGGCACTCGCCGCCCCCCCCTGCCCAGAGACCTCCTGCCCCTGCTACCCCACGACCGGTCCCGCACCCAGGTCACCGTCCGCGAAATCCCCGCAGCCCAGCGGGCCTTCGCGCTGGAAGCCCGCATCCGGCAACTCACCTCCCCGGCTTCGCACGCGGTTCCGCGCGCCCCGGCCGCGGGCCGCCGCAACCGCTGCCCCGGCCCCTCCCCCACCTATCCCCCGGACCAACTCTCTTGCCGAACTCCCCCTCCGCTCCCTCTTCCTCGTCCACCCCCGGCACCGACCTGGCGTTCAAGGCCCTGCTAGGGGTATTCGCGGTCTCCGTCCCGGCCGCCAACCTGGCCTGGCTCGCCGGTAACGCCACCGCCTGGCTGACCAGCTCAGGCCCCTCAGCCCCGTACCGGCCAGCAGACGCCCTCCTCCACCCCGAACAGCTCTGGCCCGCCCTAGGCGAAACGTTCCTGCTCATCGGGACCCGTATCACCCCCGCCGTCGTCCTGGTCGTCGCCGGTACGATCGCCGCCACCGTGTGGAACCGGCACCGGAACGGCGTCGGGGGCCGCCGCCGGGTTCGCGGTACGGCGAAGGCGAGGGACATCGAGCCCCTGCTCACCAAGGCCGTCACCGCCAAGGCGCGAAGTCTGCGCCCCAGTCTCAAGGACGCGAAGGCCGTCGCTCCGTCCGACGCCGGGGTTCGCCTCGGCAACCTCCGGGGCACCCGTACCGAGGTGCGGATGGGGTACGAGGACGTCGCGGTGGCGATCATGGCCCCCCGGTCCGGGAAGACCACCAGCCTGGCGATCCCGAGCATCCTCTCGGCCCCCGGGGCGGTGCTCCTGACCTCCAACAAGGCGGGCGGCGACGCCTACACCGCCACCATCGACGCCCGTGCGGCTGTCGGGCAGGTGTGGTCGATGGATCCGCAGCAGATCGCCCACGCCGAGCGGACCATGTGGTGGAACCCGCTCGCGGACGCGAAGACTCTGGACGGTGCGGGTCGGCTGGCCGGGCATTTTCTCGCCGCGTCCGTGGACGCGAGCCAGCAGGGCGACTTCTGGTCCAAGGCCGGCAGCAACATCCTGAGCCAGTTGTTCCTGGCCGCGGCGCTCGACGACCGTCCGATCACCGACGTCATGGACTGGCTGGCCTTTCCCGCCAACCGCGCCCCCTTGGATATCCTGCGCGATCACGGCTTCACCGCCGTCGCCGCCCAGCTCAAGGGCACCGTCGAAGGGCCCCCGGAGACCCGCGACGGTATCTACGAGACCGCCCGCCAGTACGCCGCCGCCCTCCTCAACACGCAGATCGCCCGCTGGGTCACCCCGCAGGAAGGGATCGCGGAGTTCCGGCCCGCCGAGTTCGTCACCTCGACCGACACGCTCTACCTGCTGTCGAAGGACGGGGGCGGCGGCGCCTCCGCGCTGATCGCGGCGTGCGCGGACTCCGTCATGCGTGCCGCGACGGCCCAGGCCGAACGTGCCGGCGGGCGACTGGACCCGCCGATGCTGGCGATCCTCGACGAGGCCGCGAATGTGTGCAAGATCAGCGACCTCCCCGACCTGTACTCCCACCTCGGGTCCCGCGGGATCATCCCCATGACGATCCTCCAGTCCTACCGCCAGGGCCAGAAGGTCTGGGGCGACGCGGGCATGGACGCCATGTGGTCCGCCTCCACCATCAAGGTCATCGGCTCCGGAATCGATGACCCGGACTTCGCGGACAAGCTCTCCCGGCTGATCGGCGACCACGACGTCGAGACGAAGTCCACCTCCACGTCCGACTCGGGCACCTCCACGAGCATCAGCATGCGGCAGGAGCGGATCCTGCCAGCCGACGCGATCCGGGCCCTGCCCAAGGGCACCGCCCTCTGCTTCGCCACCGGAATGCGCGCCGCCATGCTCGATCTGCGGCCCTGGTACCTGGAGCCCGGCGCCGACGCCCTGTCCGCCGCCTCCGCCGCCGCGTCCCAGGGCATCACCGCCCGCGCGGTCGCCAAGGCCGCACCCCAGCAGCGCGACCTCAGAAAGGCCGTATGAACGGAACGGCTCTCCACCTGGAGGAGCTGCTGCTCCTGGCCGACCGGGCGACCAATCTGTCGGACTCCCTCCATCTCCTGGAAGGCGCCGACCGCGACCAGCGGCAGCGCTCCCCCGCTCCGCGCTCCCGGCCGTCTCCGGCACCGGCATCTCCCCGCCTCGCGGCCTACACCGCGCCACCGGTCGGCGGCCCCACCCGCGCACCTTCCCAGGGCCCTGCACTGCGGACCCCGCCGAGAGCGCCAGGCTCCGGCGCCCTCCCCATCCCCCCACCCGTCAGGAATTCACCCATTTCCCCCACTCCGCAGTTCCGCGCTATTTCACTCGGCGCGGGCATCCAGTCCAGCGCCATGCTCGCCCTCTCCGCCGAGGGAATCCTCCCCAAGGTCGATTACGCCATCTTCGCCGATACCGGCTGGGAGCCCAAAGCGGTGTACGACCATCTCGACCGCCTGGAACGGGAGATCGCCACACCCGCCGGGATTCCCATTCTGCGGGTCTCGTCCGGAAACATCCGGGATGACGCACTCGACCCGGAGCACCGTTTCGCCAGTATGCCGCTCTACATTCTCAACAAAGACGGCAAGGCTGGAATGACCCGGCGCCAGTGCACTGGCGAATATAAGATCAAGCCAATAAAGAAGCAGGTCCGCAAACTCCTCGGATACCCTTATCCGGCACGCGTCCCGAAGGGTATTTTCGTCGAACAGTGGGTCGGCATATCCACCGACGAATTCCATCGCGCCAGAGACGCTGACGTCAAGTACATGCGCAACCGGCACCCTCTCATCGCCGATATGGACTGGTCCCGGGCCGACTGCATCCGCTACCTGACATCCCGCGGGCTGGCCGACACTCCTAAATCATCGTGCCTGGGATGCCCATTCCACGGAAACGCGCAGTGGAGGGAGATCCGCGACAACTCACCCGAGGAGTGGGAAGACGTCGTCGCGTTCGACGCGGCGATCCGGCAGGGAAATGCCCGTGCGAACGCCTCCGGGAATCCGCTGCTCGGGCAGGCGTTTCTGCACCGCTCCCGTGTCCCGCTCGGCCAGGCACCAATTGACCACGTCACCGCGGCCGAATGGGCCGCCCGCCAGCAAGACCTCGACAGCGCCCGCCCCGACGCCGAAGAACTCGAACAGAGCGTTGTCGACGGCTGCTCCCCGTGGGCGTGCCGGGGCTCGGTGGAGCCGGTGCAGGACGAATTCGGACTGAGCGCGTGAGCGGGCTGGTTCTGGATTTGTTCGCGGGCCCGGGCGGCTGGACAGTCCCCATGCACCGGTGGGGTATCCGGGATGTCGGTCTGGAGTGGGACGAGTGGGCCTGCCGAACGCGGGCGGCTGCGGGCCAACTGACCATCCGTACCGACGTCGCCCTCTACCCGGTTTGGCCGTTCGCGGGCCGGACCGGGGGGTTGATCGCGTCACCGCCGTGTCAGGCGTGGTCGATGGCGGGCAAGCGGCTCGGCCTGGTGGACCAGCCGCTGGTCCACCAGGCGGTCGCCGACCTCGCCCAGGGGCGTGACACCCGCGAACGGCTGCTGGGCGCCTGCCGCGACAAGCGCAGCCTGCTGGCGGCCGAGCCGATGCGCTACCTCCACGCCCTGAACGCGGCCGGTGAGCCGGAGTGGGTGGCGATGGAAGAGGTCCCGCACGTCCTGCCCCTGTGGCGCCAGTACGCCGAGGTCCTGCGGGGATGGGGGTATTCAGCGTGGACCGGGATCCTGAACGCCGCCGACTACGGGGTGCCGCAGACAAGGAGGCGGGCGATCCTCCTCGCCTCCCGGGTCCGTACCGCGACACCGCCGCCCCCGACGCACGCCGCCACCGCCGAGCCCGAGTCGCTGTTCGGGCCGGGCCGGGACCGCTGGGTCTCGATGGCCGAGGCACTCGGCTGGGGCGCCACCGACCGGCCAGTGCCGACGGTGTGCGCGGGCGGGGGGCCGGGCGGCGGGCCGGAGCCCTTCCCCTCCGGCTCCCGCAAGACCCTGACCGACGCTCGCGACAGCGGAGCCTGGACAGCCCGCCGGATCTCCGCTCCAGCTCCCGCCAACCGGACCCGCGGGCAGCGCGCGGTACGGCAAACCGTCCGGGACAGCGACACCCCCGGAGCGCGTCCCTCGGCATGCGTCGCGGCGGCACACGGCCGAGCGTGGAGCCTGCGGAGCAACAACCAGGCCAACGCCACCGTCCGGTCCATCGACGAGCCGGCGGGGACGCTGTTCTTCGGGCACCGCGCGAACGAGTGCGTCTGGGTCGCCGAGCCCCTCCCGGAATCGCCGGGCGAGGAAGGCGGGGCGGTGGAGTCGATCCGGATCACCGCCGCCGAGGCCGGGCTGCTGCAGACCTTCCCCGCCGACTACCCGTGGCAGGGCAACAAGGGGCAGCAGTTCTCGCAGATCGGCAACGCCGTCCCGCCCAGGCTCGCGGCCCATCTCCTCGCCCCGCACCTCGGAAAGACTTTCACCCGCGACGACTTCACCCTGGCGGCCTGATGCCCGACACCACCGACCCGTACGGCGACGAGGAAGGTCCGGAGGACTCCGCGCCGTTGCCGCCGGCGCACTTCGCTGAGCAGGCGCTCCTCGGCGCCCTCCTCCTCAACCCGGAACGGCTCAAGACCCTCGGCCCGCTGGAAGCGGTCCAGTTCGCCAATCCCGCCCACGCCGCCGTGTTCGCCGCCATGAGCGCCCTCTCCCCTCCGGACGCCTCCGTGCACGCGAAGGAACCGGCCTGGCTGATCGCCGTCCTCGACCACGCCCGCCGCGACGCCCGCGGGCTGACCGCCTCCTACCTCCACGCCCTCGTCCAAGCCTGCCCTGACCCCCGGCATGCCACGGCCTACACCCGGATGATCCGGTCCGACCACGCGCGCCGCACCCTGCGCGTCCACGCCGGGCGCCTCGCGCAGACCGCCACCGTCCCCGTCCAGCCCGACCCGGCCACAGCGGTGCTCGCCCAGGCCGACGCCCTCACCGGGCATCTCGACCTTCTCGCGGGCCAGTTCGCGCCGCACCCCGGTTCCCTCCCCCGCACCCCCGCACCCCCCGATCCGCCGAGAGACACCGGCACGGACGTTGCGGAGGAGGAACGCATGCTGGTGGCGACCGCGACCGCCCACTCCGGTGAGCTGGCCCGCGTGCGGTGGCTGCAGCCGAGCGACTTCGCCCTCCCCATGCACGCGGTCCTGTTCCACTGCCTGACCGCCCTCGCCCACCGCGGCGAGCCAGTGGACCCCGTCACCGTCCTGTGGGAGTCCCAGCACCGCGGTCTCCTTCGCGACGCGCCCCCGGCACACATCCTGACCCTCCTGTCGACACCGGCCGGTTCCATCGAGCACTGGGGCGAGCGGGTTCTGCACCGCGCGCTGCTCCACCAGGCACACACCACCGCCGGACGTATCCGCGCCTTCACCGACGACCCGGCCAACTCGGTTCACCAACTCATCACCGGCAGCCGCCGCGCCCTCGCCGGACTGACCGCCGTACGGACCCGGGTCCGGCAAGCGCACCAGCCCTCACCGACCGCCACCTCGTCCCCCGCCGCCCCCCGGGCGGGGCCCGCCCTGCGCACCAGAGCCCACGCGAGCGGGCTTCGCTAGGCTGTCGTTCCTCCGGACCACCTTCACCCGCCCGGTTCACCGGGCCGCGACACCGACCGCGACGGTTGCCATCAAGGCCATACCCGCCAGCGCCACCGTGAGAGGGATCGCGACACGGGGATGAGCAAAGGCGAGATGGAAGAGTACGACGCCCACCACGCCGGTGAGCACAGCGATTACCAGGACGATCATGGCGGTCGTCGTAGACACAGCGAGTTCCCCTGCGGTCGATCCGAAGCAGCTCGACGATCATGTCGATCGGCGGGCGTTGCGGCACGAGCACACCGTTGCGGAATCAAGGCAACGGTGCAGGGTGGCAGGTAGAGGGCAGAGGCGAGTAAATGACATCAGGTGAGCTGGTTCCGGACACTCCGCGCGCGATGATCTTCCAGAAAGACATCGACCAGACGCAGGTCGGCCCCGAGCGTTACGAACTCGCCCGCGCGCTCCGCGACCTGGCCCCCAGGCTCGGCGTGAGCCTCAGCCGGTACGCAGTCCGCATCTTTTTGGACCGCTCCACCCTCTCCCGGTACTTCAGCGGCACGGTCGTACCACCCGCCTCATTCGTCGAGCGGCTCGTCGAAGACGGCGACCGGGCAACCGGTACCGATCTCACCGCAGAAGCGCGCAAGCTGGTACGTGAGCTGCACCGAGCCGCTCTGCGGGCCACGAGCCCGGGAAGCGCGGACCTCCAAGACCTGAGAGACAAACTGGCGGCGGCCGACCAGGAGAGTCACCACCTCCAGCAGGAGGCCCTGCTCCTGCGCGACATGCTGATCCGTGTGCAGGAGCAGCTCGACGAGCAGAAGACCCGGATCCGTCAGGTGGAACGCGCCAGCGCGGCCAGCCGCCTCGCCCACCGCACCGAACTGGAACAGCAGTCCGCCGGCTCCGAGGCCCTTCGGACCGAACGGGACGAGCTCCTGCAGAAAATCGCCCGACTGAGGGCAGAACTGGAAAAGGCTGAGCTGCGCGCCCGGACTGCGGAAGGACGGTGCGCCCTTCTTGAACAGCAACTGGAAGCCGCCGAAGGGCAGGCCGAAGAAGCCGAGACTCCAACACAGGAGGTCATAGAATATCTCGCTACATTTACACGCGAGAACAGAATATTCCGCGACCTTCAACTGGAACCCGGAGACGGGGACCAGAGTTGGGGCGGCGGCATAATCAAACTGCTCGGCTCGGCACTGGGCTCTCGGATCGAAAAATCCCTCTATAGCCCGAGCCCCGCACCGCTGACCGAAGCAGCAGTCCTCAACCTGCCCGAAAAACCCGGAGCCTTCCAGCTGATCCGCCGGTCTGCAGACGGGTCCGACGTCTGCGTTTACCTGGGCAAGGACGAGCACTCTCTGCGCCGACGACTGACGAAACTCCGGCAGAAAATCCGAGGACGAAAGAACCTCTCTTCGAGTGAAATATTTTTTAATTACCTCCACATCGAGGACGACCTCTCCACCTTTGCCGTTGACAAAATCCTCCTACAGAACTGGAATGCGCGAAACGGGGAACTCCCGCCATGGAATAAAAACGATTTTGGCGCTATGGACGCAGGACGCGCCCGCGACCATTCTTCGCTGGCCCCTCATCATTTCGATGCGCTCCATCCCATCGACCTGACCTGGACAGTCTATGACCATCAGCACCCGGCAGGGTGGAAGTCCGAATGGCAAATCATCCGTCGCCTTAAATCAGCACTCCCCTACACCTTCAGAACCCTCGGGGACCAGAGGTACTTCGACGCGGGAATGATCATGATCCCGGGGGGGTCACTGACCGCCGATACAGCGTTCCGTCTACTCGCACAGGCCCTCGGCCCGGAATGGCAGATAAGTGCCCTCGCAGGGCGCGTCATCCTGCACGTTGAACGCGTGGAGTACCCCTCCGCGATCCGCTATTATCGAGGGTTCGAGGTGGAGGACGGTCCGTACGCAGACGCCTGACCAAACGGAATTACCAGCGCACTTCCGCGCTTCTAGCTACCGGTGAAGCTGCAGATCACGCAGGGGCTCGCACGCGCTGCAGATGATCGCCCCGAGGGCGGCAAGTCGCGTCAGCTCCCCCTGCCCGATACGCCGGGTGCGCTCCGCAGGCAGCCGGACCTCGCAGCCGACCGCGTGAAGCTGCGGTGCGTCCGCCACCCGTTCCGGCGTGAACACCACCCATCCGGGCCCGCCCTCCGGCGACTCCGGCTCTCCCGCCAGTTCCGCTTCCGCGACCCGTCGGCGTTCCTCGCCGATCCAGCGGTCCGTACGGGCGAGGTCCTGCAACTGGACCTGTCGCAGGAACAGCAGTCGCTCCAGCCGGCCGGAGCCGCTTTCGGTCATTCCAGCCCCCTGCCGGACTGTCGGGGATGAGCAGCCCGGCGCCGCTCTCCGCTTGAGCCCCGTCTGGCCGACAGCCCCGTCTGCCGCAGGCGCGTCCGTCCCGAAGCCGCACGTCGAGGCCGCGACCGGGGCCAGGCCGAAGTCGCGCTGCCGCTCCTCCCAGCGCACTGTTCGCCGCTCCAGTACCGGCCCGCCCCGGCCTTCGCCAACCACGGGAGCCTCCGGCCCAGCGCCTTGCGCGCTGGCGCCAGCCGGTGAGGCCGGGCAAGCGGGCCGAGGGGGTCAGCAAGGGATTCAGCCATGACTGAAACCATACCCAATGTCGTGCACACGTTCGATTCTCGGCGCTGGAACGTACCGGTCCGGCCTCCGGCAGTCCGAGAACGGCCGGCCCGGGCACCACTGCGGTCGGGCCGTACCGACTGGCTGTTCTCCCCTACGAAAGGAACCGATGCCCCACCCCGACTCCCCCGTCCATGTCCGCCTGGCGCTCCATCCCGTTCACCGCTCGGCCGTCACCGCCGCTTTCACGGGTGCGCCGCCCGCCGAAGTCCGAGAAGTCCTCCTGTCCCACGGCTTCCGGGATACCGAGCCGGGGGTGATGGTGCTGGCCCGGATCGACCGGGAGGAGCCCCATTACACCGCCCGGGCCGTCGGCGCCCTCGCTCGCCGCGGCCACCGGACCACGGTCGACCCCGCCCTGCAGGAGGAGATCGACACCGAGTGGACCTGGGGCGGCTATCCGATGCCCTGGCTGACCCGCGACGAGATCCGGGAGGTAGGAGCCGCAGCCCAGGTGATCCACGACGACATCGTCTCCGGCCGTCTCACCATCCGCCTGCACGCCCACGACGGGTACACCATCGTCGCGGTCGGCACCCACGAGGACGGCCGCCACCTCCATTTCCACGGCGAGGACCATCTCCGGCAGATCACCGGCGTCTACGACACCGAGACCGAAGCCGTCGCCGACTTCCACCGCCTCCACACCGTCGCCGTACGCCCCGGACCGGCCCCCGCCACCGAAACCGAACGCGCCGCCGCCGAAGCCCTCACCATCCCCCTGTCCGCCAGCACCCTCCCCGGCGCGACGACCACGACCGAGACACCGGCCCCCACCCTCGCCAAGGTCCCCGGCCCCGGCGAGCACGAGGCGCTCCTGACCTCCTTCCTTGACGCCCAGAGGGACTGGGAGCGCTACCGGACGTGGTCCGACGCCACCACCCACGCCGTCCACGAGAACCTGTGCCTGCGCGTCGAACTCGACCATGAGGCCCGGGACCATACCGACATCGCCTGGAGTGTCGCCGCGTACGACTCGCCGGTCGGGCAGCGCCTGTGGCACGCCACCGCCACCGTCGGCACCCCCATCCCGATCATCAGCACCTTCCTCGCCGGTCTAGCCTCCGACAACGCCTGGACCGATATCCCCGAGCCGCTGACCGAGACCTCCATCGCCGAGGCGATCCGTCCTCTCGCCGACGCCGGATGGGCCCACACGGTCGACGGTCACCGGATCACTGTCACCGCCCCGGGCCCCAACCCGGCCGGAGTGACGGTCGACCCGCTCGCCCGGCCCGGCGGCTGGACGCTCTGGAGCGGCCCCCACCCCGACCGGCCCGACTGGACCGTCAGCCTGTCCCGGCACACCCCGCCAGCCCTTCTGCAGGACCTCACCCACGAACTCGCCCACGGCGCAGACCTGCCCGCGCCGCAGCTCCGCCCCCACCACCCTCCGGTCACCGCCTTCCCCTCCGCACTCCGGCCGTCCGGCCCGTCACGAGGCCGCTGACGCGCGCCAAGCGTTTAGCAGGGGATGCCCGGTTCACCAAACCGGGCATCCCCTGGACCATTGATTACTCCACCGCCACCCACCGTCCGCACCGTCGAAAGGCCACCGGCACGATCACCAGCCACAGCCAAAGCCGCACACCGCCGACCGCCCCACGCCCGGCCGACCCTCGGCTACGACCCGGTGTAGGCGAGGCGGAACAAGTCGCCGGCCCGCTCCAGATCCCGCTCGGACCGGAGCTGGACCTCCAGGTCCCCCGTACCGTGATGCCCGAGCCCCGTCACATCCCGGGTGAACCCGGGAACGAGGTCGACCCCCTGTGGGCGGACCTTGAGATAGGCGAGGACCTTGGTCTGCTGCGGCAGGCAGACGCAGGCGAAATTCCGCAGCCGCTGGTAGGCGCGGTACTGCTTGCGGTGCACCGTGACCACATCGGCTCCCAGGCCGAGCAGGACCTCGTCCACCGCCCCGGCCAGCTCCCGCAGCGCACCCACCGGTGCGGCTGCCGACCGCCGGACGGTCCGCCGCCGCCGACGGGGCACCGCGGCGTGCCCGGCCACGGACGCGACGGTCTCCAGGCCGATGTGGTCATCGCCGTAGAGCCGGTAGCGGACCAGGTCGATGCTGCGCCGGTGCTCCCGCACGGCGTGGACGTCGTACCGGGTGAAATCGCCGGCCACGCAGATCAGCCGCGGGCTGCTCCACAAGATCCGACTCGCGGCATCGGCACCGAGGCGGTCGCGCACCAGGCGCTGGAACTCCGCCTTGTGATCCATCAGCCACGCCAGGTAGTACAAGCCCTGGTGGATGACCCCCGCGTCCGTCGCCCGCTTGTACTCCACGATCACGGGCGCGCCGTTCTCGTCCAGCCCCAGCGAGTCGATCCGCCCGCCGTGGACCGGCCCGGTGTTGTACTCGCTCGCCAGGAACCTGACGCCCAGCATCGTCTCCATGTGCGCCTCGACGAGGCTCTGCACATCCGCCTCGATCTCAGCGAGACGCGGCACCACCTCTGTCAAGCCGCCCGCCGTGTTGAACAGCTTCAGCCCCGACACCTCCCCTGATCGACTCACTGGTCGACAACACCGGGCAGGTGCGGATTTGTTTCCACGAGACGCGCGAGTGGCCGCACGGATGGCATGGGAGACCTTCTTCACCCGGGCCAGGGACCAGTTGTCCCCCGATTCCTGAAGACCCGCTGTTCCCCCATGTGTCCCCCAGGCCAGGTGACGATGCATCAGTCACAAATGAACCCGCAGGTCACAGCCACACAAGCGGCGACAGATCGAAAGTCTTCTAAGCGCTTGGCCGCAGGTTCGAGTCCTGCCGGGGGCGCGCATCCTTTTAAGACTCCGCCCTCCCGTCCGGGAGGGCGTTTTTACTGTTCAGGGATGCCGGATGGACCCGAGGCACTCACCCCGGGCCGCGTAGTGCGCGCCCAGGGCACTCTCCGACCCGGAGCCGAGGGACGGCATGATCCGCCGCCGGCCGGCCGAACGCAGATCGCCCGCCACGACGACGCGCGGATGCGTCCGAGTGCGACGGCACACATCGACCACGCGCCTACTCCAGCCCCACGGCCCCCTCGTACGCGGTGATCTGATGTACCACGGCTGCCGCGGAGACGAGTTGCCCGGATCCGATCAAGCGACGGGCGACGACAAGTCCCGCGGCGTGGACGTCCGGTCCCGCGTCACTCGCGGACGCGTCCGTGACGATCCACGGCGCGTAGCCGTACTCGAAAGCGTCCACGGCGGACTTCAGAACACAGCTCTCGGTCGCGATCCCGCAGAAGACCAGATCGGTCCAGCCCACCCGGCGGATCAGTTCCGCGGCTTCGGACGTGAACAGCGTGTACCCGGCCTTGTCGACCACGGCGTGGGCACGAGCACCGGCCTCGACCAGTTCGGGCACGAGGTCGGTCTCCGGGGACGCGCGGAGACGCCGCCATTGGAAGAAGCGCTCGTAGGGGCTGTCCGGATAGTTGAAGTAGCGAGTGAAGACGACAGGACGCCCGGCGCCGGTCCACCGCGCGACCAGATTCGAGACCGCACAGCATGACGGCTGTGACGGTCTACGAAGCCGTTCTGCGTATCGATCACGACCAACGCGGCGTTCCCGATGTCCATGCGCTACCTCTGCCCACCCACGTCTGACGACATGCTCTACCGGGCTCCGACGAGAGCCGTCGTCACCGGGCGGACAGCGACTCCCCGACCTCTTCGGAGATCCCGGCGGCCCACTTGTTGATCGTGTTGAACGTGGCCGGGGCGACCGCGATGGCGTCGGCCGGCGGCAGCGGGCGCGGTCGCGGGCCGCCATGTCGGCCACCAGTTCCCGTACGGCGGGGCGGCGGATGTCCTGCGCCGCGCGGCTCTCGGCGATGCGCAGCGCCTGGTAGCCGTCGGCGAGACGGCCCTGCTGGTCGTCGGCTCGGGCGGTTCGACCCACAGGGCGGCCCGGCGTTCGGGCACGGGGGTACGGCGGCGCACGAGGCGCCCGCCGGACACCCGGACGTGCCCGAACCGGGGGCGTATCAGGAGCCGGTCGGATCAATCCGTGACGGGTACGCACTCGGCGAGCAGGGCGACGATGTCGTGCCAGGCGCGCTGTGCGTGGCGTGGGTGGTGGCCGACGCCGGGGAGCACGGTGTGGTCGACCGTCGGGTGGTGGAAGGCGTGGAGGGCTCCTCCGTAGACCACGAGGCGCCAGTCGACGCCCGCTGCCTCCATCTCCGTGGTGAACGCCTCCCGTTGGGCGGGCGGCATGATCGGGTCTTCCGAACCGACCCCGGCCCAGACCGGGCAGCGGATGCGGGCCGCCTCGCCCGGTCGGCCCGTGATCAGTCCGTTGACCGTTCCGATCGCGCGGAGATCTACGCCGTCGCGACCGAGTTCCAGGGCGATCGCGCCCCCGGTGCCGTAGCCGATGGCGGCGGTCCGGTCGGGGTCGGCCCGGGGTTCTGCGCGCAGTACGTCGAGTGCGGCGCGGCCGATTTCCCGCATCCGGTCGGGGTCGGCGAGCAGCGGCATACAGCGGGCCAGCATTTCCTCCGGGTCCGCCAAGTAGCGTCCGCCGTGGAGGTCGAAGGCCAGTGCCACATATCCCAGCTCGGCCAGGGCGTCGGCCCGGCGGCGTTCGACATCGCCGAGTCCTGTCCCCTCGGGTCCGATCAGGACCGCGGGTCGGCGCTCGGTACCGGCCGGGAGCGCGAGGTGTCCGGTCATCGTCAGGTTGTCGGCCGAGTACTCGACCGTACGAGTGGTGATCGTCGTCATACGACTGGACGGTAATGACCACCGCGCCCGATCGGTGTGGTGTTCACCGATGGCAGAGCAGTTCGTCCGGCCGCAACACCCGGACCCGCGCGGTCGGCCGGTCCCGGCGCGCTCACCATTCGGCGGGCAGTTCCCGGGCCGCGTAGTACGCGCGCAGGGCGGCCTCCGCCCCGGAGCCGAGGGCCGTCATGATCCGCTGGTAGCGGGCCGAACGCAGATCCCCGGCCACCACGACGCGCGGATGCTGGGCGGTCGGCGGGCAGTAGCCGTCCGGGCCGCGGACCAGGTCGCCGGGCGGAGCCGTCGGGGTGCTGCCGAGGGAGAGGTACGCGGCGTCCGCCACCAGGTCGCGCCTGGCACCGCTCCCGTCCGTCACCTCCGCCGCGACCGCCCCTCCTTGACCGTGACGCAGTGTCACCTGCTGTACGGGCAGCGGCACGACGCGCGGGTCGCCCCGTACCTCCTCGATCTTGTACGCGTCCGGCTCCGGGTACGCCACCAGCAGCCGTACGTCCAGGGCCGGATGGGCGCGGAGGAAGGTGCCCACCGGGCGGTCGCCGCCGAGGACGAGCAGCGTACGACCCCCCACCTCACCCGGCTTCGCCCGCCACAGCGGGGACGGGGCCGGACCGGCGGCAGCCGTGAGCCAGGGGACGTCGTCCGGCCGCAGTGGAGCCACCCCGGTGGCGACGACGGCGTACGGGGCCGCCAGCCCCGCGCCGTCGTCCAGGGTGACGGTCACCCGGTCCTGGGTGGCGCGGAGTTCGACGGCGCGGCGGCCGAGTGCGAGTCGGCACAGTTCCGTGGCGTTCAGCTCCGCTGTCATCGCGTCGGCCAGCTCCGGCCCGCTGGTATGGCCGCCGAGGACATTGTTCAGTGCCGGGATTCGAAAGAGATTCCGGCACAACCTGTCCGGCTCGATCACCACCGAACGCATACCGACACTCGCGGCCATCCGCGCGGCGGCGCAGCCCGCGGGGCCGCCGCCGATGACGATCAGATCCGTGTCGTACGGGGCAGGCGGCCCGGAAGGGGGCGGCATGGCGGTCATCCGGCTATTCCAGCACCGGTCTCCCCGCGCGGGCTCTGTGTGCGGACGGTCTCGCCGCTCCCGGAGCCTTCGCAGGAGGTGGGCTCGGGATCCGCTCGTCGTAATCCGTGAAGAGCCGGCCGACCAGTTCGCCGCGGCTGGAGACGGCCAGCTTCTCGAAGATCGATTTGATGTGGTCGCGGACCGTGTGGGGGGAGAGATGGAGTTCGGCGGCGATGGCGTTGGTGGGGAGGCCGCGGGCCACGCACCGGGTGACCTGGAGTTCCCGGTCCGACAGTTCGTACGCCTGGACGATCAACGGGGTGATCTCGGAGGCCGGGGCCCGTTCGATGACGACCGCGGAGAAGCCGGGTTCGCCGTCGGCGCCGCGCAGGCAGGAGCCGTGGCAGACCAGCCAGCGGCCGGTCCGGCCGCGCATTCTGATCCGGGCGGTGTCGCCGCCGTGCCGTTCCGCGATCGCTCTGGCGCGCATCGCGGTGCCGTGGACCCAGAGGGGCACGCGGACGCCGAGGGCGGTGACCGAGGTGGGTCCTTCGGGGAGTTCCTCCAGGTAGCGGCGGGCTTCGTCATTCGCGGAGACCAGGGCGCCGCCCGCGTCGAAGAGGAGGAGCCCGGTGCCGGTCGGGCCGCCTTCGGCGGGGGCGGGGCGGGTTTTGGCGTACGATCTGAGTCGGCGGGCGATCGGTGTGCCGAGGTCCTGGAGGAACCGCCGTTCTGCGGCGGTGAAGGCGGCTCGGCCCTTCTCGCGGAACAGGCTGATGTAGCCGTGCGGGCGGCCGTCCACCCGGAGGACGGCCCGGAGTTCGTCGTGGAGTCCGCGCGGTACCAGGAAGTCCCGGTAGAGGGCGCTTCGGCCGGGTCGGCCTCCGGTGCTGTCCCAGAGGCTCGCCACCGGTACCGGTGCCCGGGCGAGATCGCTGAACAGGTTGATCCGCTCCGTGAACAGTTCATGCCGCCAGTAGGCGGTACAGCTCTGGTCCTCGGTGTTCTCGGCGAGGACCGGTGAGGTGATCATCCCGGTCTCGGGGTCAGTGGCGCGCCAGACGCCGACGTCGTACGGGACGGCCCGGCGCAGTTGTGCGGCGAGGATGCCGAACATCGCGTCCGGGCCGTCGGCCCGGATCGCGCGGGCGATGAGTTCTTCGCGTCCGGTCACAGGGGGCATGCTGCGGCACTCCGTTCCGGGTCGCCTGTGGATGGGGGAACGTACAGCGGCCGACTTCACGGTAGGCGACACCCCGGGTGGTACGGGGCGCCGTCGGTGCCGGGTCACGATTTCCGCCCGGAGCGGACGGGCGGGAGCTGGAGGGCGGTCACCCCCGCGAGCAGGGGGAACAGGGCGACGACGGCCAGCGCACCGGTCAATTCCAGATGTTCGGAGAGGGTTCCGGTGGTGGCGGAGCCGATGCCGCCGCCGACGAAGAAGAGCAGATTGAGGATGCCCATGGCGGCGCCGCGCCGGGCGGGTTCGAGCCGGTCGGCGAGTACGGCGGTGGTGAGTACCTGGGTGGCCGCGAACGTCGCCATGCCCATGGAGGTGCCGATCAGCATGACGAGGACACCGCCGTCGACGAGGCCCACGATCCCGAGGCAGACGGCCGAGGTGACGGCGGTTCCGGCGAGCAGGAGGCCGCCGCCCCTGCCGGTGGTGAGCCGGCCCGCGATCCGGGCGGCCACCGCGCCGACCACCGCTCCCGGCAGCAGCCAGGCCCCGACGGCGAAGACGCCCCAGCCGTACTTCACGGTGAGGATCTGCGGGATCGCGTACATCGCGGCGAACAGCCCGGCATAGCCGCCCAGTCCGATCAGGGCAGCGGTCAGGAAGGCGCGGTCGGTGGCCAGTGGGCGCGGGAAGAATCCGTCGGGGCGCCGGCCGGTATGGGCCGCGAGGCCGACCACCGACAGGAGCAGGAGCGCCGCCAGGGCGACGACGGGCCCGGTCGTGAGGTCGAGTGAGGGTGCCTGGATGAGCAGGAGCAGGGTGGCGGCGGCGGTGCCAAGCAGCAGCCCGCCGCGCGGGTCGACGGGGGTGCCGAACCCCGGCCGGGCCGCGGCGAGCCTCAGGCAGAAGGGCACGGCCAGCAGGGAGAGAGCCGGTAGTACGAGGGTGATCCGCCAGTGCGCCCACTCGGTCGCCATTCCTCCCATGAGGGTGGCGGTGGAGGAGAAGAGGGCCATGGACGCCCCGAATATCCCGAGGATCCTCGCGCGTCGCTCGACGGGCGCGGCGGAGGCGAGAGTGAGGGCGGCGGACGTGATGGCTCCGGAGCCCGCCGCCTGGACGAAGCGGCCCGCGACGAGGGTGCCGAGGGTGGGGGCGGTGAGGCAGATGACGGCACCGGCCGCGAGGAGTGCCGATCCGGCCAGGAGGGTGTCGCGTACGCCCCGTTTCGCCGAGAGCCGCCCGAAGAACGCGGTACCGATACCGAGCGCCAGGGCGTGGGCCGTCAGCACCCAGCCCGCGACGGCGGGGCGGACGTCCATGCCGGCCGCGACATCGGGCAGCGCGACCCCCGCGGCCGTCACTCCGAAGATCACGGGCCCGAAGAGGGCCCCGAGCCGGAGCCCGGTCGCACCCGCGTCGCAGGTGTTCCGTGGTGGGGCCTGAACGGTGGCAGTGGTCGTCATCAGGGCTCTCCTTCCGGAGGCCGGACGCACCGGACCGATACGGAGCCGTGGGTGCGGCGGCCCTCCGCGGCTGATCCGGTCGGGCGCTGATCACGGTTCCAGCCGTGGCACCGGACGCCCATCCCCCTTTTGAGGGGAGCCGGGCGCCGGTGGGTCCGGCTCGGTCCGGCCGGTCCGGCGACCCCCTGACTATCCCCCCGTCGGCAGGTCCTCCGGCAGCAGTGTGCGGAGGTCGTCGATCGTCGGGTGGGTGACCTTGGTGAGGCGGCGGGCCTGGTGGGTGACCATGGTTTCGAGGAGTTGGCGGGCCAGGCGCGCGTTGCCGAAGGTGCGGTCGCGGGGGACGCCGTCGACGCGGGTCCGCAACGCCTCCAGGGTGGGGGGCGGGCAGGTGTAGCCGGTTTCCTCGGCCTGGTGGGACATGATCGTGAGGAGTTCGTCGGTGGTGTAGTCCTCGAATTCGACCGTCCGGGAGAAGCGGGAGGCCAGGCCCGGGTTGGAGGAGAGGAAGCCGTGCATTTCGGCGGTGTAGCCGGCGACGATCACCACGATCTCGTCGCGGTGGTCCTCCATCAGTTTCAGCAGGGTGTCGACGGCTTCCCGGCCGAAGTCGTTGGCCGAGCCCTCGGGGGTGAGGGTGTATGCCTCGTCGATGAAGAGGACTCCGCCGATGGCGCTCTGGAAGACCTCTTTGGTGAGCTGGGCGGTGTGGCCGACGTAGCGGCCGACCAGGTCGGCGCGGGCGACCTCGACGAGTTGGCCGCGGGAGAGGACGCCGAGGGAGGCCAGCAGGCTCGCGTAGAGCCGGGCCACGGTGGTCTTGCCGGTGCCGGGGGCGCCGGAGAAGACCAGGTGGCGGCTGATCCGGGGGACGGGCAGGCCCGCCGCCTCGCGTTGCCGGGCCGTGGTGAGCAGGCTGACCAGGTCGGTGACCTCGCGTTTGACGGCGTGCAGTCCGACCATGGCGTCGAGCCTGGCCAGCATCGCGGCCCGGTCCTCGGCCTCCGTCGCGGGGGCCGCGGCGGATTCGGCGACGTCCTCGGGGAGCAGCAGGGTGAGATCCCGTTCGGCGGGTTCGTCCATGGTGGCCAGGCGGAACGCCTGGCGGTCGACCATCTCTTCGAAGACCCGGCGGGCGGCGCGGCCGTTGCCGAAGGCGGCGCCGCGTTCCATGGTGTCGTAGTGGGCGGCCAGGGCCTGGGTGGTGCCGGGGCCGAGTTCGTACTGGTTGGCGCGGCACATGCTCTCGGTGATGGTGACGAGCTCGTCGACGGAGTAGTTGCCGAATTCGATGGTGCGGGTGAAGCGGGAGGCCAGGCCGGGGTTGGAGGAGAGGAAGTCGTCCATCTCGGCGGAGTATCCGGCGGCGATGACGGCGACGTCCTCGCGGTGGTCCTCCATCAGCTTCAGCAGGGTGTC
This sequence comes from Streptomyces sp. NPDC006798, assembly GCF_040635975.1. Taxonomy (NCBI): domain Bacteria; kingdom Bacillati; phylum Actinomycetota; class Actinomycetes; order Kitasatosporales; family Streptomycetaceae; genus Streptomyces; species Streptomyces sp. NPDC006798. The sequence continues at coordinate 51,410 of NZ_JBEYIS010000013.1, forward strand.
GACGGCTTCCCGGCCGAAGTCGTTGGCCGAGCCGCCGGTGGTGAGGGTGTACGCCTCGTCGATGAAGAGGACTCCGCCGATGGCCTTCCTGAACGCCTCCGTGGTCTTGATCGCCGTGCCGCCGATCACCTGGGCGACCAGGTCGGCCCGGGAGACCTCGACCAGATGGCCCTGCGGCAGTACGCCGAGTTCGGCGAGGATCGAGCCGTAGAGCCGGGCCACGGTGGTCTTGCCGGTACCGGGCGGGCCGGCGAAGACGAGATGGCGGCTCATCGACGGTACGGGCATGCCGAGCCGTTTCCGGCGCTGGGCCAGCTGGTTGAGGTTGACCAGGGTGCGGACCTGGTGCTTGACGCCGTCGAGGCCGATCAGCGCCTCCAGTTCGTCCAGCGGGTCGCGCGGGCCGTCGTCGGGGCGGCCGCCCTGGGTGCCGGGGCTGCCGGTGAGGGCCGTGTCGGCCTCCAAGGCGTCCGGGGAGCCGTTCTCCGAGCTGGTCAGTTCGTGTACGTCGAGCCGGTCCCCGGCCCTGGTCCGGGTGAGGCCCGCGCCCCGGTTGTCGCGTACCGCGCAGTCGTGGAGCGTCACGGGTTCCGCCGTGTCGATCCGTATGCCGTCGCCGACGCTGCCGGAGATCTCGCAGAAGCGCAGTTCGGCGCGGGCGCCCGCGGTGAGGAGGACGCCGTGGGCTCCGGCGCCGGTGATCCTGACCCGGGTCAGTTCCGCCTCCCCGCCGTCCTCGACCAGCAGCCCGGAGGAGCCGGGGGCCTCGATCTCGGTGTCCCGTACGGTCGCCGAGCCCTCCCGGCCCACCGAGACGGCCGCGTCGCCGCACTGCCGGAAGGCGCAGTCGTCGAACCGGACCCGGGCCCCGCCGGCGACCCGTACCCCGGCCTGCGCGGCCCGTTCCACGACGCAGAACTCCAGCCGTCCGCGGCCGTCGTCCCCGGCCTCCACGCCGTGCCGTCCCGCCCCGCCGACCAGGACGCGGCGCAGCAGCGGCTTGGCCAGGGCGCGGAGGGAGATGCCGCTGCCCTTCGGGTCGGTGATCTCCAGCCGGTCGAACTCGGCGGTGGAGTCCTCGGTGAGCTGGACCGCGGCCTCCGGATCGGCGCAGTCCCGGACCGTGGTCCGCAGGAAGGCCGGTGAGCTGGATCCGGTGACCCGGATCGCCGCCCCGGCGGCCGAGTCGAAGGCGCAGTCCTCGAAGGTGCCCCGGGACCGGTCGGTGACCAGCAGTCCCTGGCCTTTGGTGCGGCTGGTGGAGCACCGGCGCAGCAGGGGGTCGGCGCCGTCGGAGAGCGCGATTCCCGGGCCGGTGGTGCCGGAGACGGTGACGTCCTCCAGGACCGGGCGGGACGCGCTGCTCAGATGGATGCCGACCGCGCAGTCCCGGACGGTGGTCCGGGTGACCCTGGTGGTGCTGTCGCCCTCCAGCGCGAGGGCCGGTTTGTCGGTTCCGCTGATGTCGCAGGATTCGACGGAGCCCTGGGACTCGCCGTTGGCGAGTACGCCGTTGCCGCGGGCGTCGCGGATCCGGCAGTCGCGGATGGTGGAGCGGGCGGATTCGCCGAGTACGACGGCGGAGGAGCCGAGGTTCTCCAGGACGCAGTCCTCGACGACGCCCGGGGTGGTGGAGGTGTCGACGATCCCGGCGCCCTCGCGGTTGGTGATCCGGCAGCCGCGGATCGCCAGTGAGCCGGTCTGCCGGGCGAGCAGCGCCGTCCAGCCGGAGCCGATCACCGTACAGCGGTCCAGGGCGACTTGGCCGCGTGGCGCGTCGACCACGGCGACGTCGTCGGCGCCGCCGCGCAGGACCAGGTCGGTGAGGAGTACGGCGTCCGCGACCAGGGTGACCGCGGTGCCCCGGCGGGGGCAGATCTCGACCGAGCCGGGTTCGCCGTCGCCGACGATCGTGACCCGGGTGCGTACGGTCAGATTCTCCGGGTACCGGCCGGGGCCGACCCGGACGACGGCTCCCGTACGGGCCGCGGCCAGTGCCTCCTCGACGGTCCGGAACTCGTCCGACTGCTTCTGACCAACCGTCAGTACTTGCCGTGACACGCTTGCCCCTCCTGTGTGCCGACCGGGTCCGGCGCCTGCCCGGAGCCGTACGTCCCGTCCGTCGTCCCGGCTCCGGGTCGCCTAGCATGTGCCGCATGCCGTCTGCCCGTTGCCGTCGTGTGATCAGTCTCGCGGCGGCCGTCGCGATACCCGTCCTGCTGCTGGCGCCGCCCGCCCGCGCCGACGGCGAAGAGCCGGTCAGTCTGCCCCCGCTGCGGCTGCGGACCGCCGACGGCGACCCCTGTGCGACGGCGTCTCCGAAGACCGCGACGATGAGCCCCTGGACCCATCGGGCGCTCCAGCTCTCCCGCTCCTGGCAGCTCACCCGGGGTGCCGGTGTCACGGTAGCCGTCGTGGACACCGGTGTCGGGGCGGACGGCGGGCGGGTACCGGCGCTGGCCGGCCGGGTCACCGCCGTCGGCGGGGCCGGTGAGGACTGCGTCGGGCACGGCAGCTTCGCCGCCGGCCTGATCGCCGCCGCGCCCACCGGGAAGGGCACCGTCACCGGCGTCGCGCCCGCGGCCCGGATCCTCGCCGTACGCGGTACCGACGACCGGGGCGTCCCCGACGGGGAGCTGATCGCCGACGGTATCCGTACGGCCGTCGACAAGGGCGCGAAGGTCGTCTACGTCGGCCAGGTACTCGGCTCCGGCAGCCCCGGGCTGACCGAGGCGGTGTCCTACGCGGCCGGGCGCGACGCGCTCGTCGTGGCACCCGCCGCCCCGGACGTGGCACCGAAGGGCGCCGACGGGCGCCCCGACACCCGGGCCCGCGCCTACTGGCCCGCCCGGCTGCCGGGGGTGCTGTCGGTGGTCGACCACGGGCCCGACGGCGGCCGCCCGAAGGACGCGCCCGGCGCGCTCGCGGCCGATCTCTCCGCCCCCGGCGGCGCCGTGGTCGGTATCGGGGCGCGGGGCCCGGGCCACTTCATCGGCTCCGGTTCGTCGCTGGCCGCCGCGCATGTCGCCGGGGCGGCGGCGCTGCTGCGCTCGTACCATCCCCGGCTGGGCGCGGCCGCGACCGCCCGCAGGCTCACCGAGGCCGCCTATCCCGACCACACGCCCCGGCTCGACGTCTACGCGGCCCTGACGTCGCTGCTCTCCGGGCAGCGGGCACCGGCCGAACCCGCTCCCGAACCGGCGGCGGTCCCGCCGTCCGCCGCCGAAGGCCCGAAGAACCGGGCCCTGTTCATCGGCGGTGGCGCCCTGTTCCTGGTGCTGCTGGTGGGGGCGGCGATGGTGATCGTCCCTCGCGGCAAGGCCCGCGGCTGGCGTCCGGCGGGCCAGGGCCTGTCCGGAAAGTCCCGACCGGCACGCGACGCCCGGCACGCACACTTTCCCCCGTAGCCCTTCGGGCGCGGGAGGGACCCCCGGCGTTGTCGTCGGTCGCCGAAGGCCCCCTGCGCCCGGCGGCGCGGGTGGGGGCACCTCCGAGGCGGAGCCCAGGGGGCGTACCCCCACCGCGTGGACTCGCCCCCCGGGCCCTGGCGGCCCGGAGGAACCCCCGTCCTCCGCCTTGCGACCGCACGCACCAGACCCCGCTCGCCCATCCGGCCCGGTCCACCAGAAACTCCCCGCGGCGTATCCGGAAAGCGGCGCCGTCCGCCCGGGCGGCGGGGTCCGCGGCGTCCGGCGCGGGCGATCGCAGGGCCGGGGGGTTCCCTCGTACCGGACGTACCCGGGAAATCCCGGCCGTGCGCGGGCCGGGCGGCGCGGGCCGGACAGACCTTTCCGGACCCGCCCCGGGGCCCGCCCGGAAGACCCCGCCCGGCCGTACGGGACGGGCTCCGCGCCCCCGTCCGTCACCCGGTCTCCCCGGCCGGGTCGACCAGAGCCGTCTGGATGTCGACGCTGTCGCGGCGGGTGATCCGGGTGCCCCGGCCGGGGATCAGGTTGCGGCCCTTGACGTTGCCGAAGACATAGCCCTCGGTGGGCGGGCAGGAGAGCAGGACGCCGGGGGTGTTGACCTCCAGCATCCGGCGGAGCAGCGGATCGTTGAGTCCGCGTCCGGCGCCCGCCGCCGAGCGGGCCACCACCAGGTGCATGCCCACCTCGTAGCCGAGGGCCAGATGGTCCATCAGCGGGGCGAACGGCTGGTTCAGCGGCCCGCCGCCGCCGACCATGTCGTAGTCGTCGACCAGGACGAACAGCCTCGGTCCTGTCCACCAGTCGCAGAGCCGCATCCGGGCGGGCGCGATGTCGGGGCCGGGGACGCGGGTCTTCACCGCGCGGGCCGCGCCGTCCAGGAGTTCCTTGAGGGCGTCGGTGGAGACCGCGTGGCCGAGGCGGTACGCGTCGGGGACGGCCTCCACCAGTTCGCGCCGGTAGTCGACGACCATGATCCGCGCCTCGGCGGGGGTGTACCGGTCGGTGATCGCCTTCGCGGCCAGCCGCAGCAGGTTGGTCTTGCCGCTCTCGGCGTCGCCGACGACGATCAGATGCGGGGTGGCGGCGAAGTCGTGCCAGAGCGTGCCCATGGACTTCTCCTCGACGCCGAGCGGGATCCGCAGGCCCTCGGGGTCGACGGGCGGCAGTTCGGCGGCGGGCAGCAGGGCCGGCAGCATCCGGACCGGTGGCGCGGGCGGGCCCGGCCAGTGGTCCCGGACCCGGGCCACCAGGTCGGCCACGCCGTCGGAGAGGTCCCCGGCGCCGGTCCGGCCGTCGACCCGGGGCAGCGCCGCCAGATAGTGCAGCTTGGAGTCGCGGGTCAGGCCCCGGCCGGGGATCCTCGGGACCGCGCCCGCCATACGGACGTCGATCGTGGAGTCCATCGGGTCGCCCATCCGCAGCTCCAGCCGGGTCCCGGTCTGGTCGCGGACCGCCGCCGTCAGCTCCACCCAGCGGGAGGTGGTGATCAGCAGATGGATGCCGTAGTTGAGGCCCCGGGCGGCCAGCGCGTTGAACGTGGCGAGGTACTGCTCGTAGTCCTGGCGGACCGTGGACCAGCCGTCGACCGCCAGGAAGACGTCGCCGTGCGGCTCGTCGGGGAACTCCCCGGCGGCCCGGCGCCGCCGGTAGGTCGCCATGGAGTCGATGCCCTGCTCCAGGAAGAACCGTTCGCGGTATGCCAGTACGGCGCCGACCTCGGACATCACCCGGCCGACCCGTTCCTTGTCCATCCGGGCGGCGACCCCGCCGACATGCGGCAGCCCGGCCAGTCCGGCGAGCGTGCCGCCGCCGAAGTCGAGACAGTAGAACTGGACCTCGCGCGGGGTGTGGGTGAGGGCGAGACCGGTGATCAGCGTCCGCAGCAGGGTCGACTTGCCGCTCTGCGGGCCGCCCGCGATCCCGGCATGGCCCCCGGCGGCCGACAGATCGACCAGCAGCGGGTCGCGGCGCTGGTCGAAGGGCCGGTCCACGATGCCGACCGGGGCCGTGAGCCGTCCGCGCGCCGCCGGGTCGGTGAGTCCGTACTCGGGGTGCGGCACCAGGTCGAGCAGCCCGTCGAGGGCCGACGGTTCGTCCAGCGGCGGCAGCCAGACCCGGTGGGCGGGCGGCCCGGCGTCCCGCAGCCGTTCCACGGCCACCGCGAGCAGTGACTGGTTCGCCTCCTCGGGCTGTTCGGGCGGGGCCTGGCCGGGGGGCGGGTCGGGCAGCCGCCGGGGGACGACCCAGCCGGAGGTCCAGGGCACGACCTGGCTCGCGACCCGGGCCCGGTGCGCCGAGCCGCTGCGGCGCCGGTAGGGGCCGGAGACGTACGCGGCCCGGAACCGGGTCAGCGCCTCGACACCCGACTTGACGAAACCGCTGCCGGGCGTCGGCGGCAGCTCGTAGGCGTCGGGGACGCCGAGGACGCCCCGGCTCTCCATCGCGGAGAAGGTCCGCAACCCGATCCGGTACGACAGATGCGACTCCAGCTGGTGCATCCGGCCCTCGTCCAGCCGCTGCGAGGCCAGCAGCAGATGGACGCCGAGGCTGCGCCCCAGCCGGCCGATCATCACGAACAGCTCCATGAACTCGCGGTGCGCGGCGAGCAGCTCGCTGAACTCGTCGACGACGACGAAGAGGCTGGGCAGCGGGTCCAGCGGGGCGCCGTCCGCGCGGGCCCGTTCGTACTCCAGGGCCGAGGTGTAGTTGCCCGCGGCCCGCAGCAGTTCCTGTCGCCGGATCAGCTCGCCGTGCAGGGCGTCCTGCATCCGGGCGACCAGCTCGACCTCGTCGGCGAGGTTGGTGATCACCGCGGAGGTGTGCGGGAGTTCGTCGAGGCCGAGGAAGGTCGCGCCGCCCTTGAAGTCGACCAGGACGAAGTTGAGGGTCTCGGACGAGTTGGTGAGCGCCAGGGCCAGGACCAGGGTCCGCAGCAGCTCGCTCTTGCCGGAGCCGGTGGCGCCGATGAGCATGCCGTGGGGTCCGGTGCCGCCTTGGGCCGATTCCTTGATGTCCAGTTCGACGGGGGTGCCGCCGGGGCCGACCGCGATGGGGACCCGCAGCCGCTCGGAGCGGGTGCGCCGGTTCCACAGGGCCGCCGGCTCATGGCGGTGGAGGTCGGGGATGCCGAGGAGGGCGGTCAGTTCGGTGTCGGCGGCCATCGGCTCGCTGGCCTCCCGGCCCACCCCCATCCGGTACGGCGCGAGGCGCTTGGCGAGCGCCGCCGCGGTCGGCAGGCCGAGGGCGTCCGGCTCGCCCAGGCCGACCAGTTGTTCCTTGCGGTCCCGGTCGGTGCGGACCAGCCGGAGTCCGTCCTCGGCGAGGTCGAGCCGGAGGGTGGCCCGGCCGGGCCGCCAGGTCAGGGTCCCGTCGAGGTCGAGGAGGACCGTGTTGCGGAAGCCGGGCCCGTCGGCGCGGTGTCCGGCCGGGAGGGTGACCCCGTCGAGGACGACCAGGACGTACGGCTCCTCGCGGCCTGTCCTGGCCTCCGGGTCGAACGGGGGCCGTTCGGCGAACTCGGGACCGAGGAGTTCGTCCAGCTCGTTGACGGAGGTGACCACCATCCGGACGGCACCGGCGCCGTCCGACTCGGCCCGGTGCAGATTGTGCGGCAGCCACTTCACCCACTCCCAGTCGGCCCGCCGGTCGTCGGCCGTACAGACCGCGATCCAGACGTCCTCCGGGGAGTGCACCACGGCCAGCTGGGCCACCATGGCCCGGGCCAGCGCGCGGGACCGGTCCCGGTCGCCGCGGAACAGGACCCGGGCCCAGGCCCGCAGATAGACCGCGATCGGCTGCCGGGGCACCGTGGAGTAGGCGCGGGTGAAGCTGCGCAGCGCGTGGGCGCTCAGCGGCTCCAGGTCCTCCACCGGTTTGGTGGAGAGCGGCGCCAGGGTGAGGCCGAGCTTCTGGTCGCCGACGGCGACCCGCACCTCGCCGAAGTCCTCGTCGGCGGGGCGCCGTTCCCAGAGCCTGGTGGTGCCGACCAGGGACCAGAGGGTGTCCGGGGCCGGATGCCGCCAGGCGAGGGCCCGCTGCTGTTCGGCGACCGCCGTCCTGGCCTTGCGCCGGACCTGGCGGAGATAGCGCAGATAGTCCCGCCGTTCGCCGTTGAGCCGCTGCTTGCGCTCACTGATCCGGCGGACGTACTGGCCGAGCATCATCGCCACCGCCGACACCACCATGATGCCGAGGGCGAGATAGATGAAGACCCCGCTGCGGGAGCCGCCGGGGCGCATGTACATCAGCACCATCGAGACCGACATCAGCGCCATCGGCAGGTAGTTCCAGACCGCGGAGCTGTCCGGGGTGACCTCGGGCAGTCCGGGCGGCTCCTGGAGGCTCAGCTCCCCGTCCGGCATGTCGGGTCCGCGTCTGCGGGCGGGCCGGCGGAAAAGGACGGTACTCAACGAGCGCTCTCCTTCCGGGCGCCGCGAAGACGGCACGGGCGGGGTCACGGGCAGGGGTCCGGGACGGGCGGCGGCGACACCGTCCGGGGTCCGCGAAACGCCGAACGGACGTAAAAACCGGGCGGGTTGGACAGACCGCCATGAAGCGCGCACACCGTCGCGGCCGCCCCCGAGGGGCGGAACCCACCGGCCACGGGCAGTCTACGATCCAACTCACGGTTCACTCGTACGGGCGCACGCGGGGCAGTCGAACCGGTGCCCCCGACCGGTGTGCGGCCCGGCCACCGCACGACGACGTTCGACCGACCCTCCGGAGACCTGACGGGGTCTCCCGACGAAGCGTGAGCTCCCATGACCGACAGCACCACGTCCGAACTGTGCCGCGTCACCGTACGCGCCCCGGACACGTCCATCGATCTCGCGGTCCCCGCCGACGTCCCGGTCGCCGACCTGCTGCCGACCCTGGTCCACTACGCCGGTGACGACCTGGCCGAACAGGGCCTGGAGCACGGCGGGTGGGTGCTCCAGCGGCTCGGCGGCCCCCCGCTCGACGAGGACGCCAGTCTGGAGTCACTGGGGGTGCTCGACGGCGAGACGCTGTATCTGCGGCCGCATACCGACGCCCTGCCCGAGGTCCTGCTGGACGACCTGGTCGAGGGCGTCGCCCAGACCATGGAGACCCGGCCGTTCGCCTGGACCGCCCCGGCCTCCCGGCGGGTTCTGCTGGGCCTGGTGGTGCTCACTCTCGCCGCCGGGCTCGCCGCCCTCGCCTGGCCGGGTCCTTCCGCCGAGCTGCGCGCGCTGGCCGCGGCGGCGACCGGGCTGCTGCTGCTGGGCGGGGCCGCGTCCGCCGGGCGGGCGGTCGGCGACGCGGAGGCGGGGGCGGCGCTCGGCCTGGCGGCCGTACCGTACTTCGCCCTGGCCGGGTGGTCGCTGCCGGGCGGCGCGCTCGACGGCCCCGGCCAGTGGGAGGTGCTGGGGGCCCGGCTCCTGGCGGCGGGGGCCGCGGCGGCGGGCGGGGCGATGCTCGCGGTGGCCGGGGTCGCCGCCTTCGCGGCACTCTTCCTGGCGCTGATGGTGGTGTCCGCCGCCGCGGTACTGGCCGGGGCGCTGATGATGACGATGGGTCTGGGGCCGGGGCATGTGGCCGGGGTGGTCGCCCTGGTCGCCGTCATTTTCGGGGCGTTCGTGCCATCGATGTCATTCCGGCTCTCGGGGCTGCGGATGCCGCCGCTGCCGTCCAACGCGGAGCAGCTCCAGGAGGGCATCGAGCCGCACTCCCCGTCGGCGGTGGCGGCCCGTACGGTCGTCGCCGACGGCTGGATGACCGGGCTCTACGCCGCCACGGCCGCCGTTTGCGCCGCCTGTCTGGCCGGTCTGGCGCACCGGTTCACCCTGCCGACCGTACTGCTGGCGTTCGCCCTGTCGCTGCTGCTGCTCCTGCACGCCCGGGCGCTCGGCAATGTCCTCCAGCGGCTGTCGCTGGTCGCGGCCGGGGTCTGGGGCGCGGCACTGCTGGTGTACGCGGCGGCCGAGGGGGCCGCTCCGGCCGAGCGACTGCTGCTGGTCGCCGGGCTGGGCGCGGTCTCCGCCGCCCTGGCGATCGCCTCGTGGACCGTGCCGGGGCGGCGGCTGGTGCCGTACTGGGGGCGGGCGGCCGAGATCCTGCACTCCGCTACGGCGATCAGCCTGCTGCCGCTGGCGCTGTGGGTGCTGGGCGTCTACGGGTGGCTGCGGGCCATGAACGGCTGACCGGCCACGACGACCGCGCGGTCCGGGGCGGACCCTGACGGACCCCGCCCGTCCCGGACCGGACGAAACCTGACGATTCCCTACGGGCGGCCGACCCCTGAGGGCCCCCGGCCGGCTCCCGGCCGACGGGCCCGGCCGCCCGGCGGACCGCCGACGCGAAGGACCGACCAACCCCATGCAGAACAAACGCGACCAGGTTCAGGCCCATATGTTCCTGATGGGCCGCCTCACCTCCAGCATGCTCCGCTCCGACCCGGACTCCCCCGAGAGCCCCCAGGGACGTACCAACCGGGGAATCGCCATCGGTGTGATCGTCGCCGTCCTGGTGGCGGTCGGCGCCTTCGTCGTCGGCCTGGTCAGCCCCGGCAAGCAGAGCTCCTGGAAGACCTCGGGCGATCTCGTCGTCGACAAGGGCACCGGAGCCCGCTATCTCTATCTGGACGACCGGCTCCGCCCGGTGCGCAACTACGCCTCCGCCAAACTGATCGGCGGTACGAAGCTGGGCACCGCGGCCGTGAGCACCAAGTCGCTCAAGGGCGTTCCGCGCGGCACTCCCGTGGGGATCGAGGGCGCCCCCGACGAACTGCCCGCCGCCGGTGATCTCGCCGGGGCGACCTGGCAGGTCTGTGTCACCGAGACCCGGCGGGCGGACGGTCCCCGACCCGTGACGACCCTCGCCGTCGGCCTCGACGGGGCGGGCGAACCACTGGACCGGACCCGGGCGCTGCTGGTCGCCGGGCCCGACGGCCACGACTATCTGATCTGGCAGGGCAGCCGGCTGCGGATCGACCGCGCCGGGGCCGCCGGGGAGGCCCTGGGCTACGCCTCCGTACGCCCCGTCCCGGTCTCGGCGGCGTTCCTCAACGCCCTGCCCGCCGGGCCCGATCTGGCGGCCCCCGCCGTCGAGGGCGCCGGGACGCCGGGGCCGCGGCTCGGCGGCCGGGCCACCAGGGTCGGCCAGCTCTTCACCCTCGCGGTCCCGGGCGCCGACGAGCGCCACTACGTGCTGCGCGCCGACGGGCTGGCCCCGCTCACCGCGACCGAACTCGCCCTGCTGCTGGCCGATCCGGCGATCCGTACGAAGGCGTACGGCGGCGGCGCGCCGGTCCCGGCGGTACTGACCTCCGACGCCCTGCGGGGCGGGCTGGCGCCCGACGCCGGACCGGCCGCGCGGCCCGGCCGGACGCCGGAGACCCCGCCGAAGGCGGTCGGCGTGCCCCGGGACCGTACGCCCTGCGCGGTGGTCACCCCGGACGGCGACGCCACCCGCTTCGGGGTCGCCCTGGCCCCCATCGCCGAACTCGGGCCGGTCGCCCAGCACTCCGCCGGGATCGCCGCCGCCCCCTGCGTACCCGTCGACCGGGTCGCCGTACGGCCGGGACGCGGCTCGCTGGTCCGGCTGGTGGGCGCGGGCGGCGGCGACCTCGGCGGCACGCTCTACCTGGTCACCGAGGCCGGGGTGAAGTACCGCCTGACGGACTCGGCGGCGGTGGCCGCCCTCGGCTACCAGAAGGTCGTACCCGGCGAGATCCCCGCCCCGATGCTGGCGATGCTGCCGTCCGGACCCGATCTGGGGTCCGAGGCGGCCAGGACGGGCCGGGCCTCGGTCACCGCGCCGCGCTGCGCGCCCGCACCCCCGGGAACGGCCGACAACGAAAAAACAAGGTGACGGCAAGAAAGCAACGCCCGGGTGCAAGCCGGGCTTCCTAGCATCGACCGCCTCGGACCGAACCACGGAGAGGGCGGACATGGCCGCGAACGGAATGCAGCAGTCGGAGGAGTCCGCGACCCGGAACGGCATCCAGGCGCTGGAGATGGCCTTCACCGGCATCACCAAGTGCCGCCAGGACGTGGAGACCACCAAGGCCAATCTGATGTCCCACTACAAGGGCGCAGACGGCAAGGCCTTCGCGGACCTGGTCACGGCCTGGGAGGAGAAGGCCGACGTCATCCTGGTCAATGTCCAGGACATGATCGAGACGCTGAACCAGACCCTCTCCGAGCACGGCCGCCAGCAGGGGTCCGCGGTCGACTCGATCAATCAGGAGTACGCCCGGTCCGACGCGGTCTTCGACGCGCTGCGCGGCTGATCCTCCCCGGGCCCGGCCCACCCCTTCATTCCGGTATCCACGCGATCCGGCGATCCATGTGATCCAGGCGATCCACGCGATCCGCTCGAAAAGAGGACGGCTCATGACGGACTTCTCCGACGGCTATATCTACGTCGACTACTCGCATATGAACAACGCCGCCGACGACATGGTCAGCCAGACCAAGGCGATCGACAGCATCCTCACCAATCTGGACGCGGAGCTGAACGAGCTGCGGAACTCCTGGATCGGTGACGACAAGGACGTCTACGCGCAGAAGCAGCAGGTCTGGAACAGCGCGGTCGAGGCGATGGAGCAACTGCTCACCAAGCACTCCGTACTGCTGACCAGCGTCTCCGAGAACTACCAGTACAGCGAGCGGTCCCTGACCCAGATGTGGGACTCGGTGAAGATCGGCCGCTGACAGCCGGTCCTGTGGGGCCGCCGTGCGGCGGCCCGGCCCGCCGCTCATCGCCCCGACTTCCAGGAGACGTGCCATGGCGAAGGAAGACCCCAACCCGAAGACCGGCAGGCTCAGCATGGACAAGGCCGGTCTTCAGGCGTTCCAGCGCGACCGGGTCGAGCCGTTCCAGGAGGAGCTGCGCAAGATCACCGTGGACGATCCGACGTTCGGCCCGTCCATGGGGAAGCTGATCGGGAACACCGACTTCTCCGGCAAGCGCGACTTCGACAGCTACGGCTCCTCCCGGCCCCTGGCGATCGGGCTAATGCTCAAGCAGGAGCATCTGCACGGCAAGGGCCTCGCCCTCAACCAGGCGATCGGCAAGGCGGCGGACCGGCTCACCGAGATCTACGAGGAGCAGGCCGGGCTCTTCAAGGACCTCTCCACCAATCTCGAAACCAGTATCGAGACCCTGTTCGGCGCCCAGTCGGGCAATCTGACCGGGATCGACGGCCAGGACTTCCTCGATGTCTTCGAGGACGTGGAGGCCAGGCTGACCGGTGACCAGAGCGGCGGCGGAGGCGGGGGCAAGGGCGGCGACAAGGACGACTGACCGCCGCCGCCCGCCGCTGTTCCCGGAGCCCTGCCCGGCCGCTCCCGACCGTCCCGACCCGATGCCCGGAGAACCCCCTCGTGGCCGAGAACGTCGTTTACCCCGCCGACTCCGTCGACGACTACTGGCATACCGCCGTCCAGGTACTCACCGGCTATGTGATGCCCAAGCGGGAGACCGTGTTCGGCTCCCTGGTGGGCAATGACTCGATTCCCCTGATGCGGGTGGAGTTCTCCGACCACGACGGGGAGCCCTCCAACGCCATCGTCGACGCGGTGGACGATCTGGGATGGCGGACCGAGAACTCGGGCTGGCGGGTGGAGAACACCGACTTCGTGGTCCCGTTCTACTCGGGGAAGAACGGGGCGATCGCCGAGGCCCCGGTCGGTACCCGGGTGAAGATGAAGAAGGCCCGGATCACGCTGCTCGGCACCTCGGGCACCGATGACCCGCCGGCCGGTGGTGTCGTCCTCGGCGGGGAGTTCAAGAGCGGCCTCGGCAAGGACTTCCAGGGACAGAGCAAGGACACGGTCTGGAGCAACAAGGCGCTCGCCCAGTACAGCTACGGCGGCGGCAAGGCCCTGGAACAGTTGCTGAACCGGGGCAATACCCGGTTCTTCAGCTGGAACGACCTCCCGGTACACGACGCGAACGCGGTCGATCTGGATTCCTTCAACCGGAACGCGCAGGCATTTGACCGGGTGGCCCAGTTCTTCGCGGGCCGGCTGAAGGAGCTGAAGGACTGGGAGTACGACCTCGGCAAGCAGGAGGCGGTCTGGAAGGGGCAGGCCGCCGGGGTGTTCAAGGACCTCGTCCACGGACTGGTCCGTACCTACGAGTCGTACAGCAAGCAGTTCCCGGTCTCCGGGACCGTCAACTCCACCTACGGAAACGATCTGCGGGGCTTCCGGGACGACGTCCGGACCGCCGCCGACAAGCTCCACGGCAAGTGGGACACCTGGCAGTTGCTGACCGGTAATCCGCTGCGCTGGCTGCACGACATCCTGCTGGACGTCACCGACACCATCTGGAACCAGAACATCCGCAAGGTCCGCTACAAGCCGAGCTACAGCTCGCACGCCTACGCCACCTCCGCCGGCTACCACTACGTCAAGTTCGAGAACTTCACCGCCGCGGTGACCCCCTACGGGAAGCTGGAGGAGAAGGACACCTGGAAGAAGATCGGCGAGGAGGCGATCCGGCGCTGGCAGAAGTCCGTCCAGGACGTGCTCTCCACCGCGGGCAAACAGGCCCTCATCGATGTCGAGAACGCCTTTAACGGGCAGCGGTTCCCCGAGAAGGTGACCACCGTCTCGATCAATCTCTCCAACCAGCTCGCCAAGGACCAGGCCGCCCGGGACCGGGCCGAGGCCGCCAAGGCGAAGGCGGACGCCGACGAGAAGCTCCGGCTGGCCAAGGAGGAGGCCGACCGCAAGGAACGGGAGGCGGCGGAGCGGGAGCGGCTCGCCCGCGAGGAGGCCGAACGCAAGCAGCGGGAGGCCGAGGAGCGGGCCCGCCGCGCGCAGGAGGAGGCCGAGCGGCGGCAGCGGGAGGCCGAGGCGCGCGCGGAGCAGCGGCAGCGGGACGCGGAGCGGCGGGCCGAGGAGAAGCAGAGGGAAGCCGAGGCCCGGCAGGCGGAGAAGGAAGCCGAACAGGAGCGCAAGCAGGAGGAGAAGGAACGGGAGGCGGAGGCGAAACAGGCCGAAGCCGAACGGAAGCAGGAGCAGAAGGAAGCCGAGCAGAAGGCGAAGCAGGCCGAGGCCGAGGCGAAACAGGAGCAGAAGCAGGCGGAACAGGAGGCGAAGCAGGCCGACGCCGAGCGGCGCGCCGAGGAGCGGCAGGCCGAGCAGGAGGCCAAGCAGGAGCAGAAGGAGAAGGAGGCGCAGGACCGGCAGATCCTGCTGACGAACCAGGCTCGCGCCGATCAGCGGCGGCAGCGCGAGGAGCAGGAGCGCAAGCAGGCGGAGGCCGAGGCGAAACAGGAGCAGAAGGAGGCCGAGCAGGAGCGCAAGCAGGAGGAGAAGGAACGGGAGGCGGAGGCCGAACGGGCCGAAGCCGAACGGAAGCAGGAGGAGAAGCAGGCCGAGCAGGAGCGGAAACAGGAGGAGCGGGAAGCCGAGCAGGAGCGGAAACAGGCGGAGGCCGAGCAGCAGCGGATTCGTACGGAGTCCGAGTACAAGGCCGACCAGCAGGAGCAGCGGCGGGAGGCCGAGGAGCGGCGGGCCGAGGCCGAGGCGAAACAGGAACGGAAGGAAGCGGAGGCGGAGGCCCGGCAGGAGGAGCTCCGTACCGAGCAGGAGCGGAAACAGGCCGAGGCGGAAGCGAAGCAGGAGCGGAAAGAGGCCGAGCAGCTTTCCCGGCAGGAACAGCTCCGGGCCGAACAGGAACAGAGGCAGGCCGAGGCCGAGGCGAAACAGGAGCGCAAGGAGGCCGAGGCGCGGGAGCGCGCCGAGCGGCAGTCCCGGGATCTCGGCCGGGATGTCGACCACGGCCCCGGCGGCCAGGGGCGGGGCGGCGCCGACGTACCGATACCCGACGGTCTGCGGCTGCCCGACGGCTCCGGCTCCGGCACTATCACGCTCAATCCGGACGGCTCGGTCACCACGGAGTACCGCGACGGTTCGACTCGTACCATCGACCTGCCGGGCGGCGAGGTCGTCACCACCCGGCCCGACGGCTCGACGGTCGTCGACACCCTGCGGCCCGGCGACGCGATCACCGACCCCGACGGCGGGGTCACCCGGCTCGGGGCGGACGGCACGCTCACCACATCCCTGCCCGACGGCTCCCGCAGCGTCCTCGACCCCGACCGGGGCACGCTCGTCAGCGATCTGCCGGACGGCACCAGGGTCACCACCCCCATCGACCCGGGCGAGACGCTGCCCACCGGCCTGGGCGGCGGTACGGCCCTCCCGGGTGGCGGGGCCCTCTACTCGTCCGACTACTCCGGCGGTTACGAGGAGGAGCTGTACGACCGTGAGCCGGGCTCCGGCAGCGGCGGCGGCGCCGACTACGGTCTGGGCAGCGGGAACGGCGCGGGGATGGGGATGCCGATGCTCCCCATGGGCACCCGGATCAACGGCGGGACCACCGGCGGCGGCGCCGAGGGCGAACGCGTCCGGGGGGTGGTCGACGACGGCCGTCCGGTCACCACCCGCCATGGTCAGGGCGGCGGCCGGGACGACGTCTCGGCGGCGGCCCGCGGCTCGCTCGCCACGGCCTCCGGCGGGATGCCGTACCTGCCTCCGGCGGGTGGCGCGGCCGGTCAGCCGACCGAGAGCGGCGACCGCGAGCGGGCCTCCTGGCTGGACGAGGACGAAGACGTATGGGGTACGGACGAGGGCGGCGCCCCCGCCGTCCTCGGCCGCTGAGCTTCGGAGGACGAGAGATGAGTGAACCCATCCGGGAGCGGCTGGCCGAAGCGGTGGCCCGGCTGGAGCGGACCCAACAGGCCGTCGCCGCCGCCGAGTCACGGCTGCGCGGCGCCGCCGTGACCGTACGGTCCGGGGACCGCAGTGTCGAGGTCACCGTCAATGCCCAGGGTCAGCTCTCCGATCTGCGGTTCCTCGACGGCAAGTACCGCACCATGGGCGCCGTGCAGCTCGCGGCCGCGGTACTCGACGCGGCCCGGCAGGGGCAGGCGGAGATGGCCCGTACGGTGCTCGACACCTTCCAGCCGCTCTCCGAGACGGTCGGCGACCGGCCGCGGATCGAGGGCTCCGGGGTCGACTGGGGTCAGGTCTTCGGTCCGCTGCTGGACTCCGCCGGGCTGGGCGCGGCCGGGACCGGGCGGGGCGGCGGAAGCCGGCGGCTGCGCGACGAGATAACCGAAGACGGTGAAGACGGCGAGGCTGCGGCGTCCTCGCCCCGTACGGGCGGCCGGACGAAGGGGCAGTGATGAGTTACGGATACGGACCGCATTTCGAGGCGGACCCGGCCCGGCTGTCGGCGTTCATCTCCGAGGCCCGGACCTTGGCCCAGCGGCTGAAGCGGGTCGCGAACGACTTCCCGGCGACGGTGGAACCGACGTCGATGTGGTACGGGATCAACGACGACTACGCCCAGGAGACGGGCCCGCAGGCGGAGCGTGAGTTCCGTTACGTCATGGACGGGCTGAATCTGGTCGCCAAGGGCTTCGAGGGCTCTGTCGAGGGCCATTTCGCGGCCCTGCGGAAGATCAACTCCACCCAGTCGGAGAATCTGGACGACATCGGCCGGCTGGGCAACGGGCCCGACCCGCTGAGCGGCGGCGGGGGCGGCGGCCCGGGTGGCGGGAAGCACTGACCGTTGATCCCCGACAGTATCGAGTTCCCCGAAGCGGCTCGCTATATCCTCTTCGTCCTGCTCGGCGAACTGCCGTTGCAGGCGTCCTCCGATATGGCGTTCTCCAGCTCCATTCCTTACGAGGACAAAGCGGGCCAGGTACTCGATCTGCGGAGTGAGATCGCCGATCTGCTGAACAAGGTCGACGGGGCGCTGCCCCCTCAGGTCGCGGCCAGTTTCAAGGAGGCGCTGGCCCCGCTGACCGGCGCGGGCGGCCAGGATCTGCTCGGAGAGTTGGCGGGACAGATCAGCCAGGTCTCGGACAACCGGATCAGGCAGTCCCAGAAGATCATGGAGTCCAAGTACGAGATCATCGCCGAGGCGCTGATCCTGCTGGCCGAGCTGGCGATCATCGCGGCGCTCTCGTTCTTCACCGGCGGACTCTCCTTCAGCCAGGCCGCGACCGCCAAGGCACGTACCACGGTGGCGGTCCTCACCATCATGCAGCGGCTGCTCAACCAGACGCATCTGCTCCCGGCGCTGAGCGAGGCCGTGCAGGAGGCGCTGACGACCCTCGCCGTCCGGCTCGCGATGCTCACTCTGAACGACGGCCCGCGCCGCCCCGACGGCATCGACGGCCGGGACATCCTGAAGTCCCTGGCGGTCGGCGGTCTCGCCGGTTTCTTCGGCTCCGGAATCTCCGATCTGATCGGCGACATCTTCAAGCGGCAATTCCGGAACTTCGGCGACAACAAGTGGGGTGTCTTCGGGGGAAACGTCTTCCGCAACGCGGCGAGCGAGGGCCCGAGTGAGGCATTCGCCGAATTCCTGGTGAACGGGCTCTTCGACAACCGCTGGAAGTTCGATCTGCTGTCGATGGCGGGCGGCAGTCTCAGCGCAGTCACCGAGATGATCCTCAGCGGCGCCCTGGACCACATCGCCAAGGGACTCAACAGCAAGTTCTTCGACGGCCGCAATGTCTTCACCACCTATAATCCGCCGCCGGGGCCGGACACCGTACTCGGCGGCGGGGGCGGATCCGCCGTGGTCCACACCCCGAGGACCACACCGGACACCACCGTCACGACTGTGTCGTCCGACGGTCCCCGGTCGGTACCCGGACTTCTCGGACCGACGCCCCCGCCGGTACGCACCTCGGTACCTCCGGTGGTCGTACCACCGGCAGTCGTACCGCCCCTGGTGACCGGCGGGGCGACACCGGTGAACACCCTCTCGCCCGAGCTGCTGACCGGCGGAGTGGACCCGTACCGTACGGACGGCCCGCCGCCGGGCGGCTCCTCCCCGTACTCCCCCGGCGGGCAGACCGGCAGCCGCGAGACACCGCTGGTCACACCGCCCGTGAACCCGCCGGATCCCGGGGATTCCAGGGATTCCGGCAACCCTGTCGGTCCGGTCCAACCCGGCCGGTCCGTTCAGCCGGTCGATTCGTCCCGTGATCTCACCTCACCCGGACCCGGCACCACCGGGTCCCCGGTCGTCGGCCCGGCCCCCGGTACGACTCCGGCGGCCGTGACGACCCCGGCCGCCCCCGATCGCGGCGCGACCGTACCGTCCGTCAACTCTCCGTCGCCGACGACTTCGCCGTCGACCACATCGCCGTCCACGGCCGCGCCCGCCTCCGGTGGCCGCCCGGACGTGCCGGGGTCACGCGGAACCCAACCGGAGGACGCCTCTCAGGAGGAGACGCGGACGGCACCCGAGGCCCACGAGAACACCGGTCGGCGCGGCTCCGGCTCCCCGGTCGACGCACCGGCCGTCCCGGCCCCGCCGCCGACCACCCCGACCACCCCGAACGCCCCGACCACCGAGCCGGTCAGGTCCGAACAGTGGCGGCCCCGCCAGGACGCGGCGCCCTCCACCGTCGTACGGACCGTGATCCCGGCCGGGCCGGAGGCCGGCGGAACCAACGGAACCGACGGAACCGACAGCGCCCGCGGAAGCCGCACGGCCGACGGGACGAACCCCAGGGGCACATCGGCGGCGGACGACGGATCCACCACCGTCGCTACCGAGGTGCGGCGGGTACAGGCGGACGACGGCCGCTGGGTACGCGCCCTCTCCCTCGACGTCCCGGTCCGCCCGGGCCCCGGACTCGCCGGGCTCGACCTCGACGATCTGCGGGAGCGGGTCCGCGTACTCCTCGATACCGAGGTCAATCACGGGCTGTCGCTGCCCCGCTCCGGCGACCAGCTCCATATCGACCTCTCGGTGCTGATCGCCCCGGGCGCCGCCGGTGCCGTGGAGATCTCCGCCGCGGACCACCCCGGCCCCTCCACCCAGCGGCACATCCGGCTGTACGGCGACGATCCCGGGCTCGCTCCGGCCGAGCGCGAGCGGCGCCGCGCCGACAACGCGGTCACCGTGCTGCGCCAACTGCTCCGCCGGGCGGGCCTCACCCCCACCGCCGACCCGGCGACGGGTCCGCTGGTCACCCCGGAGGCGCTGCGGACCACCGAGTCCGTCACCGACACCACCACGGCGGCCGGGCCGGATCTCCTCCCGCCGGTGGTCCGCCCGTCCCTGGAGTCCGACGGCCCCGGCTTCGGGCCAAAGCCGGCGACGGCCCGGCCGGACCGGCCGCGTCCGATCGTCACCGCCCTCGCCCTGCCTTCGGACCCCGACGCCGACTCCGGCACGGACTCCGAATCCGAATCCGAATCGGACTCCGGCAGCGAATCGGAGAGCGAATCCGGCGGCGGTACGGAATCCCGGCCCGTCCGGCACTCCGACCCGGCACCGCAGGCGCGGCCGGAGCCGGAGCCTCAGCCGACGGGGCTCATCGTCAAGCACCATCCCGACTACATGCTGACCGTCGGTTCCGGCGTCGGCCGGCTGCTGCACGGCCTCGGCCATCCGGCGCTGCTCGCCGGGGACGCCCGCGCCCGGGTCCAGTTCGGCAACCCCCGCCCACTGCTGACCGTGGACTTCGAGGTGGTCGCCAACGGCCTGCCCGACATCGACGTCCTCCGCCGCGAGCTGGAACGGCTGCCGGGCGACCCGGTCGTCACCGTCCCCGTCCAGAACCGTCCCGGGGCCGTACTCCTGACGGTGAACGGGGTCGACATCCGGCTCACCGTCGGCACCCCGCCCAGGGCCTTCGCCACGGCCCCCGGCTTCACTCTGCCGTCCCCGCCGGACTCCCTCGCCGACGCGGCCCTCGCCCTTGCCACCGCGCCCGACCGGACGTCCCGCGACGAGGCCCTCTTCGATCTGCTGTGGACCCTCGGCCGAGCCCCCGCCGAAGGCCCCCCGGCCGCCGCGCTCATCGACGCCCGGGAGGACGCCTACCGGGCCGCCGCGCCGCCGGGAGCCGCGCCCTCCCTCGCCGTACAGCTCAGTGAACTGCTGGACGCCGCCCTCGACCCCGACGCCCTGCACCAGCACGAAGTCCTCTGGGCAGACAACGAGGCGGACGAGGACGACGAGTCGCTGCTGACGGAGGAGTTGACCACCTTCGCCGCCGAGCTGCGGTCCCTGCCTCAGGTGACCGCCGACCCGGTCCGCGTACTCGCCCGCCGGATCCCCGGCATGACTGGGAACGAACGCACGCACACCATCGCCCGCCTCACCCCCGACCACCGCGAACGACTCGCCAACACCCCCGCCCTCATCGACACATTGCGCGACACCCTCACCCACGACCAATTCGCCACCACAGCCGCCGACCTCATCATCCAGATCCCCGACGGAGTCCACCAGCCGACCTCCGCCCGCGAGGCCGCCCGTGAGCAGGTCGCCCGGCTGCTGCGCGATCCCGTCGTCACCGCCCGGCTGGTCAAGCTGGGCTCACGGGTCGTCGTGGTGCCCCGGGACCGGCCCGTGACGTCCCTGGACGCCTTCAAGGAGTTGGAGCACCGGACCGGTCCCGACGGCCGGTGCTTCCACACCATGCGCGGAGTGGCCACCCTGCACGCGGCCGTGAGTGAGGAGAACCTGCTCGGCGAGCACACCACGATCGGGGCGGTGAGACACCTCCCCGACGGCTACTCGGCCACGTTCCACGAGGTCTCCCACATCGTCCACCGGGTCGGTCTGGACTTTGCCGACCTCGGGCTGATCAACCACGTCTTCCAGGCCACGACCACGGCGGGCGAGGCGGGCGCCTGGCCCGACGGCGCGCTCTACGTCCACGACACGAGGACCGGCCGCCGCCGGGGGCCCAACTACAGCAGCCTCAACCAGTACGAGTTCTTCGCCCAGCTCACCAACGTCTATCTGCGGGCCAACACCGGCAACGACCCCGTCACGGGCGGGCCCCGCGAGAACGGCGGCCCCAAGTGGGTCGAGGCGAACCATCCCGACCTCTACCGGCTGCTGCTCCGGCTCTACGGCCCGGGGCCCGAACGCTCCCTCAAGGCCAACCCGGTCGTGGCGACCCAGGGCATGAACGAGGGACTGGCCGGGGCCCGCGCCCTGCTGAACAGCGACACCGCCCGCGAGATCGATTCCGATACCGATACCGGCCTCGCGTCCGACTCCGGCTCCGACTCCGGCTCCGATTCCGACTCGGACTCGGACTCGGACTCCGGCGACGGATCCGGAGCCGTACGCGGTACGGGCCCCGGCCCCCGCGACACGACCGCCGCTCCCCGGCGCGCCGGGCTGTATCCGCCGCTCGCCGTACCGACACGATCGGTCAGCTCGACGGAGTCGGAGGAATCGGAGGAATCGGCGGGCGCGGCCGTACCTCCGCACCCAAATCCCGTGCTGGAGGTCGGCCAGTACGTGGCCCTGGCGCTGCGCGGCCTCGGCGCGCCGGCGGTGCTGTCCGGTACCGCGCGCGATGTGGTGCAGTTCGACAACCCCCGCCCGCTGAACGCCGTGGACTTCCGGCTGGTCGCGGCCCGGCCGCCGGCGGCCGACCGGATCCGCGCGGCGCTGGAGCGGGAGCTGCCGGATGCCCGGATCGATCCCCTGCCCGCCCCGGACGGCGACCGGGCCTTCGCCCTCTCGGTGGACGGGGTCACGGTCCGGTTCGGCGTCGGCGACCCGCCCGCCGCCACCGTCACGGCCGACGGCTTCACCCTCCCCGCCCCGGCCGGCTCCCTCGCCGAAGCCGCCCTCGCCCTGGCCACCGGGACCGACCGCGACCGTCTCGACCGGGATCTCCTCGATCTGCTGTGGGCGGCGAGCCGCACTCCCGCCGACGGTCCCCGGGCCGCCGCCCTCCTCGGTCCCGTGGCCGACGCCTACCTGTCCGTCGCGCCGCCCGGGGCCGCCCCCTCCGTCGCCGTACGGCTCAGTGAACTGCTGGACGCCGCCCTCGACCCCGACGCCCTGGCCGGACACGAGCGGATCTGGACGGCGCTGGGGGTCGAGGAGGCCGATCTGCCGGGGCTGCGGACCGAATTGTCCGCCCTCGCCGCCGAGCTGCGGTCCCTGCCCGAGGTAACCGCCGACCCGGTCCGCGTACTCGCCCGCCGGATCCCCGGCATGACCGGGAACGAACGCACGCACACCATCGCCCGCCTCACCCCCGACCACCGCGAACGACTCGCCAACACCCCCGCCCTCATCGACACATTGCGCGACACCCTCACCCACGACCAATTCGCCACCACAGCCGCCGACCTCATCATCCAGATCCCCGACGGAGTCCACCAGCCGACCTCCGCCCGGATGACCGCGCGGACCGAGATCGCCCGGCTGCTGCGGAACCCCGATATCGCGGCCCGGCTGGTCAAGGGCGGTTCCCGGATCGTGGTGGTGCCCCGGGACCGGCCCATGACGGATCTGGACGCCTTCAAGGATCTGAAGGGTCTGGCCACCGACGACGGCAGACCCTGGGACGAGGTCCGCGGCATGGGGCGCCACAGCGCCGCCGTCACCGAGGAGAACCTGCTCGGCGAGCAGCCCGAGGTGGGCGACGAGGAGGCGTACCCCGACGGCTACTCCACCACCCTCCACGAGGTCGCCCATACGATCCATCTGCACGTCCTGGACGCCGCCGACCGGCTGCTGATCACCGAGGCCTTCGAGGCCACCGACGAACTGGGCGAGGACGGCGCCTGGCCCGACGGCGCGCTCTACGGCTACGACGAGGGCGGCGAGCGCAGCCTGCCGAACTACAGCAGCCTCAACGAGAACGAGTTCTTCGCCCAGCTCACCAATGTCTATCTGCGGGCCAACAGCGGCAACGACCAGTTCACCGGTCTGCCCCGCAACAACGGCGGCCCGAAGTGGGTGGAGCGGAACCAGCCGGGTCTCTACCCCCTGCTGCTGCGGCTCTACGGCCCCGGGCCCGAGCGGCCGGCGGCCGTCAACCCGGTCCACGCCACCGGCACCGAGAACGAGGCGCTGGCCCGCGCCCGCGCCCTGTGGGACGTCGCCGGGGGCGAGCCGGGCGAGGGCGGTGACGCGTACGACGACATGCGGAAGCTGTGGGAAGGGCCCCGGGGCGACGGCCGTACCGGTGACGTACTCCCGCCGGGCGGCGGACGGCGGAAGTACGAGGGAGTACGCGCCCTCTGGCACGCCGCCACCGGCAGCCACCAGCCGCAGGGCCATCCGGAAGCCCCGGCGCCCACCCCGGGCGGACGGCGGCGGAGGGCGGCGCGCGCCCTCTGGCAGGCGGCCACCGGCGGCCGTTCGCGCGACCCCGCCGCAGCGCCGCCCGCCCCGCTCCGGCCCGCGCCGCCCTCCGCCGCCGTCCGCCCGGAGACACCGGAAACACCGTCCGAAGCCCCGGTGGAGACCGGCGAGACCCCGGTAGCAGTCGAGGAGACACCGGGACCGGCCGATCTCCCCGAGCTGTCCGCGTACGCCCGCTCCTACGGCACGGACCACGACGGACAGATCGGACTCGTCCTCTTCGAGCGCACCCCGCGGGCCGTACTCGACGGTCTGTACCGGCAGATCACCGACGCCCTCGGCATCCCCGGCGGCACCCCGGACGCCACCGCCGTACGGAACCGGCTCGCCGGGCTGCTGACCGCCGAGGACGTCGAGGAGCACCGGCCCCGGCTGCGCGACAGCGGGGGCCACCGGATCACCGTGCGGCACGGGAACCGGGACCGTACCGTCGACATCCGGTTCCTCCACCGCGACACCCGGCACTCCGCCCGGTACTACGGCGCCGGGCAGCTCACGCCGCCGGACGCCCGGGTGGAGCGGCGGGCCGAGGGCGCCCAGGGGTTCACCGCCACCGAGGACTCGGGCACGTACCGCACCCTCGTCCTGCCCTGGTCGCTCAACCACTCCGTCGGCTCCGGGCCGCTGCGCTGGGGCGACATCACGGTCACCACCAGCCTCACCCACAACCAGCTCACCCAGAGCATCACCGTCGGGGAGACCTTCCAGATCAACAGCAAGCACTTCGCGAAGGAGCCGGCCCGGCCGCTCGACCTCGACGCGCTGTGGCAGATCCGGGTCGACGCGGCGGACAGCACCGACAACGCCGACAACGCCAACGGTACCGACACCGACACCGACGACGGATGGTCGGCCGCGCGCTCGCACGGGCCGCTCACCGGCTGGTTCCCCGAACACCGGGCCGTCGGCGACGGCACCGGCAGCCCCGGGCCCGGCACGACCACAAGCACAAGCCGGCCCGCCCGGCTGCCCGAGCCGGGCCCCCTGGACGATCTGCCGCTCTGGGGCGTGGAGTCGCTGGCCCGGCCGGGGCGGCTGCTCGCCGAGGTGCTCGCCGCACCGGCCTTCCCCGAACTGCGCGCCCTCGGCACCGGATCCGCACAGGCCCTGGACGACTTCTTCGCGGAGATCTTCGGGCGCGGTACCGCGTTGCCGCAGACCGACGGCGGGGTCTTCTCGCCCGTCCTCACCGACGCCGATGACAACGCCGTCGGGGTGGTCCAGCTGATCGCCCGGGTGACCCCGGGCCGTCCCCTGCTGCGCGCCCCCGACGACAAGCTGTCCCTGGAGATCTATCTGGGCCGGGGACTGACCATGGAGCAGTCCGCGCGGCTCAGCAGCGGTATCGGGGTGGATGTCGCGGGCGGTCCGACCTTCAACCCCGGCCGGGGGAAGGGCGAGAGCGATACCGCGCCCCGGTTCGGGATCGGGCTGCTGGGCCGGTTCGGCGGCGGCTGGAAGGTCGACGAGGGCCTGATCGGCACCGCCACGACGACCCTGATGCACGGCGCCTTCACCACCGGCGGGCAGCTCCTCACCCCGGCCACCGTCGACTACGAGGTCGTCCTGCACCGGGCGGCCGGGGGCTCGGCACGCGCCGCGTTCGGCCCCTGGCGGGACGGGCTGCGGCTGCTGGTGCCGCCCGCCGACACCATGGCCGGGCAGCGGCCGGTGGGCGGCGGGGTCCGGGCGCTGACCGGGCGGCTGGACCGGCTCGACAGCATCGGGCCCGCCGAGCTGCCGTTCCGGGTCGACAGCCCCGAGTTGACGGCGTTGCTGGACCGGGCCGCGAGCTGGCTGCGCGCCGAGGGCTTTCTGCCGCCCACCGATGGCCCGGCGGCCGGCCGGTTCCCCGGCGGGCCGGTCCTGGACGAGCCGGCGCGCCGGGCCCGGCTGGCCGGACTGCGGCGGTGGAGCCGGTTCCGTACCCGGCTCGGTCTCGCCCTGGCGATACCGGAGGCGGTCGACGGCGGACACCATCTCTTCTTCGAACGGCCCGCCACCGTCGGCGCGACCCGCCGGGTACGGCTGCGGCTCTCCGCCCGGCGGGACACCGGGCGGCGCGCCGAGCACCTCCGCAGACTGCCCCGGGTCCATCCGCTCGGCTCCGGCGGCTACGAGACGGGCGGCGCCCGGCAGCGCGGCACGGCCCTCAGCGGCTACGGCGGGGGCGGTTTCACCCTCGGTTTCCCCGTCGCCGACGGCCGGGGCACGGTGACGGGCGGGCCGGATTACACGGCGACGGGGCAGCGCACCGAGGCGGTCTCCGTCGGTGACACCACCGGGCTCGAACAGCTGATGCTGGCGGCGGGGGACGGCGGCGACGTCTTCGGCGTACCCCTCGTCCTCGAACTCGACCTCTACGAAGGCGATGACGAGACCCCTCTGATCCGGTTCGCCGACCGCGCCGACGAACCGGGCGAGGGTTCCGGCGACGATTCCGACGACGACTCCTACGACGCCTTCGACGCGGACGGGACCGGTGGCGGGAACGCCATCGCCCTCGTACCGCTCGGACCCGGCGCGCGGCGGCGCGGTGTCCCCGGCACGCTCTCCCTCCTCGTCCGGCATCACCTCACCCGGCCCGCCGCCGGGGCACCGGCGCCCGCCGAGCCGGCCGCCCATGTGCTCCGGGCGCCGGTATCCGACGCCACGGACCGCGACGACCAGCGCCGGCTCCACCCGGCCGCCGCCCAGGAGGGACCGGTCACCTCCCCCGTCCCCGTCCCCGTCCCCGGTACGGTCCCGCTTCCGGCGGGCTCCTTCGTGGACGGCTTCCGGGTCACCGCGGCCGTGATGGACGCCCTGTCGCGGATCGCCGCCGGTACCTATCCGGGCGTTCCCGGGCCCGGCCCCCTCGCCCGTGCCGCCCGGACCACCGGCGCCGTGCTCTCGGACACGGCCGGACGGGTCGGCGGCACCACGCGCCGTACCCTCGAACTCGCCCGGCAGAGGCTGCCCGTCGGCCGGCTGGGGCCCGTCAACGACATCGGCGTACGGCTGCGCGCCCCGCTGTCGCAAGCCGCCCGGACTTCCAAGGCCGAGGGCGCGGCGGTCTGCAAACGGCTCTCGGCCGCCGCGCTCGGCGCGGCCCGCAACGACCCCGGAACCCTCGCCGCCGAGGCCCGGCAGTCCGCGATCCGCCCCGGTCAACTGCTCGCCCGGGCGCAGCAGATCCTCGGCGGGCGCTATGTCGTGGACGCGCTCACCCTCCCCGGCATGCTGGCCGACGAGGTGCTCCAGGTGACGATCCGGGGCTATCTGCACCAGCCCCGGTATCTGGGTGACGCCACGCTCTACACGGAGCGGTCGGCGATCTCCGGCGGTTCCGCCGCCCGGCAGCACGGCACGGGTCGGACCCACCAGTTCACGGGCGGGCTCACGGGGCTCCAGAGCGCCCCCGCCGACCGGTCCGCCCTGGTCCACCAGTTCAATCCGAGCCTGCGGCACGGCTATACCCGCCGTAACGAGACGGCGGACACCCGGACCGCGATCACCAAGGTCACCCGGGTCCAGTCCCATACCGGACCCCACCATCTGATCGGCGCCCATGTCACCCTGCTGATCACGGTCAGGCGCGGGGTGCGCAACGTTCTCGGCAATACGTTCGGAGTGGGTGAACTGGATCGCGTCGAGGTCGCCGTGGACCTGCCCGAGGCGATCACCTTCCTCACACCCGCCGCGGTACTCGCCCGGTACGCCCACTGGTACCGCTTCCCGGGGGTGACGATTCCGGTGCCGCCCACACCGAACCTGCCGCCGCCGGACGACTTCGCCAGGACCGGTCTCCTCGGGCTCGGCACCGTACTGTCGCTGACCCAACTCAGCGGCGAGGCCGACGGGACCGGCGGCAACGTCGGTGCGCATCGCGCGGAGCACCGCGACCGGCTGGGCGACGAGCTGATCCGGCTGGTGGAGCGCGAGGCGCCCGGCGCCACCCGCCCCGGGCACTCCTCCTATCTGCCCGGTGTCGCCCCCGAGATAGCCCGCAGGACCGAGCCCGCCGCGCTGCAGTCGCTGCCCGGACGCGGACCCGACGGCTCCGCCTTCCAGTTCGTGCACGCCGCGCTCGGCGGCGCCCGGCTGGTCGAGGTGGCGCTGGCGGCGGTACCCCTGCGGGGAACGGCCGCCCTGCGCGAGCTGCGCGGCCGGCCCGTGACCGCCGCCGGGATCGAACAGACCCAGACGCACGCCCCCGGGAACCGGGCGACGACCCGGACCGTCACCCGGGCCCATCAGACGACGGCCGCCCCCGTCTCGCGCTTCCCGCGCCCCGGGGTCTTTGGCCGGACCGACCGCGAGGGCCCGGCCCTCGCCCTCACCCATCAGCGGGCCCGGATCGCCCGCCAGGACCGCACCGGCGAGGACCGGCTGTGGACCCGTACCGACGTCGTCGCCGACTTCGAGGGCGTGGAGTACGTCCTCACCGCGTCGGTACGCTCCCGGCTGATCACCGAATGGCCCGCCAACGTACCCGGCGGAGTGCTCCGGGCCGGACTGCTCTCCTTCAAGGGACTGGAGGGCACGACCGCCGAGCGGCTCGCCGACTGGTGGCAGCGGATGCTGGCCGGGCGGCCCGACCGCCGGATCTCCGTCCCGGCCTCCGCCGTGATCCGGTTCGCCGGATCGGAAGCGGCGCCGCCGCACGCGGTACACGGCCCGCTGTCGCCCGCGGTCCACACCGACGATCCGGTACGCACCGGACCGGCCCCTAACTCCGGTCCCGTCGACGGCACAGCAGGTCCGGTCGACGGCACGGCGGGCCGGATCGACGGCACGACCCGCCTGGTGCCCACCGGACCCGCCCCCGTCTTCCACTTCAACGGCTTCCCGGAGCTGGTCACGGCGTTGCGCGAGGTCGCGCCCGGGACGGTCGCCGACTGGGGTCTGCCCGCCGCCGTCTCCGCCGAGGCCGCCGCCACCCGGCTCGGCGAACTCGTCCAGGCCGGACGGCTGACCGTCGACACACCCCGGACCGGTGCCGGGCTCACCCCCCTGGTCCCGGGCACCCGGACGCTGCCTGGTTCCCGGCGACCGCCCGTGCTCTCGATCGCGTTCTACGCCCCCCGGCCCCTCGCCGCCAGCGCCGATGTCGCCGTGGACCGGGTCCGCCGCCAGGGGCGCGGCACCACCGTCACCGGCTCGGCGGGCGGCGCCTTCGCCCTGACCAACCAGGGCACTCTCTCCCTGAACACCGCCGACCGGCAGCTCCTCGCGTTCTCGTCGCCGCTCGCGGCCCAGCAGCCGCACACCTCCGGCTACGGCGGCAGCGCCACCGGCAACCGGCTCAACCGGCTGCGGACCGGACAGGCCACCACCCCGGCCGACCGCGCGGGCACCCCGAACCACCAGGCGCTGACCGATGTCGTCATCACCGTCGAGGGACCGAAGGGGACCCGCCGGGTCAGCGGCGCCGCCGTCGTCCGGCTCTGGGAGAACGACGTACTCGGCTTCGGTGTGACGGCCGCCCGCCCCCGCCCAGGGGTGTACGACGTCCCCGCGTTGCTCACCGACGGGCAGCGCGCGGCCGATCTGCGCGACTGGGCCCGGCATCCGCTGACCGACCTGCCGGACGCCCTGGCCGCCGCGCTCGATCCCCTGGACCCCGCAGCCCGGCTCTGGTTCGGACTCGGCGCCGACCCCGGCGGCGACCGGCTCGCCCACGCCGTCCGGGCCGCCGCCCGGACCGCCGCACGGGCCGGACGGCCGGTGGAAGCGGTGGTCAGAACCGTCGACGGCCCCCGGCACTGGCCGTTCGACGCGAACGGCGACCCCACCGACACCACCCAGGGCACCGCCGCCGGATGGCAGGCCTGGCGGGACGCGGGCACGGCCCATGACGACGCCGTCGCCGCCCAGCGGCGGGCCGCCGCCCTGATCCGGGAGCGGGGCGGGGAATCGGTCGCCGCCGCCGAGACGCTGCGGATCGCGGAGGCCGCGTACGCCGACGCCGTCACCACCCACGAGGAGGCCCGGGCCGCGCACACCACGGCGGTCTCGGCCGCCGACACCGTACGCGGGACCGGCGCCGAGTCCGTCGCGGCGGCCGAAACGGTGTACGCGCGCACGGAGTCGGCGGTCCGCGAGGCCGAGGCCCTGCCGACGGAACAGCAGGTCGAACGGGCCGGGGACGGTTGGCGCCGGGCCGACGGCGAGGCGCGCGCCGCCGAACGCCGGGCACCGTCGGCCACCGAGACCGTCGCGCTCCGCAACCGGGCCGACGCGGCACACGACGCCTGGCGGAGGGCGGCCGAACTGCACGAGGGCCGAGCCGCCGCCGTGGCCGCCGCGCACACCGCCAGGGCCCGAGCCGCCCGCGCCCTCGAACGGGCCGAGGCCGAGCGGGACCGGCGACAGCGGGAGGCCGACGCCGCGATGGCCGAGGCGGCCCGTACGGCGGATGCCGCCGAACGCGCCGCCGACCGGCAGGCCCGGCTCCGCGACGCCGACCGGGACCGGCTGGACGGCATCAGGCGGGAGCTGGGCGAGCTACAGGCCGAACTGGCCGTCCAGGCCGCCCGGCAGGGCGCCGCCCTGCGCGAACTGGCCCGGACCACCCGGGCGCTGGACCAGGCGCGCCGTGCCGAGGGGATCGGGGAATCCGGGTCGCTGCTGGGGTCGCTGTCGGCCGCGCCCCAGGAGTCGGAGCCGGGACCGGGTCCGACGGGTCGGGCGCCACGGGTCCGTCCGGCGCCCCCGGCGACGACGGCCCCACCGCCCGCGCGGTCCGACCGGTCGGCGGCGTCCGGCACCACACCGCCGACCGGTCCCCCGCCGGCCGTCGCGCCGAGCGCCCCGCGCCGTACCGACGACGGCGGTGCCGTACTCGACGGCATCCGGTACGCCCCCCATCCGGTGGCCGCCGGAGCCGAAACCGCCCCCGAACCCGCCTCCGGGCGGGCGGCGGAAGCCGTCGTACTGGCCGCGCTCGGCGACCGGGCGCCGCTGGCCGGGCTCCTCCCGGCGACGGAGCCGGACCGGAGCACCGCCTTCCGGGCCTGGCTCGCGACCACCCTCGACGGCGCCGAGATCGCCGACGACCAGGTGCCGCCGCTGTCCCCGTCGGCCCGGATCCCGCTGCCCCTGCTGACGGACGCGGGCCAGGTCCTGACCGACGCCCAGCGCGCCCAGGGCACCCTCCTCGGCGATCTGCTCCCGGCCGCCGAAATCGCCGCCGGACCCGCCGTACGACTGCGACTGCTGCTGGCCGACCCCGCGTTCGGCGGAACCGGCACCCGACTGCCGCTGCTCCCGCTGCTGACCGCCGCGGCGGTCGCGCTCGGTGTGACGGCGGCGGTGGCCCCGGCGGACGGCCCGCTCGTACGGCTGCCCGGCGGCGCGCCGGGCCCGGTCGCCGTACCGCCGCCGTACGTCCTGCTCCTCCACGACGGCGACCGGTGGATCGTGCTGCGCCGCTCCCCCGCCGATGAATCCGCCGATGAATCCGGCACCGAGTCCGGCGACGAGTCGGGGGGCGAGACCGGGCCGGGCGGGGCGCCCTGATACGGGGGCGGGCCCGGGGGCCTCGGTCCGTACCGAACTCCCCGGGCCCGCCGCCCGATACGACCCCGCTCAGGAGCGGGCGAAGCTCCACTCGTGGTTGTTCTGCCCCTCCGGCGCGCACGGCCAGATGATCAGCTGGCGTTCCTTCTCGCTATTGCTGTACGAGTCCAGGCACTGATTGTTACTGGCATAGTTACGGATCCAGTACTTGCCGTCCGCCCGCTTGTCGAGCCACCAGAGCTGGTTGTCCTTCGTCGTGCCGTTGCAGGGGTATTCGGTGACTCCGGTCGCCCCGCCGACTCCGCCGTAGCCGGGCAGATCCAGACACATGCTGTCCATGACGTTACGTATCTGGAAGAGCGGCACGCCACCGGGCCCGGCGTCGGCGTAGCGCCGCTCCACACTCCACAACTGGTTGTCGCCGTTGGTGTTGTTGCAGGTGGCGTGGTGGATCTCGGTATCCGGCCGACCACTGGAGTAGCCCGGGACATCCACACAGGTGCCATTGGTGTTGTTCCTGATCAGTACCCGGGTCAGTACGGCGGGCAGATCACTCGCCGCGCCCCGGGCCTGCGACTTCGGCTTCGACTTCGGCTTGGTCTTCGGGCCGGACTGCCCCGGCTGCCCGGACTTCGCCTCGGGCCCGGTGCCCGGCGGCGGGGGCGGTACGGCGGCCTGCCCCCCGCCCCCGGGCCGGGCCTTCGACTCTTCCTTCTTTCCTTCGACCGGCTTTTTCGACGGTTCCTTCTTCGCCGGCTTCGACGGGGGCGGCGATTCGGCGATGAACGCGCCCGCCGGGTCGTCCTCGTCGTTCAGAATGTGTTCGGCCGCCCCGGTGTTGACGGCATTCTTCTCCTCGCCCTTGCTGGTCGCCATGATCAGCAAGGGGACGGCGGCCAGGAGTACGCCCACCATGGCGGCACCGGCCAGTACCGGCTTCCCGATCCGGCCGGGCTCGCGGGTATCGGGTCCGTCCGCGTCGCCACCGGATCCGGCGGCCGTCGCGGCGGCACCCCGGCGGGTCTTCCCGGCCCGCGCGGCAGCCGCCGTCGCGGCCACGGCGGTGGTCGCGGCCCCGGCGCCCGTGCTCGTGGCGGCCGGGGCGGCTGCGGCCACTGCGGATTCGCCGTTCGCCGCGGACCCGGGCTTCTCGGCCTTCTCCCCCGCCTCGGGCTCCTCGGATCCGGACGCACCGGACCCCGACCGCTCGGACTCCGGCTCGGGATCGGATTCGGACTTTCCGGGCTCCGGCGCACCGGACTCGGGCTCCCGGCCTGCCGCCGTGGTCCCGTTCGTCCCGTTCGTCCCGTTCGCCCCGTTCGTCCCGGCGGATCGTTCCTCTTCCCCGGCCCGCGTCGTACGGGACTCCGAAGCCCCGGTCTTCGGAGCCTCGGACTCCGTTTCCCTCGCCGGTTCCGGGGTCCGGGAGCCGGTACGGGACGTCCCCCGGCCCAGGAGATCGGCGGCGACGGCCTCGGCGTCGGGTTCGGCGGCGGACCCCGCCGGTCGGCCGGCGGGCTCTCCCGATGCCTTGTGCTGGTCGGACATCTGTTTCTCCTCTGGTCCCGGCGGCGCTGCCCCGGGGCGATACGGATACGGGGAACGGGTGGCGCGGTTTCCGGCGGCCGGGTCAGGGCCGGTCCGGGTCCGCGCCCCTCGGTGGACCGGGCGGCACGGTCGACGGCACGGGCGCCAATGGGCCCGCCGCCCGGAAGTGTCCGGCGAGCCGCGCCGGGTCGGTGCCGTCGCGGCCGGTCAGCGCGCGGGCCAGGGCGGCGTGCAGCAGTTGGCGGCCGGAGGGGGTGAGGGTGCCGAGCAGTACCTCGTGGACCAGCTCGGGGAGCCGGTAGTGCCCGGCGAAGGGGTCGCCCCGGTCCGGATGCCAGACCAGCAGTCCGGCGGTGACGGCGGCGTCGACCAGGGCCGGCAGCCGGTCGGCGGCCAGCCCGGGGATCTCGGCGAGCAGTCCGAGATCGAGCCGTCCGCCGTCGGCCGCGGTGTGGGCGAGTGCGGTCCGGGCCTCCTCGGAGACTCCGGCCAGCCGGTCGTGGACGATGGTGCCCACCGCGGCCGGTACCCGCGCGCCCGGTCCCGTACGGCGCCCCGGCGGCAACCCCAGCAGCTCCGTCAGGACGAACGGATTGCCCGCCGACCGCCGGTGCAGGGCCCCGGCGTCGGCCGGGTCCTCGTCGCGCGCGGTGAGGAGTTCGGCGATGTCGTCGGCGGTCAGCGGCTCCAACTGCAGCCAGAGGGTGCCGCGTCGGGCCAGATCGGCGAGCAATCCGCTGACCTGCGGCGCCCCTGTGTCGCGTAGGGCGCAGACCACGGCGGCCGGGGTGTTGCGGAGCAGTTCGGCGAGGCGCCGCAGCCGGGCGTGGCTCTCCGGGGCGGCGGAGTCCAGGTCGTCGAACTGGACCATGGCGGGCGTCCGGCGCAGTCCGCGGACGAGTGCCTCCACCGGATCGGGCCGTCCGGCCGCGGACTCACCGGATTCACCGGATGTACCTGATTCGCCGGCCTCGTCCGGTGTACCGGGACCGCCCGGACCGCCGTACCCGGCCGGACCGCCGGGACCCGGCTCCCGCCGCCCCAGCGCGTCCAGCAGACCGGCCAGCGGGCAGGACCGTTCCCCCGCGCCGCCGAACTCGCCCACTCCGTCGGATCGGTCGCCGCGTAAGCGGACCACGGGCAGTCCGGATCCGGCGGCCCGGGCCGCCAGTTCGTCCAGCAGCCGGGTCTTGCCGGTGCCCGCTTCGCCGGAGACCACGGCCCACCGGGTGCCGCCCCCGGCGACGGCCGCCAGCAGCCCGTCGAGCCGGGCGATTTCCTCGGCCCGCCCCACCAGGTGCGGCACGTCGGCGGAAGCGGTCGCGGCCGAGGAGGGCGCGGCCAGGTGGTACGGGCCCGGGGCGCCGCGTACGGGCCCCAGGACATCGGTGTCATGGCGCAGTACGGCGGTCTGGAGTTCACGCAGTCCGGGGCCGGGGTCGAGGCCCAGTTCGCGGGCGAGGAGGGAGCGGAACCGCTCGTACTGCCGGAGTGATTCGACCGACCGCCCGGCCGTGTACAGGGCGCGCATCAGCAGGGCCCAGGACGTTTCACGGAGCGGGGCGTCGGTGGTGAGCCGGGTGGCGGCGGGTACGGCCCGGCCGGTGTCGGCCTGTTTGATGAGGACGGTGACGCGGAGTTCGCGGGCGTCCTGGCGGGCGGAGTCGAGCCGGGCGCGCTCCCGGAGGGCGAAGGCGTGGTCGGCGGCTTCGCCGAGGGCCGGTCCGCGCCAGAGGCCGAGGGCCCGGTCGAGCAGTTGGAGGGTCCGGTCGAGCCGTCCGTCGCGGAAGGCGGTACGGGCCGTGAGGACGGACTCCTCGAAGACGGCGGTGTCCCGGGCCTCCCGGGGTATCCGGAGCGCGTATCCGGCCCGGCTGCTGACCAGCAGCTCCGAACGGCCCTGGCGCCCGGGGTCGATGGCCGACCTGAGCCGGCTGATGTGCGCGCGTACCGAGGACGCGGCGGCCGTCGGCCGGCCGCCCTCCCAGAGGTCGTGGCAGATCTCGCCGAGGGAGACCGGACCGCCGTCCTGGATCAGCAGCCGGGTGAGCAGTACCCGGCGCTGGCGGGGGCCGAGGTCGAGCGGTTCCGTGCCGCGCAGTACCTCGACGGGGCCGAGCAGGCCGAACCGCAGCGGGGAACCGTCACGGGTGTCCATGAGATCGGCCACCTCCTGATGGCGCCGTCCGGAGCGAGCCGCACGACATGTCCGGGGGTACGCGGAGTCCGGGGTTCACGCGGGTACGGGTGTACGGGTGTACGGGTGTACGGGTGTAGGGGATACGGGCGCGAGGAGCAGGGGCACGCGAACGGGACTCCCGGGTCCGGTCCGGTCCGCGCGGTGCCGGCAGCCTATGCGATCCAATGCGACGTACAAGGATCAAGGTGGCGCCGGTGCGACGCGGTTGGGACCGGTCGGCGACGGTCCCGTGACACGCTCGTTCCCGGTCTCCGTTCCCGACCGGGTCCGAACGGCCGTCGAGCCCGCTCACCGCGCCCATACTCTCCGGTAACGGCCGTACCGGGAAATGCCGTTCGCCCCTGGGTACAGAACTGTGACACGGGCCCGGCGGACCGCCCGGGCCCGTGCCGCGGCGCCGAGTACCGGGGCGTCAGGCGGTGTCGAGCGGCAGATCGAAGGCCGCGGGCAGCCGCCGCCACGCCTCGCGCCCGGAGGCGTACTCGGCGTCCGTCAGCAGACAGGAGTCGAGGAGGCGTTCGAGGCCGGGCGAGGTGAAGACCAGACGCCGGCAGCGGTCGCCGTGGTCGGGGTGCCAGCCGAGCGCGGCGACCGCGCGGCGTACCGGCGGCACCGCCTCCCCGGCCGCGTCGGGCAGGGACGCCGGCCAGGGGCCGGTGGCCTCGACGCAGAGCGCCCCGCCCGCCGCGTCCCGGGCGAGGAGGGTGGCGACACCGGCCTCGTCGGCGTTCTGCGGCAGCAGCGCGCACGCGGGGTGCCCGGCCGCCGCGGTGGCCTCGGTGTCGAAGCCCGCGAGGGCGGCGGCCGCGAGTCCGGGTGAATCGGCGGCGTCCCGCCGGGCGGTGGGGTGCGGTCGGGCGGGGAGCGCACGGTCCTCGTCGTCGGCCCCGCCCCCGTCGATCACGGCGAGGACGGGGGCGTACTCCAGTTGGCGGGCCCCAATGCCGCCGACGGTCCGCCGGTCCGTGGGGCGGAGGCGAGACCGCGTTCGGCGAGGTCGTCGCCGTTGCCGAGGTACGGCAGGACGAGCGCCGGGTCCACCGCCGTGAGCCCGCCCGTGACGAGGAGCCGGTCGCCGCCGTACGCCGCGACGGACTCGGCCACGGCCCTGGGCTCGATCGAGTCCCACAGCTCGACGACGGCGAGCCGGGTCGCGCCGTCGGCCGCGAGCCGCTCCGGCTCGGGGCCGAGATCGGCCCGGAGCGCACAGCAGACGCAGTCGTCGACCAGCGGGATCTCCTCGGCGGCGAGCGGACCGGCACCGTCGCGGACGGTACGGAGCACGGCGCGGCCGGGCGCCCCGGCCGGATCGAGGTGCAGGGCGACGCTGCCGGGGAGGCTCCGCAGCAGCTCTTCGACCACCCGTTCGCGGGCCTCGGCGGGCAGCCCGGCGACGATCGCGACGGGGAGGCGGTGTCCCTGGTCCATCAGCGGGCTCCGTAGCGGCGCTCGAACCGTTCGACCCGTCCGGCGGTGTCCACCACCCGGGCGTTGCCCGTGTAGAAGGGGTGGCTGGCCGAGGAGATCTCCACGTCGACCACCGGATAGGCCGCGCCGTCCTCCCAGACCACGGTCTTGTCGCCGGTCATGGTGGAGCGGGTGAGGAAGGCGAATCCGGAGGCGGAGTCGCGGAAGACGACGGGGCCGTAGGCGGGGTGGATTCCGGGCTTCATGGGCGGGGTCCTTCTGCGGTGGGCGGAGCGGGGCTCGGTTCGGGTTCGCGTTCGGGGTCGGGAGTCGGACCTGGGGCGCCGGGGGTTATCGCTCCTCGCGGAAGAGGACATGCCGGCGGACGACCGGGTCGTACTTGCGCAGCACCAGCCGGTCGGGGTGGTTACGGCGGTTCTTGCGCGTCACATAGGTGAAGCCGGTGCCCGCGGTGGAGCGGAGCTTGATCACCGGGCGGAGTTCGTTGCGTGCCATGAGGCTAGTATATGACAACGGTTTTCATTCTCGATAAGAGCGGAAGGGGACATCTCCCCCCATGGCCACCTACTGCCAGCTCACCGGCGCCAAGCCCGGCTTCGGCAACTCCATCTCCCACTCGCACCGGCGCACCTCGCGCAGGTTCGACCCGAACCTCCAGCGCAAGCGGTACTGGCTGCCCGGAGAGGGGCGCTATGTCCGGCTGACCCTGAGCGTCCGGGGGATCAGGACCGTGGACACGATCGGCGTGACCGCCGCGGTCGCCCGGATCCGCGCCCGGGGGGAGAAGGTCTGATGGCGAAGAAGAGCAAGATCGCGCGGAACGAGCGGCGCAAGGAGGTCGTCGCGCGGTACGCGGTACGCCGCGCCGAGCTGAAGGAGATCATCCGCCGCCCGGCCTCCACCCCGGCCGAGCGCGCCGAAGCCCAGGCGGAACTGCGCCGTCAGCCACGGGACGCGAGCGCCACCCGGGTCCGCAACCGCGACAGTGTGGACGGCCGCCCACGGGG
Source organism: Streptomyces sp. NPDC006798 (assembly GCF_040635975.1). Taxonomy (NCBI): domain Bacteria; kingdom Bacillati; phylum Actinomycetota; class Actinomycetes; order Kitasatosporales; family Streptomycetaceae; genus Streptomyces; species Streptomyces sp. NPDC006798. The sequence continues at coordinate 88,666 of NZ_JBEYIS010000013.1, forward strand.
GCATCTGCGCGCGTTCGGACTCTCGCGGGTACGGATGCGGGAGCAGGCGCACGCGGGATTCCTGCCCGGGGTCACCAAGTCGTCCTGGTGACGACGGGGCCGGCCGGAGCGGGCGGTCGGGTCCGGGCAGTCGGGCGGTCCGGCGAGCGGGTCCGGGCGGCCGGAGCGGACCGCGGCCGGGCACCTTTCGGTACCCGGCCGCGGACGCGCGCCTCTCAGCCCCGCCCCGACCGAACCCGGCCCCCGGCCCGGCTCCGGTCGGGACGGCTCGGGACGTCCCGGCGCGGAGCGGAGGCAGCGGGCGGGGCGGGGCGGAGGCAGGGTCAGATCAGGTTGTGGCCGGGCGCGGTACCGCCGCCCGCCCAGTCGAGCCGGGGCGCCGAGCCGGCGGACACGATCGCCGTCGCCGCCGTCCAGCCGTTGCCGGAGAAGTCGTTGCCCACGACGGCCGCACCGGTGGAGTCCGCGGTGAGGGTGATGCCGTTCTGGGTACCCCCGGTGGCCTCCACCCGGTTTCCGGTGACCGTGCAGTCCTTGGATCCGGCCGCGAGGCGGATACCCGCCACCGCCGCACCGCGAATGTTGTTCCCCGAGATGACGACGTCCGCGGCGGCGGCCCGGCCCGCCCCGACATAAACCCCGTGGTTCGTGGTCGTCGTACGAATGGTGTTACCGGAGACGGTCGCTCCTATCGACCCTCCGATGTTGATCCCGTTCGACTTCGTACGGGAAGTGACGTTTCCGGTGACGGATGCGCCTTCGGAGTTCACCGCGTAGATCCCGGTACTGTCCGTCGCCTCCACCTTGTTGCCGGAGATACTCGCTTCCGGACAGTCCTCCGCCTGGATACCGTTGCCCAGGATGTCGCGGACGACATTGTCCGCGATGACGACCCCGGGGATCCGGTTGAGGTGGTTGCCCTCGACCCGGATCCCGGACGTACCGGGCCTGGGACCGGCATTGGTGACGACATTCCCCTTGATGACGACGGAGGACACGTCGACCACCTGGGGATTGGTCACGGCCATCAGGATTCCCGTCCCGCCGGTCCCGCTGATGACATTGTCGGCGATGACGGAGTAGCGCCAGTTGAAGCCCTGGATGCCCTCCTGAAGTGCCCCTTCGATCCGGCAGCCGATGACCTGGATGTTGTCATAGGTACGCCCGGTCTCCGCGGTGTGGCCGCCGATGGCACGACCGGCGGCCCCGAGCCGGTCGGATCGGCCGAACCAGCAGCCCTGGATCAGGATGTTCCGGCAGGTCGTCCAGTCGTTCGGGGGAAGGGACGAGCTGCCGCTCCGAGCGATGTCCAGCTGGACGGCTTCGGAGAAGCCGCGGTCCTGCGCGGTCGTGTTGTCCTTGAAGCCCTCGAAACGGGAGTTGAGGATCCGACCGCTGTCGATGGCGTTGAACTCCACACCGTGCGCCCCCGAGATATTGCGGATCACGGCGTCCCGGATGGTGATGTCCCGGGCGTGGATGAATGCCATGACATTGGTGGCCCCGGTGACGGTTCCCTGCCCCTGGTCGGCCGCGTTGCCGTCCCAGATGCCGCCTTCGACGACGATCCCGGAGTTCCCCGAGTAGAGGGGATAGGAATCAGTCGGAAGGAAGTTCCGCAGAATGCCCATGTCGGTCGCTACGGAGCGGATGGTCGCCCCGTAGGCGGATATCCGAGTATTACTGAAGACCACCAGGAAGCCGTTCACGGCATAGGTGCCGAGGGGTATCACCACCGTTCCGCCGCCGGCCGTCCGGGCCGCGTTCAGAGCGGCCTGGATCGCGGCCGTGTCATTGGTCGTACCGTTACCGATGGCACCGTAGTCGCGAACGTTGAAGACTCCATGTCCAACAGGGTTCACAGCAAGTTCCTCTCCATCGGGCGGTCGGGAAATCGAAATGTCGATACCCCGCCGCCGGTTGATTCAGGGACAGCAGAAGCGTAGGACGGGCACCTGGCTATCACCCGGTAATTCCGACGCGCTCGGATCCGGTGATATCGGTTTCCGCCGACGGCGCCGGGCCGGGCGCGGTAGGGAGGGTCGCGGGTTCACCGGTTACGGGCCGCGCGGGCCCGCCCGGCCGTATACGGGGGCGCGGGAACGGGTGACACGTACACCCGACGGGCACACGGGACAGCCCGCCGGCCAGGGCGACCGACCGCACATAGTCGGGCAATAGCCGCTTCTGGTTGAAGGGGCGTCACATCCCGGATCATCCTTGACCGATGAGCCTGAGAACCCTGGAAACCGACGTGTCCAGCCTCCGCGGCTACGCCTTCGACTGGGCTCTGGTCGATGTGGAGACATCCGGCCTGATCGCCCGGCGCGACCGGGTGCTCTCGGTCGCGGTCCTGACCCTCGGGCCGGACGGGGAACCGGTCGAGGAGTTCTCGACACTGCTGGATCCCGGCTGCGACCCCGGACCCGTCCACATCCACGGTCTGACCGCCGAGCGGCTCCGCGGGGCACCCACCTTCGACCAGGTGGCGGGGAAGATCGGGGCGATGCTCCAGGACCGGGTCCTGGTCGCCCACAACGCGCAGTTCGACTACGACTTCCTCGCCCACGAGTTCGCCCGGGCCAGGCTTTTCCTGCCCGTGTCGCGGCGGCTGTGCACCCTGGCGCTCAACCGGCAGGTGGATCCGCCGACGCGCGACATGACACTGGGGACCCTCGCCGCCCACTACGGCGTACGGCAGACCCGGGCGCACGACGCCCTCGACGACACCCGGGTCCTGGCCGGGATCTTCCGGGCCACGCTGCGGGAGGCGGCGGGGCTGGATCTGCCGCTGCCCCTGGTGCCCTGTCCGCCCCGGCAGGACCCGCAGTTCGCCCCCAACCCGCCGAAGACCCCGTGCGCGTACCGCAATCCGGGACGGTGGTGGACCGGCGGCCCCCTCGTCCAGGGCATGAAGATCGCCATCACCGGCGAGACGGAGACCTCACGCGCCGAACTGGTCGCCCGGTCGGTCGCGGCCGGACTGAACATGATGGGGTCGGTCAGCCGCCACACCAGTCTGCTGGTCACCAACGCGTCGGCGGCGGACTCCACGAAGGCCCGGCGGGCCGCCGCCGAACGTGTGCCCGTCGTCGACGAGCACACGTATCTGGGGCTGCTGCGGGACGTCCGCGCGGGAACCCCGCACCGGACGGCCGCGAGCGGGACGGCGGCGGGGACAGCGACGGCACCGGCGGGCCCGGCAACGGCCCCGGCAGAGGTCCCGGCAACGGCCCCGGCCCCGGCAGAGGTCCCGGCCGACCGCACCCGGCCGGAACCGGAATGGGAGTCGCCCGTCCCGCCGCCGCGAGCCGCGGTCCCGGCACCGCGACCGCCGGAGGCGTCGGAAGCTCGGGAGATCTCGGGGACCGGGTCCGGGTCCGCAGGGGTCCGGCCGCTCGCCGGGCGGCGGGTCCTCGTCCTCGGCGGTACGCACCCCGAGGCCGCCGCCGCGCGGACCCGTGTCGTCGAACTGGGCGCGTCGGCCGCCGTGAACCTCTCGCGCAGCGTCACGGACGTCCTGCTGCTGGGCGGAGGTGAGCGGGACCGCCGCATCCGGCGCATCACCGAACTGGAACTCCCCGTGCACCAGGCGCCCTGGCTCGACGCGCCGACGGCCCCCGCGCCGTCGGCAGGCGAGAGGGGCCGGGCCGGGACGGGGGCGCCGGACGTACTGCCCCGGGGCGGGGTCGTCGATCTGCCCGTGCCCCCCGCCGGGGCTCCCGCCCCGGCCTGGCACATCACCGCGGCCTGGGCGCCCCGGGACGGCTGCGAGATCGATGTCGTCGCGTTCGTGCTGGACGAGGACGAACAGGTCTCCTTCGACGAGGACTTCGTCTTCTACGGCGCCCCGGAGAATCCGGCGGGCACGGTACGCCTCCTCGCCGACGGCCCGGCGGAGCAGACCGTCGCCGTCGACCTGGCCGCGTTCCCGCCCGGCTGCCACCGGATCGCCGTGGCGGCGGCGATCGACGGGACACCGGCGTTCGGGGACGTCGGCGCGGTCCAGGTCGCCGTCTCCCCCGGGCTCGGGGCGGCGCCCCTGGCCCGGGCCACCCTGGACGCCGCCACCACGGAACGCACCCTGCTGCTCGCCGAGTTGTACCGCCGGGGTCCGCTGTGGCGGTTCCGCGCGGTCGGGCAGGGCTATGACCACGGCCTGGACGCGCTCGCCCGTGGCTACGGGGTCGACATCGCCGACTGAGCCGACGGCCGCCGAGCACGACCGGTGGCAGATGCCGTACGCCACGGGTTGCGGGGCGGGGCCGGGCGCGTACCACGGAAGTCGCGAGCCGGGCGGCGGCACCTACTCCACAGCGGTGATGACGCCGAGTGACGGGCTCTCCTACGCCGCCGACATGCCGGCAGGTACGGATGTCGCCCGTCGCTCGCGTCTCGCCCGCTTCCTCGCCTCGTCCCGGCTGACCGGCGACGGGCGTGGCGCCGGAGTGGTGGCCCCGGAGCCCGGATCGCAACTCTGGTGGTACGCGGGCCTCGTGAACCGCGACCATCGCCCTGATGGGCCTGGTCACCCTGGGCCTCGGCTCCCTTCAGGGGGTGGCGCTCGCCGTCGCCCTGACGGTGCTGGTGACCATGTCCGCGTCGCTGACGCTGCTGCCCGCCCTGCTCGCGGTGTTCGGCGCCGGGATCGAACGGAAGGTACTGAAGCGGGCGGCATCACCGGGCCCGGGGCGGGCGGGAAGGAGCCCGCTGGCGGCGGCTCGCGACGGCCGTGCGGCGCAGGCCGCTGCCGGTACTGCTCGCGGCGGTGCTGGGACTGCTGGTGCTGTCGGCCCCGGCCCTGGGGCTGCGGCTCGGTTTCGCCGGCGCGGGCAACGACAACCCCGGTTCGGCCAGCCGGGAGGCGTACGACCTGATGGCGGAGTGCTTCGGCCCCGGCTTCAACGGGCCACTGGTGGTGGTGGTGGCCCGGGGTGACGGCGGGGCCGTGGACGAGCTGCGGACCGTCCTGCGGCGTACGGCGGGCATCGCCGCGACGGCCCCCGCCCTGCCGACGGCGGACGGCACGGTCGCCACCGTCATCGCCTATCCGTCGACGGCACCCCAGGACGAGGAGACGACCGAGCCGGTGCGCCGGCTGCGGGGCGAGGTACTGCCGGAGCCGGCGCGGCGGACGGACGCCGAGTATCCGGTCGGCGGATCGACCGCGGCCACCCGGGACTTCGCGGACGCGGTGGAATCACGGCTGCCGCTCTTCGTGATCGTCGTGGTGGGTCTCTCCACTCTGCTGCTGACGGTGGTGTTCCGCTCGCTGCTGGTGCCGCTGAAGGCGGCGCTGCTCAATCTGCCCTCCGTGGCGGCGGCCTGGGGGTGATCACCCTGCTCTTCCAGCACGGCTGGTTCGGGGTGGAGCCCGGTCCCGTCGAGGCGGTCATCCCGGTGATGACCTTCGCGATCGTCTTCGGCCTCTCCGTGGACTACGAGGTGTTCCTCATATCCGGGGTCCACGAGGAGTGGGAGCGCTCCCGGGACGCGGGGCTCGCGGTCCGGGAAGGCCTTGCCACCACGGGCAAGGTCATCACGGCGGCGGCGGCCATCATGATCGTGGTGTTCGCGGCGTTCGTCCTCAGCCCGGACCGGACGCTCCAGCAGTTCGGGGCTCGGTCCGGCCGCCGCGATCCTGCTGGACGCGGTCGTGATCCGCTGTCTGACCGTCCCGGCCGCCGTGCAGTTGCCGGGGCGGCGGGCCTGGTGACTTCCGGCCCCGCTGGCCCGGCTGCTGCCGAAGGTGGCACCGGAGCGCCCCGGCCCGGGGTGACGGAGGCCGTCGTCCTCCCCGCCGGGGCGCACCGGTCAGGGCTTGAGGACGAGCTTCCCCGGGGCGTGGCCGTGCTCACTCGCGTCCTGGGCGCGGCCCGCGTCGGCCAGCGGGAACACCTCGGCGACCGGGATCCGCAGCCGGCCCTCGGCGGCCAGCCGGGCGTGCTCGCCGAGCTGACCGATGTCGCGTACGGCCCTGGACGAGTAGACGACCCCGTATTCGGCGGCGGCCGGGTCGGCGATGGTGACGATCCGGTCGGCCGTCCCGCCGCGCAGTTCGACGGAGTCCGGCAGGGCGCCCTTGCCCGCCGTGTCGAGGACGGCGTCGATCCCGTCGGGGGCCACCTCGCGGACCCGGGCGACCAGGCCGTTGCCGTAGGCGACGGGGGTGACTCCCAGGGCCCTGAGGGCGGAGTGGCGGGCGGGGGACGCGGTGCCGACGACCCGGGCGCCCCGGGCCAGGGCGAGCTGGACGGCGGCCGTACCCACACCGCCCGCCGCGCCGTGGATCAGTACGGTCTCCCCGGCGGCGAGGGCCAGCAGATCGAGGGTGCGCTGGGCGGTCTCGGCGACCAGGCTGAGCGCGGCGGCCTCCTCGAAGGAGAGCTCCTCGGGCTTCCGGACGACAGTGGACGCCAGGGCGTACTCGGCGTAGCCGCCGGTGTCGGTGAAGCCGAACGCCTCGTCGCCCACGGCCAGATGGCCGACGCCGTCGCCGACGGCGTCCACGACCCCGGCGGCCTCGGCACCCGGGGTGGCGGGCAGCCGGGTGGTGAAGACGCCCGCCATCGATCCACTGCGGATCTTGTAGTCGATGGGGTTCACGGCCGCCGCGACGACCCTCAGCCGGACCTGCCCGGGGCCTGGGTCGGGCGTGTCGGTATCGACCAGCCGCAGTACCTCGGGCCCGCCGAACTCCCCGAACCGGATCGCCTTCATCACTGGTGCCGTCCTCTCCCACCGCGTCGTCTCCCCCCGCCGGTCGCCGAACGGCGCCGCCCGGGGCCGGTCGTCGTCACCGCCGGCCGTCGCCGTTCGGCACCGTCGGCCGGGCGGCGTCCACCACCGGCGCCCCGGCTGGCCAGGGTAGGCCGTCCCGGAGCCGGTCCGCCGGGGCCCACGCCCGGCCGACGGGTGCAGTACCCCGACGAGGGACGTGAGGGACCCGGTTCACACGGGGGTGGCCGCCTTCGGCCCGGGCCGGGCGCCGAGCAGCCGGAGCGCCGTGGCATCGAGGGTCTCCCGGGCCTCGGCGAGGGTCATCCGGCCGGAGTGGACGGTCTCCCCGGCGGCGTGCCCCACCGCGATCAAGGTGGTCACCAGCCACTCCGGGGAGAGACCGGGGGCGAACTCGCCCGCGCGGATGCCCCGTTCCACCAGCCGGGCCAGCCGTTCGGCTACGGGCTCGTGCCGGTCGCGGTCGGCCCGGCCGGAGGCGGGCGTCACGGTCGCGGCGACCGAGTGGAGCAGCGACGCGTAGTTCTCGTACGGCCGCCAGGAGGCGTCGAGGAACCGCAGCAGCGCGTCCGCCGCCGGTCCTTCGTCCAGCGCCGCCGACTCCATCGCGGCCAGCGCCTCCGCCGTGATCCGGTCGACGACGGCGGCGAGCAGCGCCTCCCGGGAGGCGAAGTGCGCGTAGACGGTCTGCCGGGTCAGCCCGGCGGCCCGGGCGACGGCCTCGAGCCCGGCGTCGGGGCGGACCCGCAGCAGCCGGACGGCGGCGTCGAGGATGGCGGCCCGGCTGCGTTCGGCGTCGGCCCGGCGCTTTCTGGGCGGTTGACGGCCGCCGGACGCCGGGACGGGGTCGTCGGAGACGGGAGGCACGGCAGGCTGTGTCATCACGGTGAACTCTTACACCCTTGTCGGCTTTACGGCTGCTTCCTATCGTACCGAGGCACCGGGAACCACAGCTGTACTCCACCATCCCGACTCCCCGTGGAGAGCCGCGTCATGCCACCCCCGTCCGACCACCGTGTCCGTCTCCTGTCCGCCGTCCGCCGGTTGACCCTGCTCTGTACCGGACTGCTCGCCGGAGCGCTCTGCTACGGCGCCGCCAATCTCGTGCCGGCGTTCGGAGCGGTGCCTCTGGAGCTGCGACTGGACTTCCATACCGAGCTGATGCGGATGAACGGCATCACCGTGCAGGGCGCGATGGCGCTCTCCGCCGTCGGCTCCTTCGCCCTCACCCTCCCGGCGTTCGGCCCGGACCGCCTCCGGGAACGGATACTCGCGGGCGCGGCGGGGCTGTTGACCGTCGCCACTTTCCTGATCACCCGGTTCGGAAACGTCCCGATCAACGCCCGGATCAAGAAGTGGGCCGCGACGGTCCCGCCGGAGAACCACACCGACGTACTGCGCCGCTGGGAGCTGTTCAACCTCGCCCGTACGGCCACCGCCGTCGCCGCCCTCGCCGTCCTGGTCTACGCACTGACCCGGACCGACCGGCCCGTACCCCGTTTCCCGGCTCGTCCGGACAGCTCAGGGGGTGAGAACGTCAGGCCGACGCCTTGATAGTCGGCTTACGGGCCAGGAAGCTGGCGAACTTCCAGTTCAGTTCCTCGTCGGGCTCCTGCACCAGCCGAGCTGGATGGCGAATCCGGCCGGTTCAGCAGCTCGGCGAGCCGGGGCGCCGGCAGCCGGTACGACGCGCAGGACACCGGGTGGCCGCCATGGCCGAAGGTGGGACGGTGGGGCTCACCGGTGCCCACGTGCCCGGCGAGGAGGAGATATCCGCCGGGTGCCGGGGTGCGGTGGGGTTCGGCGAACCCGACCGGCGGCAGCTCCGGGGGGGGTGTGGTGGGTGGAGTAGTAGGCCAGGATGCCGCGACGTAGTCCTCGGCCACGGTGTCGTACGGCTCCCGGACCGCGGCGAGGCGGGAAGGCTCGGTCCCCGGTAGATCCAACCGGGGGCACTCACAGCGCCCTTTGACCGGTGGCCGGCGGCTCACCCGGCCGTCGCGGCGACCGGACCGAGCCGCCCGCCCGTACCCCGGATTAGGCTGACGGGGAGGAACCATACGACCCGGAGGCAACCCGCCGTGACACGCCCACTCGCCCGGCTCGGCGCAGCCGGTCTCGTACTGCTGACGACTCTGGCGACGGGCTGTGGCGCCACCGGCGGTTCGACGGGTCCGGCCGAGTCCGGCGGCCCGGGCCGGGCCGCGCTGCCGCCGGGGCCCGTGGCGGTCCGGGCCCAGGAGGCCCAGCGGGTCTTCGAGGCGTACGCCGGGGCCAACGCGGCAGCCGACGCGGCTCTCGACGGCTCCGCGATCCGCGCGGTCCAGACGGGTCCGCTGCTCGCCGAGTCGCTGGCGGAGTACACCGTCGCCCGGCGTACGGGGGCCGAGTTGCCGAGGGCGGGCTTCCGCAGGCCGACGTTTCTGATTCCGGACGCCCGGCACGACCGGGACTATCCGCGGTGGTTCGCGGCGGTCAGCAAGTGGGAGGACCGGGAGACGGACCGGACGTCGGCGCTCCACTACTTCGTCCAGCGGGAACCGGAGGGGCCGTGGCGGGCTGCGGTGGCTTCCTGGGTGGTCACCGCCCCCGAGACCGCCGCCGCGCCGCCGTCCGCGACCCGGCCGGACTTCACCGCCCACGATCCGGCGGCCGGAGCGCCGCGGGACCTGGTCCGGCCGGGTACGCCGGTACTGCCACCGCCCGACCGGGCCGCGACCGGCACCATCCGCACCTCGTCCACCCCCGCCGCCGACCGCGCGATCTGCGACACCCTGGCCACGTCGCTGAGCGGACCGGCCACCGGGCCCCGGTCCGCCGAGGCGGTCGCCGCCGAGCGGCGGTTCACCCCGGGCCCGTTCACCACCGGGCTGCGGTCGTACGTCTCCGGTCTCGCCGACGAACGGCTGATCCGCGGCTACACCTACCGCGCTACGGAGACCGGGGCGCCGGTGTTCCGGCTGCAGTCCGGCGGCTCCCTGGTGACCTGCTCCCTCGTCCGGGAACACCGCCTGGCGGGCTCGGGCGACGGCGATACGGTCGTCTTCGCCGAGGGCTCCGGCACGGACGCGCTGCTGGGTGGCGGCGGCCGGGAGTGGCGACGGGTCGAGGAACGGAGCAGCGCGACCGCGGTGATCTCGGTTCCCGCGCGCAGAAACGAGCCCGCCACGGTGCTGTCGTGCGACTGCTACGCGCCGCAGACGCTCTCCGCGACCGCCTCGCGCTGACCTCCCGGCCGGGGTACTCCCCCGCGGCCGGGAGGCCGGGGCCGTAGCACCGTCCCGCCCGCCCCGGCCGGGCGGGCAGGTGGCCGAGACGGGCTCACGCCAGGGACGCCAGCGTCTGCGGGTCGACGACCTTGGTGTTCTGCGCGGCGGCGATCCGCCAGACGCCCTCGTCCTTGGCGAGGACGTACAGCGGGGTCCCGGGTACGGCGTCGGGGCGCGCCACGACCAGGGCGGCCGGGTCCGCATGGCCGCGGAACACCTCGTCGAGCGCCTCGCCGTCCCGGGTGACCGGGCGCTGCCGGACCTTGACCGCCGCGATGTCGGGGCGGATGAAGAGGATGTGCTCGGCCTCGTAGGAGGCGGTCACCGGGTCGTCCGCCGTGGCGGGCAGCACCTGCCGGGTGAAGGCGCCGATCGCGTCGGCACCGGTGAGCCGCCTGCCGTGCGCGGTGGTCCAGAAGGCGTCCGGGCGGAAGGCGGTCATAAAGGCGTCCGGAAGTGCGTTCTGCTGAGCGTGCTCGACCCCGGCGACCAGGGCGAGGACGGCGTCCACATCGTCCTGCGGTACGGGGACTCCGGCGATCTCGGGTGCCATGACGTGCTCCTTCGTCCGGCCGCGACGGCATTCGGTACGACACCGTCACGGCGATCCGCGCCCGGTTGTCCGGTGCGCCGATGACCATCCTTCAACCTCGACATTGGTTGAGGTCAAGCTCTCTCCGCCCGATCCGGGGAGCTTCCGGACCGGTCGCGGAAACTGCGGAGAGCCCCTTCGCCGCACGGGGGAACAGCGGAAGGGGCTCTCCAAGGGCCTGGTGGGGGAAGCGCGTTACCGCTCAAAGGCCCTGCGGGTCGTCCACGGTCCCTGGGGATGGTGAGCGCCGTGGACGACGTCCTGGGGTGGCGGGCGGCGCGCCCTCACGGGCGCGCCCCCTGCTGCGATCAGCCCGGGGTGTCCGGCCCGGTGGGGCCGTCCGGTGCCGGGCGGTGTCCGCCGCCGTCCTCCGCGACCGCCGTGGCGTCGGTCGCCGGGGAAGGCTCGGACCGGACGGGCGGCGCGGACCTCGCCGTCGCCACGTCCTGGGGTGCCGTGAGGAACTGATGGAGCGACTTCAGGAAGAGGAAGAGGGTGTCCTCCCCCGGCTCGCCGGGCGAGGCGCCGCCCTGAGCCGCCCTGGTCCGGTGGCCCGTACCGCCACCGGCTCCCGGCTTCGTCCCGGCCGGACCGCACAGGTCGGGCGGCGGGGTCCGGTAGTCGATCCGGCGGGCGTCGGAGCGCCGGCGCTCGGGGAGCTGCCCCGCGCCGCGCCCGGGGCGGCCGTACTCCGGCCGACCGTGCTCGGACCGCCCGTACTCCGGTCTTCCGAGGTCGGCAGGGCCGTCGGACTCGGGTGCGGACTGGTCGAGTCCGCACGGGACCATGCCGCAGCGGGCGGGACGGCCGCCGGGGCCCCCGGCGGGCGCGGGGTGACCGTGGTGCCGCTGGTCGCGCCGGTCTTCGGGATCGCGCAGATGTAACGCGTTGGCGAGGGCGGTCCTCAGGGGTCGTTTCATCGCCGGGTCCCCTCGCCCTGGGCCCGCGCCCACTCCCCCGACCGCTCCCACTGGCCGTTCCCGTTCGGACCGGGGGCGGGGGCGGACGAACCGTCCGAGCCGCCGTAGCCGGGCGGTACGGAGATATAGCCGTCGGGACCGGGCTGCGGCTGGTGGGGGTGCGGGGGCTCCCCGCCACCCGGCCCCTGCCCGGCCTGCTGCGGCTGGTGGGTCTGATGCGTCTGGTGTGCCTGGTGACCGGGCTGGCTCGACTGGGGCGGGTAGCCCGGGTGACCCGGATGGGGCTGATGGCCGTGGCCCGCCTGCTGGGTCTGGTGCGGGTAGTGCACCTGGGACTGCTGGTGCGGGTAGGGCGGCTGACCGTATCCGCCCGTACGACCGTACGACGGACCGTGCTCGGGGGCACCGTACGGACCGTGCGCGGGGGCGTGTCCGTACGAGGACGGCTGGGGATACGGGTACTGGTGGTGCTGGGCGTGCTGGTGCTGGCGGCCGTACTGGGTGCCGTACACGACGGGACCGTGCGCATAGCCCTGGCCCATGGCGTGCTGGAACTCGAAGTTCGGCTGCGCGGGCGGTACATACGGCCGGAAGGTCTCCGGCTCGGGATCCTGACGGGCCCCCTCCGGCTCCGGTCGCGACCGGCCCGAACCGTCCGCGGCGGGACCGTCGAGCAGTCCGGGGGACGAGCCGGCGGCGACCCCGGCCGGTACCTTCTCCTGTTGCAGGGTGGCGGAGACATCCGCCGTCTCCGGCATTCCCTCGGCGGCGGAGTCCTTGGTCCCGGTTCCCGGGAGGAGGAGTTCGGTGCTTCCGGCGCCCGCCTTGAGCCGCTGGTCGACCCATCCCTCCAGCTGGGCCTGGCAGGCCATGTCCAGATGGGAGATGCCACGGCCGTCGACGACGACCCGCTTCTTGTCGGAGATCGCTTCCAGCGCGTCGATCAGTTTGGGCATCCGCAGGAAGGTGGCGTTGCCCTTGAGTTCGAGCCTGGCGGCGTCGCCGTCCGTGGTCGTCCGGATGGTCATATGGGACATCCGCAGCGCCGTCAGGATCACCGCGACGGCCAGTCCGCCGAGCACTCCGTCGAGCAGGTTGGTCGCCACGATCGCGCCCGTGGTGACGAACATGACCAGGCCCTCGCCGCGGTCCTTCTTCCACATCTTGACGAAGGACGGCGGGTTGAACAGCTTCCAGCCCGCGTGGAGCAGGACGCCCGCGAGGACGGTGATCGGGATCATTCCGAGCAGTCCGGGCAGCAGCAGACCGAAGCCCAGCAGCCAGACACCGTGCAGAATGCGGGAGATCTTGGTCCTGGCGCCCGCGTTGACATTGGCGGCGCTGCGGACGATGACCGCGGTGAGCGGCATGGCGCCCAGCGCGCCGGAGACGGCGTTACCGACGCCCTGGGCGAAGAGTTCCTTGTTGTACTGGGTGCGCGCACCGGTGTGCATCCGGTCCACGGCCGCCGCGCTGAACAGGCTCTCGGCGGAGGCGATGACGGTGAAGGTGATCACCATCATCAGCACCGCGGGGTCGGTGAGTCCGGAGATGTCGCTGATCCCGGGGACATTCACCGCGTCCAGCATGTTCCCGAAGGCGACCTTCTTGACGTCGAAGGCGGGCAGGGCGGCGAGGATGCTGCCCAGCATCACGGCGACCAGGGGCGCGGGGACCTTGCCGAGCGGCTTCGGAACCTTGTACCAGAGGAAGCAGATGGCCACGGCCATGACACCGAGGGCCAGAGCGCCGCTCTTGGCGCTGCTCTCGATGACATCCTTCGCCAGATTTGGCAGGCCCATGACATTATCAATGGCGGTGCCGTGCTGCTTGGAATCGACCAGGGCGTAGGTCTGGCTCAGGATCAGCGGTACGCCGATCCCCGCGAGCATGCCCTGGACCACCGAGAGCGAGATCGACTGGAAGACCCGGCCCATCTTCAGCGTGCCCAGGATCATCTGCAGGATGCCACTGGCCAGTACGACGGGGCCGAGCATGCCGACGCCGTGCTCCGTGACGAACTCCAGACAGAGCACGGCGAGTCCGGCGGCCGGGCCGCTCACCTGCAGGGCGCTGCCGGGCAGGAAGCCGACGACCAGCCCGCCGACGATACCGGTGATGATGCCCAGGGCCGGGGGAACGCCCGAGGCAGCCGCGACGCCGATGCACAGGGGGAGGGCGACGAGGAAGACGACGATGGACGCCATGAAGTCGGCGCCGAAGTCACCGGTCTTCCTGGCGGGGGCGGGAGAACCCGCGGGGCTGCCGCTACTCCTTCGCGCGTGCCGTCCCGCACCGGGACTTGTCTCTTCAGTGGACACTGTGTTCCTTTCGCCGCATCGGGGTCCGGGGCGCCGAGAGCGGGGGCTCCGGAGGGGTTCGCGTCCGGTGGACCGATACGAGTGGGGGGTGTAAGGACCGGGTGGGCTCGCCCGGGAGAAGTCAGTTGCGGTGGAACACTCCGTGCAGCTCGTCGAGTTCGAGCACCTCGGCCGTGTCGACGCGGTAGTACCAGCCGTGCAGCTTGAGCCGGCCCTGGTCGACCGCGGCCCGTACGGCGGGATAGCCGCGCAGGGTCTCCAGCTGGGCGATCACATGCCGCTGGACGTAGGTGGCGAGGGTCGCGTCGTCCGGCGGGGTGCCCAGCATCGGGGCGAGGGCCGGGCGGGCGAAGGCGACCCACTGGGAGACGCACGGCAGTTCGGTCAGGTCCTGGTCGTTGGCGAGTGCGCCGACGGCCCCGCAGTGGGAGTGCCCGCAGACCACGATGTCCTGGACCTTGAGGACCTCCACCGCGTACTCGATGGTGGCCGACTCGGCGGACTCCCGCTTGGGCTCGTAGGGCGGAATGATGTTGCCCGCGTTGCGCAGCTCGAAGACCTCACCGGGCACGGCACCGGTGATCAGGGCGGGGATGACCCGGGAGTCGGAGCAGCTGATGAACAGGGTGCCGGGGGTCTGACCGGCCGCGAAGCGGCGGAAGGTCTCGCTCTCGGGGGCGACGCGGTGGCGGAAGTTCCGGGCATTGGTGAGCAGTCGCTTCATAACAGGCTCCTCGCAGAGCCCAGCCGGCGGCCGAAGCCTTCTGGCATATGCGGGGGTGGTGAGGCATATACCGATCACAGGACTACGGGGCAGCTGGGACGGCCGAGACATCCGGAGGTGGACGTCTTGGCCGTGAAGCATGCGCCTATGCGATGAACCATCCGTGAGATCACAGTGAGAGAGTTCTCACTGGGAAAATGAGGATTTGACAACGATGTCGGAAAGGGCCGGGCCGGCTCCCTGAGCAGGGATACCGACCGGCGACCTGGGCATTTCCTACCCGGTCGCCGACCTCACCGCGGCGGGCGTGGGCCCGCCCGTGCACCGCGGCTCGGAGCGTCCGACGGCCGTCAAGTACCGGCCATTCCCGTGCCTCCGGCGGCCGGGGCCGCCACGCGGGTACGCGGCCCCGGGCTCAGGCCCGGAGCCGGTAGCCGACGCCGCGAATGGTCTCCACCCGGTCGGGCCCCAGCTTCCGCCGCAGATAGCGGACATAGACGTCCACGATGTTGGAACCCGGGTCGTAATCGAAGCCCCAGACCCGGCTGAGCAGTTGTTCCCGGGTCAGCACCTGGTCGGGATTGCGCAGAAAGACCTCGGCCAGCGCGAACTCGCGCGCCGACAGCTCGGCCACCCGCCCCTCGACATGGACCCGCCGGGTCCGCAGATCGAGGACCATGTCCCCGACCCGGAGCACGGACGCCTCGGGGCCGCCCTCACCGCGCAGTCTCAGCCGCACCCGGGCCAGTAACTCCTCGAACGCGAAGGGCTTGGAGATGTAGTCGTCCGCGCCGCCCTCCAGCCCCGCCACCACGTCCGAGACGCTGTCCCGGGCCGTCAGGATGACCACGGGCAGCGTCACCCTCAGCTCGCGCAGCTTCCGGAGGACCGTGAGCCCGTCGACGGCGGGCAGCCCGAGGTCCAGGATCATCAGATCGCAGTCCCCGGCCCGGGCGTGCTCATACGCCGAGAGACCGTCACCCACGACTGCCGTCACGAACCCGTTGCTCCTCAACCCCTTTTCGACGAAGGAGGCGATTCCGGCCTCGTCCTCCGCTATCAATATCCGTTGCATGGTGTCCTTTCTGCCAGGGGAAGTAGGCAGGTAGATCCAGTACGAAACGGGCTCCGCCCGTCTCGGCGTCCTCCACCCACGCCGTTCCGCCGTGCGCCTGGGCGATCTCGCGCACGATGGCCAGCCCGAGGCCGATTCCCGTACCGGCCTGGGCGGGTGAGGTGACTCGGCCGGCCTGGACGAACCGGCCGAAGATCCGTTCCCGGTCCACGGGGCCCACCCCGGGTCCGGTATCGCGCACCCAGAGCAGGATCCGGCCCTCGCGGACCGCGGACCCCATCTCGATGAGATCGCCGTCGAGGGTGTGCCGTACCGCGTTGGCGGCCAGCTGGATCAGGCCCTGGGTGAGCCGCTGCCCGTCGACCAGGACGCTGGCCTCGGAGACCGCGGCCACCCGCCAGTGCCGGTTCCCCAGGGCCCGGGCCTTGGCGACCACATCGACGATGAGATCGGTCAGATTGGTCTCCCCGACCGTGAGGAAGTCGGGCCGCTCCGCCTTGGCGAGTAAGAGGAGGTCGTCCACGATCCGGCTCATCCGGTCGAGTTCGTCGACCACGAGCGCGCGGGTGACGTCCCACTCGACGGCCCATTCCCCGCCGCCGTTCTCCATCAGCTCCAAGTGGCCGCGGACGACGGTGATGGGGGTACGCAGCTCATGGCCGACCTCGTCGAGAAAGCGCCGCTGGGTGGTGAACGCCCGCTCCAGCCGGTCCAGCATGTGGTTGAAGGTATGGGCGAGGGCGGCGACGTCGTCGTCCCCGCGGACATCGAGCCGCTGGGTCAGATCGGACTCCCCGATCCGGGCGGCGGTCTGCCGCACCAGCCGTACGGGGGCCAGGATCCGGCCCGCCACCAGCCAGCTCGCCAGCCCGGCGCAGACCAGCGCGCCGAAGCCGGTCGCCAGCAGCAACTTCGCGACCTGCCGCTCCTCCTTGAGCTGCCGGTCCCGGAACTCCAGTACCACCAGCCGTACATCACGGGTGTCGCCCGCGACCTTCACCGGCACGACTCCGTACCGCACCTTGCCCACCGAGGAGTCCAGCCAGCCCACGGCGGTGTCACGACGGCCCTGGGACGACAGCAGCTCGATCACGGCGGGGTCCTTGTCGAGCCGGATCGGCGGCTCCGACGCGCTGCGCAGGTCCGCCTGGCCGTCGACGATGCTGAAAAAGGTCTCGTCCCGGTTGGGGATGTTCTCCCGGAGGAACTCCTTCAGCAGGGACGCACCATCCGTATAGGGCTTGCCGTCGGGCTGCACCCTGGTCTCGGCGAAGACCCGTAAACGGTTCGCCTCCCACTGCAGCCGGGCGTCGACCTGTCCGTCGAGCTGGGCCTGCCAGACCACGGTGATCCCCACGACCGGAGCCGCCAGCGCCGCGCCGACCAGGAGCATCATCCAGCCGACGATGCGCGAGCGGGCGCTCGCCGTACGCCGCCGCACCACTAGTCCTCTCCCTCGAAGTCGCCCCGGAACCGCTCCCGGTCCGAGTAGTCACCGGGCTCGTCGTCACCCTCGCCCTCGTTGTCCTCTTCCTCTCCGGAGCCCGGGGTCGGCCGGGCGGGTCTGTCGTCGTCGCTGCGCGGCGGCGAGAGCGGGGGTACGGGCCTGCCGCCCGGCTGACGCGACGGCGACTGCTTGGCGGACGGCCCGTGGGCCACCGGGGTGCCCGAAGCCGAACCGGAGGACGAGGCGGACGGCCCAGAACCACCCGCCGAACCCTTCGGCAGGCGCTCCGCGGGCGGACGCGGACGGGACGACGCCGACGGACGGAGGTCACGGCTCCGGTCGTCATGAGGGGCCGAGTGGTCGACGATGACGACGGGGCCGAGATCGAGCGGATCCGGTTCGCTCGTCAGCATCCGTCCGGTCGCCATCCCGGCGCCCGCGAGTACCGCCACCGCGGTGATCACCACATTGGCCCGCCTCAGTCTCATGCGGAGAGTGTGCGTCCTAGATCGAACTGGTGAGTGAAATAGGAGAGCATTCTCATGTCGCCCCCCACGCCCGGTACCAGGGGAACTCGGCCTTCTGACCACGGCTCTCCCGGGTCCGGGGCGGGGCGGCTCGCCGCCTCCCGGACCGGCCGGACCGCCGCCGTCCGCCCCCGGTGCTCCGGGGAGGGACCGGTCCGGCGGACCGCTCCTGTGCCTGTCGCCATGACGCCCCCGGGGGCGTAACCCCCTGCACCACTCGACCAGTCGCGCCGACCCGAGAACCATCCGGAACCTCCCCTGCCTCACGTTTCCGCCGGGGCTCCGGCGATCACGGTCACCCGGAGATACGGCGCCGGGCGCCCCAGGACTCAAGTGACGGCGGGGAAGGCGCCGCCGTATCGATCCGGAATCCTCCCGGCCGAGGCCCGGCGCCCGCCCGGACCGCGCCCGCCCGGACCCGGCTCAGGAGCATCCGACCGCCGGCTCCCGGCGGCGGTCCGCCAGGGTTCCGTCCGCGCCGACAACGGCGGACCGGTACTCCGGCGTATTAATGAGCACTCATTCACCGCTGTCGTCCGCGGCCGACCCGAACCGGGATCGGGACCTGGCCGGACTGCCCGCGGTCAGCCCAGCGCGGCGGCGACCAGGAGCGCGAACGCGGCGATGACGAACAGGGTCCGGATCAGATGCAGCCGGTTCCACGGCCCCTCGAACGCGGTACGCACCTCCTTGTCGGAGAGCGCCGGCCAGTCGGCGCCCCGGCCGCCCCCGGCACCGCCCGTCCGGGGTTCGGCCGCTTCGGTCCCGGCGGACTTCTCGGCCGCCGCGAGCGCGTTGTTCAGCGGGATGTTGCCGCCGATGGTCACCAGATGGTTGAGCACGGAGCAGATCAGTCCGGCGACGATCAGCCAGGTCTGCGCGGTGGTCCGGCCCTCGGTCGGGACGGCCAGGGCCACGGCCGGGAACACCACGACGGAGAAGAAGGTGAGCACGAACAGCGGCCGGGGTACGACCTCGTTGATCCGTCTCATCGCGGCCAGGAACTGCTCATCGGTCAATTGGGCGAGTGCGGGCATGACGCCCGTGCGGAAGGTGAGCATAAAGCCCGCGTAGAGGCCGGTGGAGATGATCGCGAGGGCGAGAAGGACGGTAGCCATGCCCGACATGATGGCCTGTCACCGCCGGACGATCAGCTCCGTTTCCCCGCCCGCGCTCTCCGCACCCTCTATCCGGACCGGCCCGGATCGTCAGACCCGGACCGTCAGGCCGGGTTCGGTCCGGCCCGGCCCACGGTCGTACGGTCACGAACCGGCCCGGATACAGGCCCGGTAAGAGGGTCAGCCCTCTTCCCAGCTGACGCTGCCCACGCCGGTACCGCCGCCGCAGGTCGCCGAGGACCAGCCGGCCTGGCCCGGACTCAGGGTGATCCACTTGCCGTAGGCGTCGGGCCACACCCCGCAGACGACCACCGCCCGGAAGGCGACGACCTGGTTGCTGTGGTTCGAACAGTCCGCCCGGCCGGTCCAGCCGTCGGTACTCGTACGGCAGTCGAGCAGGGCGGGCCGGGGCGCCGACTTCACCGTCTCGGCCGCCTGCGCGGTGGAGACGGTCAGCGCCAGCGGCAGCGCGGCAGCGGCGAGGGCGGCGGCGGCGATCCGACGTGACATGGGAGTTCTCCTCTTCTCCGCGCACGGATGCGTGTCCGTACGCGGATGGTTGGTGGTGTGCGCGAGCGGGTGCGACTCACCTGCGGCGCGTCGGGCTCCGAGGCCCGTCCGCCGGTGCGACGCGCTCCGGCGGCTCTGACTTCATGGTGTCCGCGCCGGCGGCCGAAATCACCTGAGTGGCAAGGACTCGCCACTCTCCGATCAGGTTCTTGTCACGGCGTGCTGCCGTGTGCGTACATGGAGTGTCCGCGGATTCGAAGGGGACGGATCCCGCGGTGAAAGGAACAGCGGGGGATGATGCGACATGTCGGTGGCAGTCGTTCCGGGCTCCGCGCCCGGATGGGAGGTCTCACGGTCCGTACCGCGCGAGGCGCGGGGCGAGCGGGGACAGCCGTCTCAGCAGCTCCAGCACACGGTGCTGCCGCACCGGTCCGAACAGGGTCAGCGGATACAGCAGATCAGGGGAATCGCCCGGATCCGGGCCGCTCTGGCAAGTCTGGTCCGTTCGGCGCGGCATGAGCTGCTCAGCTTCGACGACCCGGCCGCCGCGCTGGGTCAGGGGATTCCCGAGTCCTTCCTCAGAAGCGGCACTTCGGGGTGCGCGACCGAGGTGCCGACGACCCGAGTCCGGCGGATCGCGCCCCGGCACGGGCTGCGTCAGCTCCGGGAGCCCTGGCGGTGTCTGGGTGAGGCCAGGGTCACCGAATCGGTTCCGTTCCGGATAATCGTCGCGGACCGTTCGGTCGCCGCGGTACCGCTCGATCTCGACCCCGATGACGACGGTGTGCTGCTGATCCGGGATCCCGTGGTCGTCCAGGCTCTCGTCCGGATCCACCAGGTCTGGTGGGAGACGGGCGAGGACCTGGCCCGGAAGGCCAGGTCCGTGGGTCCGCCGCCCCATCTGCGGCCGGTGCTCGAGGCGATACTCGCCGGTCTCACGGACGACGCGGCGGCCACCCGGCTCAATATGTCGGGGCGCACCTACAGCCGCCGGGTGGGTGAGCTGATGTCCGTACTCGGCACGACGAGCCGTTTCCGGGCGGGGGCCGAGGCGGCTCGTCGGGGCTGGATCTGAGGAACCGGCCCGCCGGGTCGTCCGGCGGGCCGGTCATCGGATCAGGACACGATGTCCTTACGGGTGAAGGTGCGGAACGCCAGGGCGAAGAGCACCAGGGCGTAGGAGACCGATACGGCCGTGCCCTTGATCATGCCGTCCCATTCCAGTTGCGGCTGGAGGGCGTCTATCCAGGCGAACTGCCAGTGCGCCGGAAGGATCTCGCGCCAGTCGCCGAGGGCCGTGACGGCATCGAGCACATTGCCGACGATCGTCAGGCCGACCGCTCCGCCGACCGCGCCCAGTGGGGCGTCGGTCTTGGTGGAGAGCCAGAACGCCAGTCCGGCGGTGACCAGTTGGGAGAGTGCGATGAAGACGATCACGATACCCAGCCGGGGCAGGGTTTCTCCGGTGTCGAGGGAGCCGCCCGTGGGGAGTCTCAGCGGCCCCCAGCCATAGGCGACGGTGCCGACCGCCAGGGCGACCACGGGCAGCAGCAGGATGGCCGCCGCGCTGAAGCCGAGGGCGACCACCAGCTTGGACCAGAGCAGCCGGAATCGCGGTACGGGCGCCGCCAGCAGATAGCGCAGCGACGACCATCCGGCCTCGGACGCGACGGTGTCGCCGTGGAACAGCGCCACCGGGATCACCAGCAGAAAACCCGCTGAGACGAAGAGGCAGGTGGCGGCGAAGTTGGCGCTGGACGCCGTGGCGGTGTCCATCAGGGTGATCCGGTCGTTCTCGCCGCCGTCCGGGCCGCCGCCGATGGCGAAGGCGGCGACGAGGACGAAGGGGAGGGCGCCGAGCACGGCGGCCATTACCAGGGTCCGGCGGCGCTTGAGCTGGCGTACGGCTTCGACGCGCAGCGGCAGGGTGCCCCGGGGCCGGTAGCCGGGTGCCGCTGTGGACGGGGCGAGCCCGCTCATGCGGTACCTCCGATCAGGGTGAGGAAGGCGTCCTCGAGGCGGCGGTGCGGACCGACTCCGGTCAGGGGGATGTCGAGCCGGACGAGTTCGCCGATGAGTTCGGTCGCGGTGGCGCCGTCCAGCCGGACGAGCAGGCCCTCGTCGGCCCGGTGGGCCGAGCCGACCCCGGGCAGGGCCGCGATCTTGTCGATCAGCGGGTCGGGGACGTCCCCGGCGACGGCGACGAGCAGGGTGTCGCTGCCGCCGGTGATCTCACCGACCGGTCCGGCCTGCACCAGCCGGCCCCGGTCCATGACCACCAGATGGGTACATGACTGTTCGACCTCGGAGAGGAGGTGGCTGGAGACGATGACCGTTCGGCCTCCGGCCGCGTACCGGATCATGACATCGCGCATCTCACGGATCTGCGGCGGATCGAGACCGTTCGTCGGTTCGTCGAGGATCAGCAGATCCGGCAGACCGAGCATGGCCTGGGCGATGGCGAGCCGCTGGCGCATGCCCTGGGAGTAGGTGCGGACGGCCCGGGCGAGGGCGTCGCCCAGGCCCGCGATCTCCAGTGCCTCCTCCAGATGCGCGTCCTCGGCGGGGCGTCCGGTGGCTCGCCAGTACAGTTCGAGGTTTTCGCGGCCCGAGAGATGGGGCAGGAATCCGGCGCCCTCGACAAAAGCGCCGACCCGGGAGAGTACGGGCGCGCCCGGGCGGATGGGGTGTCCGAAGACCTTGATCTCGCCCTCGTCGGGGCGGATCAGGCCCATCAGCATCCGCAAGGTGGTGGTCTTGCCCGCGCCGTTGGGGCCGAGCAGCCCGAGTACCTGGCCCTTCTCGACCCGGAAGGAGAGTTCCCGTACCGCATAGCGGTCCTGGGACCCGGCGTATCGCTTGGTGAGGCCGGTGATCTCCAGGGGGACGTCGGCGAGTCCGGGATCGGCCGCCGGGGCCGTGGTGCGGCGGCGGGCGGTGAGCAGCAGGGCGGCGGCGATCAGTGCCGCGGCGGTCGGCAGGCCCCAGGCCCACCACGGCAGTCCGGCGGCCTCGGTCCGGACGTCCGGCGCGGTCGGCACGGTCAGGGTGCCGGCCGGGTCGGCGAGGGCGACGGTGTAGGTGGCGGGGGCGGCCGGGGAGGCGTAGCCGAGGTCGGTGGCGGAGAGCACCAGCCGCAGCCGGTGTCCGGCGTCGACCTTGTGGTCCACGGCGGGGAGGGTCAGTTCGACCTCCTTGCCCCGTTCGGCGCCCTCGACTCTCAGGGGGGCGACCAGTTGGGAGGGGAGGACTTGGGTACGGCCGTCCGGTCCGACGTCGTACACCTTGCCGAAGAGGACGGCCTCGCCGGTCGACGAGGTGACCCTGAGCCGGACGGTCGGGGCGCCGGTGATCCGGAGGGGTTCGGTCAGCCGGTCCGATTCGAAGCGGGCGTGCTGGCCGGGGAAGTCGAGTCCGAGGCCGACGCCGAGGGCGGAGAGCTGTCCGAGGCCGCCGGTGAGTCCGGGTACGGCGGAGACGGCGGGCGGGGCGCCGCCCGCCGGGTTGGTGAAGCGCTGGGGCATTCCGGTGAGTTCGACCGGCCGGGGGCCGCCGTCGAGTCCCGGGTAGCTGTCGGCGGTCGCGCCGCGCAGCCGGGCGGTGCCGTCGGTGGAGTCCACTCCCCCGGTCCGGCTGACCCGGAAGGCGGGCCCGGTCGAAACACCGCCGTCCTGTTGGAGATATCGGTCGAACCAGGAGGTGACCCGTTGTTCCACGCGTTCGTTCTCACGATCGCCGCCGTCATGTCCGCCGCTGATCCAGTCGACGGCGACGGGCGCGCCGTTGGCGCGGATCCGCTGGGCCATGGCGTCGGCCTGGTCCAGGGGGAACAGGGAGTCCGACTGTCCCTGGACGACGAGGGTGGGCACCGTGATCCGCTCGCCGACGGCGGACGGGCTGCGCTCGGCCAGCAGTTGCCGGGCGGCGGTGTCGGGCTTTCCGGAGATCGCGGTCCGCTCGTACATGGCGCACAGTTCGGGCTGGAACCGGCCGCAGCCGACGGGGGCGGGGGTGCCGGTGCCGCGGGCGGCGGGCGGGCGGCCGCTCCCCGGCTCGCGGTCGGTGCCCGGCCCGTCGGGGGTGGTGCCGGGCGGCGGGGTGCCGCCCCCGGTGCCGGTGGAGCCCGTGGAGAAGAAGATCCCGGCCCACAGCTTCTTGAAGACACCGTCGGGGAAGAGGGCGTCCGCCAGGTTCCAGTAGGTGATGGAGGGGGCGAGGGCGTCGACGCGGCGGTCGTGTCCGGCGGTGAGCAGGGCGATCGCGCCGCCGTAGGAGGCCCCGGTCATGCCGACCCGGGGGTCGCCCTCGGCGTCCTTGCGGATCTCGGGGCGCGCGGCCAGCCAGTCGATCAGCCGGGAGACGTCCTTGACCTCGTGGTCGGGGTCGTTGAGCCCGATCTGTCCGGTGGACTTGCCGAAGCCCCGGGCGGACCAGGTCAGTACGGCGTAGCCGTCCCGGGCCAGCCGTTCGGCCTGGGCGCGGACGTCTTCCTTGGTGCCGCCGAAGCCGTGTCCGAGGAGGACGGCGGGGCGGGGTGCCGTCCGGTCGCCGGAGAGGAAGTAGGAGGTGTCGATCTGCGCCCCCGGCATCCGCTGGACGCGGTCCTCCCGGTGCACGGCCGGTGCCGTGTCGTCGGCGACGGCCGCGTAGGTGCCCCCGCCCGCGAGGGCGGCGAGGGCGACGGCGCCCGCCAGCCACTGGCCGCGCGTGCGGGGGCGGGGAAGTCGGATCTTCATGGGGAAACCCTAAGCGGGCCGGTCGGGGGGATGGACCGGCGCCGGGGGGAGGCGGGCGCCCTCCCGGGGAAGTACGCGGCGGGCGGATGTACACCCGACGCGGTACGTGCCGGGCCGCCCGGCTCCGCGACGGCACCCGGTGCCGGGGGCGCGGCCGGAGCCGGGGCCCCGGACGGGAGCGTCGACAGCGCCGGGTCGGACGGGGGCGCGTACCGGGTCGGGGCGGGGTTCGGGGGCGCGGCCGGGGCCGGGCGCGCCCCCGGTCGGTCAGCTGTTGCGGGGGAAGCCGAGGTCGACGCCGGCGTGGGGCTCGGACGGGTCGGGCCAGCGGGTGGTGACGACCTTGCCCCGGGTGTAGAAGTGCACCCCGTCGTTGCCGTAGATGTGGTGGTCGCCGAAGAGGGAGTCCTTCCAGCCGCCGAAGGAGTGGTAGCCGACGGGGACCGGGATGGGGACGTTGACGCCCACCATGCCCGCCTGGACCTCCAGCTGGAAACGGCGGGCCGCGCCGCCGTCGCGGGTGAAGACCGCGGTGCCGTTGCCGTAGGGGGAGGCGTTGATCAGTGCCACGCCCTCCTCGTAGGTGGCGACGCGCAGGACGCAGAGGACGGGGCCGAAGATCTCGTCGCGGTAGGCGTCGGAGTCGGTGGAGACGCGGTCGAGGAGGGAGAGCCCGATCCAGTGTCCGTTCTCGTATCCGTCGACGGTGTGTCCGGTGCCGTCGAGGACGACATCGGCGCCCTGGGCCGCCGCGCCCGTCACATAGGAGGCGACCTTGTCGCGGTGGGCCCGGGTGATCAGGGGGCCCATCTCGGACGCGGGGTCGGTACCGGGGCCGATAGTGATCTTCACGGCGCGCTCGCGGATCTTCTCGACGAGTTCGTCGGCGACGGATTCGAGGGCGACGACGGCGGAGATCGCCATACAGCGCTCACCCGCGGAACCGTAGGCCGCCGAGACCGCGGCGTCGGCGGCGGCGTCGAGGTCCGCGTCGGGCAGGACCAGCATGTGGTTCTTGGCCCCGCCGAGGGCCTGGACGCGCTTGCCGTGGCCGGAGGCGATGGTGTGGATGTGGCGGGCGATGGGGGTGGAGCCGACGAAGGAGACCGCGGCCACGTCCGGGTGCGTCAGCAGCGCGTCGACCGCGACCTTGTCGCCGTGGACGACATTGAGCACACCGTCCGGCAGCCCGGCATCGGCGGCCAGTTCGGCCAGCAGATTGGCGGGCGAGGGGTCCTTCTCGCTGGGCTTGAGGACGAAGGTGTTGCCGCAGGCGACGGCCAGCGGGAACATCCACATCGGCACCATCGCCGGGAAATTGAACGGGGTGATGCCGGCGACGACGCCCAGCGGCTGGCGGATCGCCGCGACATCGACCCGGCTGGAGACCTGGGTCGACAGCTCGCCCTTGAGCTGGGTGGCGATCCCGCAGGCCAGTTCGACGATCTCCAGTCCGCGCGCCACCTCGCCCAGCGCGTCGGCGTGCACCTTGCCGTGTTCGGCGGTGATCAGGGCGGCGATGTCATCGCGCCGCGCGTCCAGCAGGGCGCGGTAGCGGAAGAGGATCTCGGTGCGCCGGGCGAGCGACGAGGTGCCCCAGGAGGAGTACGCCTCCTTGGCCGTCGCCACGGCCTTCGCGACCTCGTCGGCCGAGGCCAGTGCCACCCGGGTGGTGACGGCACCGGTCGCGGGATCGGTGACCTCGCCCCAGTTGCCGGACGCGCCCTCGACGGTCTTGCCACCGATCCAGTGGTGGACGGTCTTCGTCATGACGAATGGCTCCTTCACAACCTTCGCTCGCTCCGGCGCGCGGGCCGGACGGGTCGGGGCGGAGGCGCGGCCTCCCGGTCACAGATGGCGCCGCCGGGCCGTGATCTGCCGTTCGTACTCCTCCCGGGCCTTGATCGCGGACGGACGGTTCGCCGTCTCCGCCACAGGAACATCCCACCACGCCTGTGCCGGGGGCGCGCCCGACAGAGTGTCTGCCGTTTCGGTCTCCACGTAGACACCTGTCGGGACATCCGACCAGCGGGCCTCGGCCAGGGCTTCCTGCAGGTCACGTACGGTTCGGGCGCGGATGACCCGCAGTCCGAGGGAGGCCGCGTTGGCCGCGAGGTCGACCGGGAGCGGCCCGCCGGTGTAACTGCCGTCCCCGGCCCGCAGCCGGTAGGCCGTACCGAACCGTTCGGCGCCGACGGATTCGGAGAGGCCGCCGATCGAGGCGTAGCCGTGGTTCTGCAGGATGACCACCTTGATCGGGATGTTCTCCTGGACGGCGGTGACGATCTCGGTGGGGTTCATCAGATAGGTGCCGTCGCCGACGAGGGCCCAGACGGGCCGCCCGGGGGCGGCCAGCGCCACCCCGATGGCGGCGGGGATCTCATATCCCATACAGGAGTAGCCGTATTCGACGTGGTACTGGTCGGTGGAGCGGGCCCGCCACAGTTTGTGGAGGTCGCCGGGGAGGGACCCGGCCGCGTTGATGACGATGTCGTCGCCGGTGACCAGGGCGTCGAGCGCGCCGAGTACCTGGGTCTGGGTGGGGCGTACGCCGTCGGCGCCCGAGTCGCCGGAGCCCGCGCCGCCGCTGTTCCCGGGGGCGTACGCCTGGTCGACCAGCCGTTCCCAGCGCTCCTTGGCCGCGCCGTACTCCCTTTCGTACGCCTCGGATACGCGATAGCCGCCCCCGGCCGTGAGGGCGTCGGTCAGTTCGTCCAGGGCGGCGCGGGCGTCGGCGACGACCGAGAGCCCGGCCATCTTGTGGGCGTCGAAGGAGGTGACGTTGATGTTCAGAAAGCGGACGGCGGGGTTCTGGAAGAGGGTGGAGGAGGCGGTGGTGAAGTCGGACCAGCGGGTGCCGACCCCGATCACGAGATCGGCGGTGCGGGCGAGTTCATCGGCCGTCGCCGTACCGGTATGGCCGATACCGCCGATATCGCGGGGATGGTCGTACGGCAGGGCGCCCTTGCCCGCCTGGGTGGCCGCGACGGGGATCCCGGTGGCCTCGGCGAGTCTGCGCAGCGCGTGCTCCGCCTCGGCGTGCCGGACACCGCCGCCCGCCACGATCAGCGGTCTCCGGGCCGCCGTGACGCCGTGGGCCGCGCCGTCGAGCACCGCCCGGTCGGGGCGGATCCTCGGCACCCGCCAGACGCGGTCGGCGAGAAACTCCTCCGGCCAGTCGTACGCCTCGGCCTGGACGTCCTGCGGCAACGCGAGGGTGACGGCGCCGGTCTCGGCGGGGTCGGCGAGTACCCGCATGGCGGCGAGGGCGGCCGGGATCAGCGCCTCGGGGCGGGTGATCCGGTCGAAGTAGCGGGAGACAGGCCGCAGCGCGTCATTGACCGACACATCGCCCGCGTACGGCACCTCCAGCTGCTGGAGCACCGGATCGGCGGGCCGGGTCGCGAAGACGTCACCGGGCAGCAGCAGCACCGGGAGCCGGTTGACGGTGGCGAGCGCGGCGCCGGTGACCAGATTGGTGGCCCCGGGACCGATGGAGGTGGTGACGGCCTGGGCGGAGAGACGCCGTGACTGACGGGCGTAGCCGGCCGCCGCATGGACCATGGCCTGCTCGTTGCGGCCCTGGTAGTAGGGCATCACGGCCCCGGGGCCGGTGCCGGACTCGACCAGCGCCTGGCCGATCCCGGCCACATTGCCGTGGCCGAAAATGCCCCAGGTGGCGGCGATCAGCCGATGGCGGCGGCCGTCGCGTTCGGTGTACTGGCGGCCGAGGAAGGCGACGAGCGCCTGGGCGACGGTGAGCCGACGGGTGGTCATCGGTGTTCCTCCTCGGGTGGTGGCGCGGCGGGCCCGGAGGCGGCCGGGGTGCCGGGGACGGTCCGGGGCCCGGAGGCCGTCGGCGTCTCCCCGGCGGCACCGGAACCCCGAACGGCCCCGGAACCGGGGGCGGTCCGGGTTCCGGGGGCGGAGCGGGGCGCCTCGTACAGCGGCAGTCTGGGGTCGACGGGCTGCTCCGGCCAGGTGTCGCGGATCCATTGGTGATCCGGATGGTCGCGGATCAGCCAGCGGCGCTCGGGCCCGGGGCCCGCCATCACATTGAGGTAGTACATGGTCCGGCCGGGCGGTGCGATCGACGGGCCGTGCCAGCCGTCGGGGATCAGTACGGCGTCGCCGTCGCGGACCTCCGCGAGTACCTCCGTACCGCCGGGCCGGGACGGGGAGACACGGTGGTATCCGAGTCCGCCGTGCTCGATCTCGAAGTAGTAGATCTCCTCCAGCTCGGACTCGGTGCCCGGCCGGTGTTCGTCGTGCTTGTGCGGAGGATAGGAGGACCAGTTGCCGCCCGGGGTCAGTACCTCGACCGCGATCAGCCGGTCGCAGTCGAAAACGTCCGCCGCGGCGAAGTTGTTGATCTGCCGGGAGCAGGGGCCCGAGCCCCGCAGCTCGACCGGTACCTCCGGCGCGGGGCCGTAGCGAGCGGGGAGTCGTCGCTCGCACTTCGCTCCTGCCAAGGCGAAGCGGCCTCCCGCACCGGAGGCGATCTGTGCCCGGGCGTCACGGGGTACGTAGGCGAAGTCGGAGACCCCGCTGAACACGTTTTCCCGGCCCAGCAGTTCGAAAAACTCACCGTCGACGGTGATCGTGCAACCGCCCTCCAGGGGCAGCACGATCCATTCGGCGTCTCCGGTGGTGAAGGAGTGCGCGGCGCCGGGGGCCAGCTCGACGACGCGCAGGCCGGTGTACTCCCGGCCGGGTCCGCCGGGGTCGAGCCGCAGGGCGTACGGTCCGTCGGCGGCCGTCCCGGCGGCCACGTACCGCTCCCCGTACCGTTCGCCCTCGTCGGTGCTCATCGGTCTGTGCACTCCCTGTCCGGATGGTCCGCCGTGCCGTGGTGCCCTGATACCCGTGGTGCCGTGTGATGGTGCGCCGTGCGGTGGTGCCGTGGGGCGCCGCCCCAGTCTTCCGTGTCCCCCGGGTACCGCCGCGTCCCCCGCCCGCGCCCCCGGCGACGGGGCCGGTCAGAGCAGGGAGACGGCCGTGTCGACGGCCTTGGCGACATCGCCGTCGACGGGGTAGAGCAAGGAGCGTCCCACCACCAGCCCCTGCACGGTGGGAAGTCGCAGCGCCGTCCGCCACCGCTCGTACGCGCCGTGCTGATCGTCCCCGATCTCGCCGCCGAGGATGACGGCGGGCAGGGTCGAGGTCTCCAGGACCGCCGCCATGTCGTCGGGGTCGTCGGTGACCGGGACCTTCAGCCAGGTGTACGCGGACGTCCCGGCCAGGCCCGACGCGATGGCTATCGACCGGGTGACGGCCTCGGCGGTCAGATCCGTCCGCAGCCGTCCGTCCACCCGGTGGCAGACAAACGGTTCGACGAAGACCGGAAGGTGATGCTCCGCCATCTCGTCGATCGTGCGGGCGGCGGTGTGCAGGGTGTCCAGCGACCCGGGGTCCCCGTAGTCGATCCGGAGCAGCAGCTTCCCGGCGTCGAAGCCGAGCCGGGCCAGATCGCGGGCGCGATGGCCGGTGAAGCGGTCGTCGAGTTCGAAGGCGGCCCCCGCGAGCCCGCCGCGGTTCATCGAGCCGATGACGGTCTTGTCTTCGAGGGCGCCGAGAAGCAGCAGGTCGTCGAGGATGTCGGCGGTCGCGAGGACGCCGTCGACCCCGGGGCGCGAGAGCGCGAGACAGAGCCTTTCCAGCAGATCGAGCCGGTTGGCCATGGCCAGTCGGCTCTCCCCGACGGCGAGGGCGCCCCGGGCGGGGTGGTCCGCCGCGATGATCATCAGCCGGCCGGAGTCGCCGAGGAGCCGGGATCGCCGGCTGCGCCGGACGGCGGCCTCGGCGACGGCTTCGGGGTGGCGGGTGCGGATCCCGGTCAGCTCGCCGATGGAGACCCGGCTCACGAAGGCTCCCCCGGGCCTGCCGACGGCCGTCCCCGGCCGGTCGTGGACGCGGCGGCGCGACCGGGCTCGGGAGCGGTGGATCCGGCGCCGGGCTGCGGAGCGGCGGAGGTACCGGGCTCCGGGGCCGGGGCGGGCTCGTCCCCGGGGGCGTGCTCCGGGGCGGGCCGCCCTTCCGTACGCTCCGGTTCCGTACGCCCCGGGCGCCCGGTCAGCTCCCCGCTCCCCGGCGGCCGCTCGCGCTCCGGTGGCACGGGGCCGCCGCCGAGGACCTGCTCGACCTCGGCCCCGTACGGCATGGCGCTGGAACACGCGAGCCGGGCCGCGACGATCGCCCCGGCCGCGTTGGCGTACCGCGTCACCCGCTCCAGGGGCCAGCCCGCCAGCAGTCCGTGGCAGAGCGCGCCGCCGAACGCGTCCCCCGCCCCCAGGCCGTTGACGACCTCGACGGGGACCGGCGGGACCTCGGCCCGGGCGCCGTCGCTCCGGAGCGCCAGCACGCCCTCGGGGCCGCGCTTGACCACCGCCAGCTCCACCCCGGCGGCCAGCAGCGCCCGGGCGGCCGCCTCCGGTTCGCGCTCCCCGGTGGCGATCTCGCACTCGTCGACATTGCCGACGGCGACGGTGGCGAAGCGCAGGGCCTCCCGGTAGTACGGCCGGGCCGTCTCGGGGTCCCGCCAGAACATCGGCCGCCAGTCGAGGTCGAAGACCGTGATCCCGGCGCGGTCGCGGTGGGCGAGCGCCGTCTGGGTGGCGCCCCGGCTGGGTTCGGCGCTCAGTCCGGTGCCGGTCGTCCAGAAGACCCGGGCGCGCCGGATCGCGTCCAGGTCGAGTTCGTCCGTCCGGATCTCCAGATCGGGGGCCTTGGGCCGCCGGTAGAAGTAGAGGGGGAAGTCGTCCGGCGGGAAGATCTCGCAGAAGGTGACGGGGGTGGGGTACTCGGCCACCGGGGTGACCCACCGGTCGTCGACTCCGAACTCGCGCAGCGCCTGGTGGAGATAGTCCCCGAAGGGGTCGAGGCCGGTCCGGGTGATGACGGCGGTACGGCGCCCGAGCCGGGCCGCGCCGACGGCCACATTGCTCGCGGAGCCGCCGAGGAACTTGCCGAAGGTCTCGACCCGGGCCAGCGGGACGCCGGTGCGCAGCGGGTAGAGGTCCACCCCGATCCGCCCCATGGTGATCACGTCATGGGGTGCGGCGGCCGCGTCGTGCGGCGGTGGCCCGTCCGGCTGAGGCATGCGCGTCCCTTCGGTCCCTGCGGTTCGGCGCCCGGCCCCCAGATCTAAAGGCCCTCGCCGAGCCCTGTCAATATTTTGTCCTGACATTCGGACGAAGGCTTGACACCCTTTCGGCGTGGCCGGAAAGCTCGGCCGTATGACCACGCCCGTCGCTCCCCCGCACCGCATCCGGGTCGGCTCGGCCCCCGATTCCTGGGGCGTGTGGTTCCCCGACGATCCGCGCCAGGTGCCCTGGGGGCGCTTTCTGGACGAGGTCGCGGCGGCCGGGTACGAGTGGATCGAGCTGGGCCCCTACGGCTATCTCCCGACGGATCCCGCCGTCCTGGCGGAGGAGACGGCGCGCCGGGGGCTGAAGGTGTCGGCGGGGACGGTCTTCACCGGGCTGCACCACGGCCCCGCGGTCTGGGACGAGACCTGGGCCCGGGTCTCGGAGGTCGCGGCCCTCGCCCGGGCGACCGGCGCCGGTCATCTGGTGGTCATCCCGTCCTTCTGGCGGGACGACAAGACCGGCCGGGTGCTGGAGGACCGGACCCTGACGGCCGGACAATGGCGCGATCTCGCCGCTCAGACGGAGCGGCTGGGGCGGGAGGTACGGGAGCGGTACGGACTGAAGATCATGGTCCACCCGCATGCCGACACCCATATCGACGGCGAGGAGAACGTCCGGCGGTTCCTCGACGCCACGGATCCCGGGCTGGTCTCCCTCTGCCTCGACACGGGCCACTACGCGTACTGCGGCGGCGACAGCGTCAAGCTGATCGAGACCTACGGCGAGCGGATCGGCTATCTCCATCTGAAGCAGGTGGATCCGGCCGTACTCGCCGAAGTGGTTGCTGACGAGGTGCCGTTCGGCCCGGCGGTGGCCCGGGGTGTGATGTGCGAGCCACCGGGCGGCGTACCGGCGCTGGAGCCGGTCCTGGCCGCCGCGCGGGCGCTCGACGCGGAGCTGTTCGCGATCGTCGAGCAGGACATGTATCCGTGCCCGCCGGACCAGCCCTTCCCGATCGCCCGGCGCACCCGGCGTTTTCTGCGCTCCTGCGGGGTCTGACCAGGACCCCCGCAGGTCCGACCAGGACTTCCGCAGGGTTCTGACCAGGGCTTCGGCGGTAGCCGGCGGGGGCACTGCCCTACGATCCGGCCGCGCCCGGCGTTTTATGCCGATGATCGGATATATCTCCATTACGCGGGTCTTACGTCACAGCTGATCAACATCCCGGCACTTCCCCTCCCCGGAGAGGGGCCCCCGGCACCAGGCTCGGTGCACGCCAAGCGCATCCGCCGCAGGTCCCTCACGGTCCCCCAACCGCGACTGCGGCGCTCGCAAGGAGGTGTCGCGCAGATGTCGGACAGAAGGCTCTGGTCGTACAAGGAGATCGCCGCTCACATCCGGGTGCAGCCGGACACCGTTCGCTCCTATCGCAAGCACGGGCATCTCCCGCCGCCGGACCTGGTCGAGGCCGGGAAGCCGTACTGGTACGCGGACACGATCCGTTCCTGGGTGGCGAACCGGCCGGGCAACAACCGCGGACGGCGCTGACCCCCGGGCGCGCCGCCGGAGCCGCGTACGGCGGCCTCGGCGGCGCGCCCGGGCGCCGTACGGCCCGGAAGTCGGCACCGCCCCTCGGGTCCCGTACGGCGCGGCTCCGGAGCCGCGTCCCGGGGCTCCGGCCCCGCCCGGGGCGGAGCCCGGCCGGACCCCGCCGACCCGACGACGGGAGAGCGATATCCCCCACGGCGATTCCATACCCCCTAGGGGTATAGTATGGTGTGCAGCACGGGCCCCGGGGTCACCAACCGCCCCAAGTCCACCGTGCCATGCGGCCACACCGCCCGACCGTCCACGAGGAGAACGCCATGAGCACCAAGCCCGACATCGAGTTCATCGAGACGACCGAAGCGTCCGGCTGCTGCGGCGGCAGCTCCTGCGGTACGGGTGCCGCCCCGGCCGCCTCCGAGGGCGCCGTCACCACCGTCTACAAGGTCACCGGCATGACCTGCGGCCACTGCGAGGGCGCCATCTCCGCCGAGGTCTCCGCGATCGCGGGCGTCAGCTCGGTGACCGCCGTCGCCTCGACCGGGCTGGTCACCGTCGTCTCCGAGGCCCCGCTCGACGAGGCGGCCGTACGCGCCGCCGTGGACGAGGCGGGCTACGAGCTGGCGGGCACCGCCTGAGCCGGACGCCGCTCCAGGGCCGGGGCCGGGGCCGTACGGGAACGTCCTTCGCGACGGCCCCCGTACGGCCCGCCCGCGTTTCCGGGCGGACCCGGACTCCGGGGGATGCGACGCCTCGCACCCCCCGGGCGGCATCAGCGATATTTCGGACACGTGCGAACGTGATCCGTCTCTCATCGCACCCCTGAACCGAGGCATCCGAAAGCCGCCCCAAGACCACGTCCGAGCAGCCGGAACATCCCCTCGGCGATGGAATCCGGCCAGGTCAGCGGCATGATCACTAAATCTCTACGACCCCGGTCACCCCGGCCGGAACGGCCCGTCCGGCCGGGCCCCGACCCCACCTCGGGGCTATGTGTGATGCACAAGACCTTCACAAAGAGACCTAGATCACAGATATTGAGGGGTAACCATTGAGGCCCCTCCAGGGTCTAAATGGACGATGCCAGGAACGTCTTGGGGGACGTTCATGGGATGTCTTGGGGGACATCTCAGGCAAGCGTTGGCCGGGGCACGTGCCCGGGGAGCTTTGAGCGGCCCTCCCGTCGTACGTACCCCGGCATACCGCGCGAAATCTGCGGTCGCAGACACCCGGCCGGATCCCGTGGGGGGAATCCGCTCCGGGGATATGGGAAGCGCCCCGCTCGCCGACCCGTGGGGGGATCGGCGGTGGGGCGCTTTCCGCTATCGCGGCTGTGCGCTCGCGCGACTGTGCGCTCGCGCGACTCTGCGACGACGAGGTCAGCGGGCCTCGACCGGGACGAAGTCACGGAGGACCTCGCCGGTGTAGATCTGCCGCGGACGGCCGATCCGGGAGCCCGGCTCCTTGATCATCTCGTGCCACTGGGCGATCCAGCCGGGCAGCCGGCCGAGCGCGAAGAGCACGGTGAACATCTCGGTCGGGAAGCCCATGGCCCGGTAGATCAGACCGGTGTAGAAGTCGACGTTCGGGTAGAGCTTGCGCTCGACGAAGTAGTCGTCGGCGAGGGCGTGCTCCTCCAGCTTGAGGGCGATGTCGAGCAGCTCGTCGGACTTGCCGAGGGCCGAGAGGACATCGTGCGCCGCCGCCTTGATGATCTTCGCCCGGGGGTCGAAGTTCTTGTAGACGCGGTGCCCGAAGCCCATGAGCTTCACGCCGTCTTCCTTGTTCTTCACCTTGCGGATGAAGGAGTCGACGTCGCCGCCGGACGCCTGGATGCCCTCCAGCATCTCCAGCACCGACTGGTTGGCGCCGCCGTGCAGCGGACCCCAGAGGGCGGAGATGCCCGCCGAGATCGAGGCGAACATGTTCGCCTGCGAGGAGCCGACCAGCCGGACCGTGGAGGTCGAACAGTTCTGCTCGTGGTCCGCGTGCAGGATGAGCAGCTTGTCCAGGGCCGCGACGACGACCGGGTCCAGGTCGTACTCCTGCGCCGGGACCGAGAAGGTCATCCGCAGGAAGTTCTCCACGTACCCGAGGTCGTTGCGCGGGTAGACGAACGGGTGGCCGATCGACTTCTTGTACGCGTACGCCGCGATCGTGGGCAGCTTGGCCAGCAGCCGGATCGTGGAGAGGTGGCGCTGCTTCTCGTCGAACGGGTTGTGGCTGTCCTGGTAGAACGTGGACAGGGCGCTGACGACGGAGGAGAGCATCGCCATCGGGTGGGCGTCACGCGGGAAGCCGTCGAAGAACCGCTTGACGTCCTCGTGGAGCAGCGTGTGCTGCGTGATCTCGTTCTTGAAGGCGGCCAGCTCGTCGACCGTGGGCAGCTCGCCGTTGATCAGCAGATAGGCCACCTCGACGAAGGAGGAGCGCTCGGCCAGCTGCTCGATGGGGTAGCCGCGGTAGCGCAGGATGCCCTGCTCGCCGTCCAGGTAGGTGATCGCGGATTTGTAGGCGGCCGTATTGCCGTAGCCGCTGTCCAGGGTCACGAGTCCTGTCTGGGCCCGGAGCTTCCCGATGTCGAAGCCCTTGTCACCGACGGTGCTCTCGACCACCGGGTAGGTGTATTCACCGTCCGCGTACCGCAGTACTACAGAGTTGTCGCTCACGTCATCCCTCACCGACGTAGTGCCTCTTCTTCGAGGTGCCCTGACTGTCTCTACCATCCCCCATTTGGCGCATGAGAGTGCACTCGGGGTCGGCCTTTGAGCCCATTGGCGGCACTGAGTGCCGCCAACCTGCTCATCCTGCCCCGTTCGCCCGATTTCCGGAAGTCGGGGTGCCATTTCCCACCCCACCGGCGCGCGGGCTCCCCCGGCCGGACGAGCGCCCGGGATCAGCCGGCCGAGAGCCGGTGCGCCAGCGCCGTGAACCGTCTGCCTGCGGAAACCGTTCGGACCGCCTGCCCTATCGCCCGGCGGGAGCCCACCAGCACCACGAGTTTCTTGGCCCGGGTGACCGCGGTGTAGAGCAGGTTCCGCTGCAGCATCATCCAGGCCCCGGTAGTGACGGGGATCACCACGGCCGGGTACTCGCTGCCCTGGGAGCGGTGGATGGTGACCGCGTAGGCATGGGCCAGTTCGTCCAGTTCGTCGAAGTCGTACGGCACCTCCTCGTCCTCGTCGGTCAGCACGGTGAGCCGCTGGTCGTCGAGGTGAAGGGCGGTGACGACGCCCACCGTGCCGTTGAAGACCCCGTTCCGGCCCTTCTCGTAGTTGTTGCGGATCTGGGTGACCTTGTCGCCGACCCGGAAAACCCGGCTACCGAAGCGTTTCTCGGCCACATCGGGCCGGGCGGGTGTGACGGCCTGCTGGAGCAGTCCGTTCAGCGCTCCGGCGCCCGCCGGGCCGCGATGCATCGGGGCCAAAACCTGTACATCCCGACGAGGATCGAGACCGAATTTGGCCGGAATCCTTCGCGCGGCCACATCGACGGCCAGCTTCCCCGCGTCCTCGGTCTCCTCCTCCACGAAGAGGAAGAAGTCCGGCAGACCGGTGGTGATCGGCTGCTCACCGGAGTTGATGCGATGGGCGTTGGTGACGACCCCGGACTGCTGGGCCTGGCGGAAGATCCGGGTGAGCCGGACGTGCGGCACCGGGCTGCCTCCGGCCAGCAGATCGCGCAGCACCTCCCCGGCCCCGACGCTGGGCAGCTGGTCCACATCGCCCACCAGCAGCAGATGCGCCCCGGGCGCCACGGCCTTCACCAGCTTGTTGGCGAGCAGCAGATCGAGCATGGACGCCTCGTCCACCACCACCAGATCGGCGTCGAGCGGGCGGTCGCGGTCGTAGGCGGCGTCCCCGCCGGGCTTCAGCTCCAGCAGCCGGTGGACGGTGGACGCCTCGGCGCCGGTCAGTTCGGCGAGCCGTTTGGCGGCGCGCCCGGTCGGGGCCGCCAGTACGACCTTGGCCTTCT
This sequence comes from Streptomyces sp. NPDC006798, assembly GCF_040635975.1. NCBI lineage: Bacteria > Bacillati > Actinomycetota > Actinomycetes > Kitasatosporales > Streptomycetaceae > Streptomyces > Streptomyces sp. NPDC006798. The sequence continues at coordinate 125,251 of NZ_JBEYIS010000013.1, forward strand.
TGGCCCGGGCCAGCTCGACCACCGAACGGACGGTGAAGGACTTGCCGCAGCCCGGGCCGCCGGTCAGTACGGCGACCCGGCTGGTGAGCGCCAGTCGTACGGCCTCCTCCTGCCCGGGCGCCAGCTCGGCTCCCGTCCGGTCCGCGAGCCAGGACAGGGCCTTGTCCCAGGCCACGTCGTGGAAGGCCGCGAGACGGTCGTCGGGGGCCCTCAGCAGCCGTAGCGTCTGGGCCGCGAGGGACAGCTCGGCCCGGTGGAACGGGACCAGATAGACGGCCGTCACCGGCTCGCCGCCCTCAGGGCCCGGCAACCGCTCCCGGACGACCCCCTCCTCGTCGGCGGCGAGTTCACCGAGGCAGTCGATGACCAGGCCGGTATCGACCTGGAGCAGCTTCACCGCGTCGGCGATCAGCCGCTCCTCGGGCAGGAAGCAGTGGCCCTGGTCGGTGGATTGCGAGAGCGCGTACTGCAACCCGGCCTTGACCCGTTCGGGGCTGTCGTGCGGGATGCCGACGGCCTGCGCGATCCGGTCGGCGGTGAGGAAGCCGATACCCCAGACGTCGGCGGCCAGCCGGTAGGGCTGGTTCCTCACGACGGAGATCGAGGCGTCCTCGTACTTCTTGTAGATCCGCACCGCGACGGAGGTCGAGACACCGACGCCCTGGAGGAACACCATCACCTCCTTGATGGCCTTCTGCTCCTCCCAGGCCGAGCCGATGAGCCGGGTGCGCTTGGGGCCGAGGCCGGGGACCTCCACCAGCCGCGCGGGCTCCTGCTCGATCACCTCCAGGGTCTCCGTACCGAAGTGGTCGACGATCCGTTCGGCGATCCGGGGACCGATGCCCTTGATGAGGCCCGAGCCCAGATAGCGGCGGATGCCCTGGATCGTCGCGGGCAGCACCGTCGTGTAGTTCTCGACGGTGAACTGCTTGCCGTACTGCGGATGGGAACCCCATCGCCCTTCCATCCGCAGCGACTCGCCGGGCTGCGCGCCGAGGAGGGAGCCGACGACGGTCAGCAGGTCGCCGGAGCCGCGGCCGGTGTCGACGCGGGCGACCGTGTAGCCGTTCTCCTCGTTCGCGTAGGTGATCCGTTCGAGGACCCCTTCGAGTACTGACAGATTGGACATGGCACGACGCTACCGCCGTGGTCCGACAGCGTGGGGAGCCTGTGGACAACCGGGACGGTACGGCCGCCGCACACCGACCGGGCCGCGCCGCCGTCGCCGGGTGACGGCGATGGACGCGGGCCACGGGCGACGGCGGTGGACGCGGAGGCCCGCACCGGCCCGCGTCCGGCGGAACCGGTCACTCCCCCGCGACGTGTTCGGCGTAGCGGGCGGCCGTGTCGGCGAGTACCTCCGCGCCGTCCCCGGTCCACAGCTCCTCGTTGAAGATCTCCACCTCGACGGGCCCCCGGTAGCCCGCCGCGTCGACCCGGCGCCGCCAGCCCCGCAGATCGACGCAGCCGTCGCCGAGCTGGGCCCGCCCGTTGAGCGCCCCGGCGGGCAGTGGTGTGGTCCAGTCGGCGAGTTGGAAGGCGTGGATCCGGCCCTCGGCGCCCGCGCGCGCCACCTGGGCGGGGGCGTCCTCGTCCCACCAGACGTGGTACGTGTCCACGACGACCCCGACCCGGGCGGGCGGGAAGCGCCCGGCGATCCGGAGCGCCTGGGCGAGGGTGGAGACCACGCAGCGGTCGGCGGCGTACATGGGGTGCAGTGGTTCGATCGCGAGCCGTACCCCCGCGTCCCCGGCGTACGGGACGAGACCGGCCAGGGCGTCGGCGACCCGCTCCCGGGCGCCCGGCAGGTCCCGGTCGCCCGTCGGCAGTCCGCCGGAGACCAGGACCAGGGTGTCGGTGCCCAGAGCCGCGGCCTGGTCGACGGCGGCCCGGTTGTCGTCGACGGCGCGGGCCCGTGCGGCGGGGTCGGCCGAGGTGAGGAAGCCGCCCCGGCACAGGCTCGTCACCCTCAGTCCGCTGTCCCGCATCAGCCGGGCCGCGGCGGCGGTGCCGTACGCCGTCACCGGTTCGCGCCAGAGTCCGGCGCCGGGGATGCCGAGCCGGGCGCAGCCGTCGGCCAGTTCGGGCAGGGAGAGCTGCCGTACGGTCATCTGGTTGACGCTGAGCCGGCCGAGGCCGCCGGGGGCCGGGAACGCGGTCACCCGGGCTCCTCTCCGGTGAGCAGGGACGCCATCCTGGCGGCGGCGCGTTCGGGGTCGGGGAGGAGGCCGAGCCGGTCGGCGAGCCGGTGCGCGCGGGCCAGATGGTCCGGCGGCCGGGCGGTGTGGAGGCCGCCGAGCATGGTGAAGCGGGGCTGGTGTCCGGCGAGCCAGGCCAGCAGCACCACCCCCGTCTTGTAGTACCGGGTGGGGGGTTCGAAGAGGTGCCGGGCGAGGTCGAGGGTCGGGTCGAGTACGGCTCTGAAGGCCCCCGTACCGGCCGTGTCGAGGGCGTGCAGGGCGCGGGCCGCCAGGGGTGCCAACGGGTTGAGGACACCGAGCAGGGCGTCGCTGTGGCCGTGTTCGTCGCCCGCGATCAGCTCGGGGTAGTGGTGGTCGTCGCCGGTGTAGCACCGTACGCCCGGCGGGAGTCGGCGGCGGAAGGCGATCTCCCGGGGCGGGTCGAGGAGGGAGATCTTGACGCCGTCGACCTTGCGGGGGTGGGCGCGGACGACGGCGAGCAGGGTCTCGGCGGCCCGGTCGGGGTCGTCGTCGCCCCAGTAGCCGCGGAGGGCGGGGTCGAAGGCGGGGCCGAGCCAGTGCAGGATCACCGGGCGCTCCGACTGCCGCAGGAGTTCGCCGTAGACCTCCTGATAGTCCTCCGGGGACCGCGCGGTGGCCGCGAGGGCCCGGGAGGCCAGCAGGACGGCCCGGGCGCCGCAGCCCTCGACATGGGCGAGCTGTTCCTCGTACGCCCGGCCGATCGCGGGCAGTCCGGCCGGTCCCGTCAGCTGGTCCGTACCGGCGCCGCAGACGAGGGCGCCGCCGGTGGTCGCGGCCTCGGCGGCCGAGCGGCGGATCAGTTCGGCAGCGGCGGGCCAGTCGAGTCCCGCGCCGCGCTGGGCGGTGTCCATGGCCTCGGCGACTCCGAGTCCGCGGGACCAGAGATGGTGGCGGAAGGCGAGGGTGGCGTCCCAGTCGACGGCGGCCGGGCCGACCGGGCCGAACTGTTCCGCGGCTCCTACGGTCCCGGTTACGGAGGCCGCTCCTATAGGTGCCGTGTTTGCTGTGTTCGCCGCGGTTCCTCGGGCCGGGGCGGCGACGACATGCGCGGCGGCGAAGAACCGCCGGGAGGGGGCGGGCCGGGCGGTGGAGGGCGGCCCGGGCCGGGGGCCCGCGGGCCTCGGAGGCCGGGAGCCCGCGGGTTCCCAGCGCCGGGGGCCGTCCGCTGAACCCGGGCGGGAGCCGGGCGGGGGCGCGGTCACAGGGCCAGCTCCGGGACCTCGATCCGGCGGCCCTCGGCGGACGACCGGAGCCCCAGTTCGGCGAGTTGCACCCCGCGAGCCCCCGCCACCAGGTCGCTCTCGTACGGCTCCCCCAGGGCGACATGGCGCAGAAACAGCTCCCACTGCGCCTTGAAGGCGTTCTCGAAGGGCTGGTTGTCGGGGACCTCCTGCCAGTGGTCGCGATAGGAGTCGGTGGTGGGCTGATCGGGGTTCCAGACGGGACGCGGGGTGGTGGACCGGTGCTGGATCCGGCAGCGGCGGGGCCCGGCCACGGCGGAACCGAGGACTCCGTCCACCTGGAACTCGACGAGTTCGTCCCGCATCACCCGGACCGCCCAGGAGGAGTTGATCTGTGCCACGATCCCGCCGTCGAGCCGGAAGACGGCGTAGACGGCATCGTCGGCGGTCGCCTCGTACGGCTTGCCCCGCTCGTCCCAGCGGTTGGGGATATGGGTGCTGACCTGCGCCATCACACTGGTGACCCGGCCGAAGAGCCGTTCGAGCACATAGGCCCAGTGGGGGAACATGTCGATGGTGATGCCGCCGCCGTCCTCGGCCCGGTAGTTCCACGACGGCCGCTGGGCCGGTTGCCAGTCGCCTTCGAAGACCCAGTAGCCGAACTCGGCGCGCACGGAGAGGATCTCGCCGAAGAAGCCCCCGTCGATCAGGCGTCTCAGCTTCAGCAGCCCCGGCAGGAAGAGCTTGTCCTGGACGACACCGTGGCGGATCCCGGCCGACCGGGCCAGCCGGGCCACCTCCAGGGCGTCGGCGAGACCGGTCGCCGTCGGCTTCTCCGTATAGACGTGTTTGCCCGCGGCGATCGCCCGGATCAGCGCTTCGGGGCGGGCGGCGGTGATCTGGGCGTCGAAGTAGACGTCGACGGTGCCGTCGGAGAGTACGGAGTCGAGGTCGGTGTCCCAGTGGCGCAGTCCGTGGCGCTCGGCGATGGCGCGGAGCGCCGGTTCGCGGCGGCCGACGAGTACGGGTTCGGGCCGCAGGGTCCGGCCGTCGCCGAGATCGAGGCCGCCCTGGTCCCGCAGGGCGAGCAGGGACCGGACGAGATGCTGGCGGTAACCCATGCGCCCGGTGACGCCGTTGAGGGCGATCCGTACGGTTTCGCTGTCCATGGCGCTGCCTCCGGGCTCGTCGGTTCGCCGGGCGGTGGTGTCCACGGCGGTGCTGCCTCGGGCCCGCCGACGCGTCCGGCCGTGGTCCGAGCGGTGCCGCGGCCCGCTCGGCGCTTGCGTACCGGACGGGACGAACCGGCCGCGTGCGGCTGGATTCCAGCAGGTCGAAATGGTGCGCGGAGGTCGGCAAGCGCTTTCTTCGCGGGAGGACGCTAGCCTGCCGACAGCGGCCCGGACAAGGGTCACGGCCCGTATCCCGCGGAGGGAACCGATGACAATCACTCTGGCGGATGTCGCCGCACGGGCCCGGGTGTCCCCGGCGACCGTGTCCCGGGTGCTCAACGGCAACTATCCGGTCGCCGCCTCCACCCGGGAGCGGGTGCTGCGGGCGGTCGACGAACTGGACTACGTCCTGAACGGACCGGCCAGTTCACTCGCCGCGGCCACCTCCGACCTGGTCGGCATCATGGTCAACGACATAGCGGACCCCTTCTTCGCGATCATGGCGGGGGCCGTCCAGGGCGAGATCGGCGGCAAGGGCTCGGGGCGCGGCGGCGGCGAGAAGCTGGCCGTGGTCTGCAATACCGGCGGATCGCCGGAGCGTGAACTCACCTATCTCACCCTGCTCCAGCGGCAGCGGGCGGCGGCCGTAGTGCTGACCGGAGGCGCGCTGGAGGATCCCGGGCACATGGCCGCGATGTCGGCGAAGCTGGCCCGGCTGGCCGACGCGGGGACCCGGATCGTGCTCTGCGGCCGGCCCCCGGTGCCGGGGACCAATGCCGTACTCGCGGCTCTCGTCTTCGACAACTTCGGCGGCGGACGGCGATTGACGGAACATCTTTTGTCCCTCGGACACCGCAGGATCGGCTACGTCGCCGGGCCCGCGGAACGTACGACGACCCGGGCCCGGCTGGAGGGCCACCGGGCGGCTCTGCGCGCGGCCGGGATCGGCGCGGACCAGGAGCGGCTGACCCTGAACGGGCCGTACGCCCGCCGGTCGGGGTACGACGCGACGCTGGAACTGCTGCGGCGCGAACCCGGTCTGACCGCCGTGGTCGCGGCCAATGACACGGTGGCGCTGGGGGCCTGCGCGGCCCTGCGGGACCAGGGGCTGCGGATTCCGGAGGACGTCTCCGTCGCGGGATTCGACGATCTGCCGTTCTCGGTGGACGTGGTTCCGGCGCTGACGACGGTACGGCTGCCGCTGTTCGAGGCGGGCGCGCGGGCGGGGCGGCTGGCGATGGGGGCGGAGGAGGCCCCGCCGGGGGGTATCGCGGCCATCGAGGCGGAGTTGCTGGCCCGCTCGTCGACGGCGCCGCCCCGGGGGTGAACCGGCCCGGCGGGGACGTACCGGCTCTTCGGGACGGCCCGCGCTCGGCGACGGACCGGTGGACAACAGACCGGCGGACGACGGATCAGTGGACGACTGATCAGTGGACGACGGAGACGATCCGGCAGGCGGCGACGGCCAGCCGGTGGTCGCCCTCGACCCCGGCCAGGGGCAGGGCCTCGGCCGGTTCGATCCCCCGGGTGCACAGCAGCCAGGCGGTCTCGGTGTCGAACCGTACGGTCGCCTCGGCCGGGCCGGGTTCCGGGTGTGCGAGGGACCAGTGGTGTCCGGGGGCGGCCGAGGCGGTTTCGGTGGGGGTCCCGGTGGCGGGGACTCTGGTGGCGGTCCAGGTTCCGGCGCCCGGACCGGTCACGACGACCCGGATCCGGGTTCCGCCGGAGGCGTCGACATCGCGGAGGGTGTGCGGCAGGGCTCTCATGAAGGTGTCGACGACCAGTGAGGCCGCCACCGGATCGGGGTCGGTGCCGTCACCGGTGGCGCGGCGGATCTGCTGACGGTGGGTCCAGAACTCGGTGAACTCCCGGGCGCAGTCCAGCCACATGGGCGCCGGGTCGGCCCCGGCCCAGGACACGCCGAGCGAGGGGGCGCCGGGGTCGGCCGTCGCGAAGAAGCGGGTGACCTGGGCACCGATCAGCTCCAGGGTGTCGACGAGTGCCGCGGGGCTGATCCGGGCGCAGGCGTCGACCCACTCCTGGTTGGCGCGGTGGAGAAAGGTCTCCAGGGTCTCGCCCGGCGCGAAGGACGGGCCCTCGCGATGGGCGTCCCGGTCGCGTCCGAGCCTGCCGTAGTAGTCGCCGAGGAGATGGGCCGCGAGATCGCGCACGGTCCAGCCGGGAACGGCCTCGCGCCGCCAGTCGGCCGGTGCCAGCGACCGGAGGCCGGCCAGCAGCGCCGTGTGCTCACGGGCGAAGTGGGGGCGGGCGTCGACGGGGGCTCCGAGCCGGGTGTGGTCGGTGGCCGGGCGGTCGCGATGGGGTCCCATACGGCCCCAGGGTGGCAGGCGGCGGCGCGCCGGGCCACGGAATTCCTCGCGCCGCGACGGGCCGCGGGCCCGGGCGGTAGCGGTCGGCGACGGGGGCGCGGGTGGTGGCCGTCGTGGCGGCGGCGCGGGGTACGGACGCCTGCGGATCTTTCCCGGAAAGCGGGTTTGCGGTCCCACGAGGCGGGAAAACCATTGACTGAGTCAAGGAAACTCGGGGGAACGGGGAGGTGGTGGACGTGGTGATCCAGGAGGTTCGCGCGTTCAACCGGTTCTATACGAATCTCATCGGCGCGCTGGACTACAGCAAGCATCTGTACACGCCGTACACGCTCACGGAGTCGCGCGTGCTGTACGAGCTGGCGCACAGCCCGCGGACGGACGCGGCCGACCTGCGGGTCGAGCTGTCGCTGGACGCGGGGTATCTCAGCAGGCTGCTGGGGAAGTTCGAGCGGGACGGGCTGGTGGAGCGGGCCAGGTCGCAGGAGGACACCCGGCGGCAGCGGATCACGCTCACGGGGCGGGGCCGGGAGGCGGCGACCCTGCTCGACGAGCGGTCCCGGGAGGCGGTGGGGGTGCTGGTGTCCCGGGTGCCGGCCGAGGAGCGCGAGCGGCTGGTGGCGGCGTTGCGGACGGTCCGGGAGGCGCTGGCGCCGGGCCGGGCCGCCGGGGCGGAGGGCCCGGTGCTGCGCGAGCCCGCGCCCGGGGAGCTGGGCTGGACGGTGGCCCGGCACGGCGCGCTGTACGCGGCGGAGTACGGGTGGAACACGGAGTTCGAGGGCCATGTCGCGCGGATCGTGGGCGACTTCGCCCGGGACCGCGATCCGGAGCGGGAGCGGATGTGGATCGCGGAGCTGGACGGCCGGCCGGTGGGTTCGGTGATGTGCGTCCGGGACGAGGCGGAGGAGGGGACGGCGCGGCTGCGGCTGCTGCTGGTGGAGCCGGAGGCCCGGGGCCACGGGATCGGTGAGCGGCTGGTGCGCTCGGTGGTGGAGTTCGCCCGGGAGCGGGGTTACCGGGATCTGGTGCTGTGGACCAATGATGTGCTCGGCGGGGCCCGCCGGATATATCAGCGGGCCGGTTTCACCCTGGTCGCGGAGGAGTCGCACCATTCGTACGGGGTGGATCTGGTCGGCCAGGACTGGCGGCTCGGTCTGGGCGGGCGGGAGGCGGTGCCCGGATGAACCGGACGACGGGCCGGGGTGGTGGTACGGGCCGGGGCGGTGCGGGTTCGCCCGGCGGGCCGGTGGGGCCGGCGGGTCGGACGAGTCCGGTGGATCCGCGCGGGCCGAGAGGAACGGCATGGGGGTTCGCGTTCTCGACGCTGGGGGTGCCGGGGATGCCCGCCGCTGAAGTGGCCGCGCTCGCCGCCGATACGGGCTATCAGGGGGTCGAGGTCCGGGCGCATCCGGAGGAGCCGGTGCATCCGGGGATCGGGCGGAGCGACCGGGCGGCGGTGGCGCGGGCCTTCGAGCGGGCGGGGGTCGGGGTGCTGGCCGTCTGCGGCTATCCCCGGGTCGCGGCGGCGGGCCCGGACGGGCCGGTCCTGGCGGAGATCGCGGATCTGGTGGAGCTGGCCGGTGATCTGGGGGCGCCGTATGTCCGGGTCTTCCCGGGAGCGGCCGTACGGGACAGCGGAGGCGGCACGCCCGTGCCCGGCGGCGGTGGCGGGGGCGCGGGAGCGGAGCCCGGCGCCAGGGGCGCCCCTGGGGAAGAGAGCGGCCCCGGCGGCCCCGGCGCCGGCGGTGATGCCGTGGCGGCGCGGCGGCTGGCCCTGGCGGCGCGGGAGGCGGCGCCACGGGGGGTGCGGATTCTGCTGGAGACACATGACTCGCATCGCACGGGCGAGTCGGTGGCCCGGGTTCTCGACCGGGCCGGAGCGCCGGACGCCGGGGCCCGGTCCGGCTCCGGCGGCGGGGCCGACAGCGGATCCGGTCCGGGATCCGGCGTGAGACCGGGTCGGGGATCCGGCCTGAGATCCGGACCGGGGTCCGGCCTGAGACCTGCTCCGGAGTCCGGCGGCAGCGGGCCCGGGGCGGTCTGGGACGTACTGCATACCTGGTTGGGCGGGGAGTCGCCGGAGGGGACCTGGCGGGCGCTCGGGCCGTCGGTGGGTTATGTCCAGGTGAAGGATGTGGCGTCGCGGGAGGACCTGGCGCCGCTGGCGCTGGGCGAGGGGGTGCTGCCGCTGGCGGACGTGCTGGCCCGGGCCAGCGGGCGGACCTGGCTGAGCTGGGAGTACGAGAAGCGCTGGGCGCCGGAGGCGGCGGAGTTGCCGGGGCTGCTGGTGCCGGGGCGGGAGTATCTGGAGCGGCTGATCGGGAGAGGGATGTGACGGCGATACCGCCGACGAGGAGGGCGGCGGAGAGCCAGCCGAGAGGGGTGATCCGTTCGCCGAGGAGCAGTGCGGCCGACGACATGCCGAAGAAGGGCACCAGCAGGGAGAAGGGGGCGACGGAGGAGGCGGGGTAGCGGCGCAGCAGATATCCCCAGGCGCCGAAGCCGAAGACGGTGGCGCCCCAGGCGAGGTAGAGGACGGTTTCGGCTCCGCTCAGGTCGAGGCCGCGCAGGGCACCCCCGATCGCCCCGGGGCCCTCGAAGAGGAAGGAGAGCGCGAGCAGGGGCAGTACGGGGACGACGGAGACCCAGATCATGAAGTTGAGGGCGTCCGGCGGGGCGGCCCTGCGGGTCAGCACATTGGACACGCCCCAGCAGAGGGCGGCGGCGAGGACCAGGGTGAAGCCGGTGAACGGGGCGGAGGCACCCCGGTCGACCGCGGCGACGGCGATCCCGCCGAGGGCGACGGCCATTCCGGCGATCCTGGTCCGGCCCGGGCGCTCGTGGAGGAAGGCGGCGGCGATCAGGGCGGTGAAGACGGCCTGGATCTGGAGGACGAGGGAGGAGAGCCCGGCGGGCATCCCGTGGTCCATGCCGATGAAGAGCAGACCGAACTTGGCCACGCCGAGGGCGAGCCCGACGCCGGCGATCCACTTCCAGGCGACCTCGGGGCGGCCCACGAGGAAGACGGCGGGTACGGCTACCGGCACCACCGGAAGGAAGGCCGCGGATGCTCGATCTGGGACGGCTGCGGGCGCTGCACGCGGTCTGGGTGCACGGTTCGGTCGCCGCCGGGGCCACGGCCCTCGGCTATACCCCGTCCGCTGTCTCGCAGCAGATCACCAAGCTGGAGCGGGAGACCCGTACGCCCCTGCTGGAGCGGCGGGGCAGGGGCGTCGCCCTCACCGACGCGGGGGTCCAGCTCGCGACCACGGCCCGGGAGCTGCTGGCGATCGTGGAGCGGGCCGAGACGGTGCTGGAGGAGCGCCGGGGCAAGCCCGCGGGGCGGCTGACGATCGCCGCGTTCGCCTCGGCGGCCCGGGGCCTGCTGCCCGGCACGCTCGCGGCGCTGGAGCGGGCGCATCCGGGTCTGGACGTCCGGATGGCCGAGGTCGATCCGCATCTCTCGGTGGATCTGGTGGCCCGGGGCAGTGTCGATCTCGCGGTCGCCCATGACTGGGACATCGCGCCGCTGCCCGCGCCGGAGGGTGTCGAGCAGGCCGTGATCGGGGACGATCTCTGCGATCTGCTCGTCCCCGACGGGCATCGGCTGGCCGGGCGGACGGGGGTGCGGCGCGAGGAACTGACCGGCGAGCGATGGATCTGCCAGCCGCCGGGGACGGTCTGCCACGACTGGTTGATCCGTACGCTGCGTACGGCGGGGTGCGAGCCCGATCTCGTCCATCAGGCGGAGGAGAACCACACCCAGATCGCGCTGGTGGCCGCCGGTCTCGGGATCGCCGTGATGCCCCGGCTGGGGCGGGGGCCGCTTCCGGCGGGAGTCACGGCGGTACCGCTCGACCCCGTACCGCGACGGCGGCTCTACGCGCTCTGGCGCTCCCGCGCGGCCCGGCGGCCCGCCATCGGCGCGACGGTGACGGCGCTTCAGGAGCGGTTCGCGCCGCATGCCGGGGAGCGGCCGGAAAAGATGGGGCCGGCGGGCCTCTGACGTCCGCTCACGAGCCCGGCCGGGGGCGCCGGGAGGCATCCGCGAGCCCGGGGACGATCTCCACAAAGGAGCCCGGAGAGGACTCCGGCAGGGGCGGGCATTGGTCCGAACCATTAATCAAGAGGTCCACACCACCCCATCCACAAAACCTTCACATCTTTCACAATCTTTCACCAGCGCGCCCGTCGGCACCCCGATGACCATTCATTTTTATACTCGCGGGTCTTATTGCCCTACCTACACATTGGCAGTTAGTTTCAGCTCCGTCCGAGCGATTCTGGACGTTTCCTTCAACTCCCTTGCCAGCAAGGCCGGAAGGAGCACCCCCATGCACGATCCGCACCACCAGCTCTCCCCGCACACCCAGGCCCGGGTCTCCAGGCGTACGCTCCTCGCCGCCACCTCGGTCGCCTCCGCCGTCGTGACCGCGGGCGCCGCGCCGGCGGTCGCCGGGACGGCACAGCACAGACCGGACCGGGACGCCCGGCTCAAGAAGCTCATCGCGCGGATGAGCCTCGAGCAGAAGGTGGGCCAGCTCTTCGTCCACTGGTTCTCCGGGTACGACGCGCACAACCCCGAGCCCGCGCACGCCGCCGACAACCTCCGGCGCAACGGGTACAGCACGCCTGCCGAGATCGTGAAGAACTACCACCTCGGCGGTGTCATCTACTTCGGCTGGTCCAACAACGTCCGCAACCCGCGGCAGTTGGGCGGCCTCTCCAACGACCTGCAGAAGGCGGCGCTCAGCCAGCCGAACTCGGTCCCGCTCGTGGTCTCCATCGACCAGGAGCACGGCGGTATCGTCACCCGGGTCGGCCTGCCCGCCACCCAGCTGCCCGGCGCGATGGCGCTCGGCGCCTCCGGCTCCCGCGGCGACACCCGTACCGCCGCGTTCATCGCCGGTACGGAGCTGGCGGCGATGGGCATCCGGGAGAACTACGCCCCGGTCGCCGACGTCAATGTGAACCCGGCCAACCCGGTCATCGGCATAAGGTCCTTCGGTTCGGACCCGACCGCCGCGGCCCGGCTGGTCGCGGCCCAGGTCGACGGCTACCAGGCGGCGGGCGTCTCCGCCTGCGCCAAGCACTTCCCGGGCCACGGCGACACCGGCCAGGACAGCCACACCGAGCTGCCGGTGATCACCCACACCCGCGCGGAGTGGGAGCGGCTGGACGCGCCGCCGTTCCGGGCGGCCATCAAGGCCGGGATCGACTCGATCATGACGGCGCATCTCCAGGTCGCCGCCCTGGACCCGAGCAACGACCCCGCGACGCTCTCCAAGCCGATCATCACGGGCATCCTCCGTGAGGAGCTGGGCTTCGACGGCGTCATCGTGACGGACGCCCTCAACATGCGGGGCGTACGGACCAAGTACGGCGACGAGCGCATCCCGGTCCTCGCCCTCAAGGCGGGCGTCGACCAGCTGCTCTTCCCGGAGTCGCTGCCGATCGCCTGGAACGCGGTGGTCAAGGCCGTCCGGGACGGCGAGCTGACCGAGGCCCGGATCGAGGAATCGGTCCTGCGGATCCTGCGGCTGAAGGAGAAGCGGGGGATGCTCAACGACCCCGTCGTCTCCCTCTCCCGGCTGGACCGCGTCGTCGGCAACCGGAAGCACCGGGCCGCCGCCGACCGGATCACCGACGACACCACGACCCTGCTGGTCAACCAGCGCGGCGCCCTGCCGCTCAGCAAGCGCCGGCAGAAGAACGTCCTGGTCGTCGGGGTCAACCCGGCCTCGCCCACGGGCACGGACCGGCCCGGGACCACGGTCGCCGCGGAGACGCTGTCCGGGCTCGGGTTCAGCGCCACGGCCATCGGCTTCACCGGGAACGCGGCCCTCACGCCCGCCGCGATCGAGGCCGCCGTCGCGGACGCCCGCGGCCGGGACGCCGTCGTGGTCCACACCTCGAACGTAGGGGCCACCAGCCCGCAGCGCACCCTCGTCGCCGAGCTGGTGAAGACCGGGGTCCCGGTCGTCCATCTCGCGGTCGGCAACCCGTACGACATCGCCCAGCTCTCCGGAGTCGCCGCGTCGGTGGCCTCGTACGGCTGGACCGAGACCGAGGTCCGCTCGGCGGCCCGGGTGATCGCGGGCAAGGTGGACCCGGAGGGCCGCCTGCCGGTGCCGGTGCTGCGCGCGGACAACCCGGCGCAGGAGCTGTACCGCGTCGGCCACGGGCTGTCGTACGACGACTGACGGTCGACGCCCCCCGATAACGACCGACGGCCCGCCGAGCGAATGCTCCGGCGGGCCGTCGCCGTACGTACCTGAGGAATCCTGAGGAATCCTGAGAAGACCTGAGAAGACCTGAGGAATCCTCACGGGTCAGGCGATCAGCGGCGCAGGCCGCGCTCCCGCTTGACGTCCTGCTGGTCGAGGCGGACGTCGAACTTCGTCAGCCGCTTCGCCTTGCCCTCGTCCTGCTGGACGGCGGCCGGGGCGACCCCGGCCCACTTCAGCAGCGACGCCGTCGCCGCCGCGCGCTGCTCGGCGGGCAGTTGGGCGATGTTGGCCCCGTGGTTGCCGCCGGGCACCGTGTAGACATAGCTGTCCCGGGCGCCCTTGCCCAGCCGGAACGGTTCGGCGCTCCACGGGTCGTTCCCGCCGTTGACGAACATCATCTGCCGGGCGTTGTCACGGACCCAGCGGTCGACGTCCTTCATGGCGTTCTTCTTGAACCGCATCGGGATGTCCCGCGGCACGAAGTTCCGCGGCGGCTGGTAGCCGTACCGGCTCAGCCCGTCGAGGTGCGGCTGCTCGACGTCGGGCGAGCCCAGCTCCGTACCGGCCTGGTAGTAGTACGGCGTGTACGGGGTCAGGCCCTGGTCGCTGTAGAACCTGAAGCCCGAGATGTCGTCGATCGAGTTCCACAGCTCCTGGTCGGTCGCGGTCTTCGCGTCCGGGATCACACCGCAGTTGGCGTCCAGGTTGTACTGCCAGTAGCCCCAGGTGTAGTCGAGGACGACGGCCTCGAAGGCCCGGTCGAGCGAGCCGACCGTGTTGAAGGTGAGGTTGTTGGCCGCCGCGAAGTCGGTATAGATCTTCGACAGCGCGTCCCGGCGGACCAGGGCCTCCCGCTGCACGCCGTTCAGCCGGTCGCGGCACTCCTTCGAGCCCACATTGGCGAGGAAGTCGTCGTACGCCGAGTCCTCGTCGTTGCGGACGTCGTTCGGGGCCACATAGGCGACGACGCCGTCCATGTCGCGCGGGTAGAAGCGCTCGTAGTACGTGGCGGTCATGCCGCCCTTGGAGCCGCCGGTGGAGACCCACTTGCGGTCGTAGATCCCCTTCAGCGCCCGGTGGATCCGGTGCTGGTCGCTGGCGGCCTGCCAGATGTCCAGCTTGGACCAGTCTGCGGGCGCGGGCCGGGACGGGGTGAAGAAGCGGTACTCCATGGAGACCTGGTTGCCGTCGACGATGGCCGTCGGCTCACTGCGCCGGGGGGTGGTGCTCAGCCCGTACCCGGAGGTGAAGAAGACGGTGGGACGGCTGGTGTCCTTGTGCAGCAGGGTCAGCCGCTGCTGGAAGGTGCCCTTGCGCGGATTGCGGTGGTCCACCGGCTGGGTGTAGTTGAGGACGAAGAACCGGTACCCGGGGTACGGCTTCTCCTCGATCAGGCTCATGCCGGGTATCGCGAGGATCCGGTCCTTGATGTCCGCGGTCGCCGGTGCCCCGGCGGCTTCGGCGGCCGGCTCGGCGGCGGTGGCCGCTCCGGCCGTCGCGCCGGTCGCGCTCACGGTGCCGATGAGCAGCGCGAGCGGGAGCACTCCCCTGAGCGCCTTACGCATGAACCCTCCCCTGACTTGTCGTGGGTCGCCGTGAACCTAGCGGCGCGAGGGTGTCCGCCGCCAGACCCCAACGGCCATGACCTGCGAAGACTTTGCCCAGGAAGCCGCGAAACGGGATCTTTCACATGACTTTTCGGACTCGACACGAGTTCGGAATCCGGACACCAGGGTTCGGACCCCGGTAAATGACGGTGCCTCAGCAGAGAATCCAGCCGGTTTTGGCACCATGGCCCGAGATGGACCCGGCGGCCCTGACACACCGTCCGGGGGCATGGACCTTCCGGGGTCCGGCCTGCCGGGTGTAGCGGCCCTCGTCCACCACGGGCCGGCCCCCGTACACCTGGATCGAGAGCCTCATCGGCCGGGGCGCGCCCGCCTTCCGGGCGACCGTGACCGCGCAGACGTACCGCCCCTTCTCGAACACCCTCAGCTCTCCGGTGCGGAACGCCATCCGCTTCACCATCCGGCCCGCGCAGGCAGCCGCCGTGGCGCGGACGTCGGACCCGGCGGCGGGCCCGACGGCGGCTGGTACGAGGGCGGCCCGGCCCGGGGCGTTCACCCGGGCGACGGCGTGCTCGGTACCCGGGGCGGCGAGGGTCAGGGTGGTCGCCGCCAGCAGCACGGCGAGACCGTACGTCAGCAGCCGCCGTGCCCTCACCAGGGCCGCGCCGGGGCCCCGCCGCCCGCTCCCCCCGTCCGCCGTGCCGCCCGCGCGTCCGACGGTTCTTCTGAGCTTCAGCACTGCCGTATCCCCTCACCCGTGACGGTGTCCTCGGCCGGTGCGCCCGCCCGACCGTCCGGAACGGCTCGTTCCGCCGCCCGGGCGCCGTCGGTGCGCGGTCCCGTATGTGCCTAC
The DNA here is from genome assembly GCF_040635975.1 of Streptomyces sp. NPDC006798. Lineage (NCBI taxonomy): Bacteria > Bacillati > Actinomycetota > Actinomycetes > Kitasatosporales > Streptomycetaceae > Streptomyces > Streptomyces sp. NPDC006798. The sequence continues at coordinate 140,804 of NZ_JBEYIS010000013.1, forward strand.
GACGTGTCGGGAAGCCGGAACGGTTGTCCGGGCCCTGTCCCGATCCCGTGCCGGCCCCGGGGCAGGGCCGCAGCGGGCGCCGGTACGGGGGGCCGTAACGGGACCGGTACGGGGCCCGGGAGGCCGGGCGAGGCGCGGTACGGAACCGGGGCGCGCCGGAGCCGGGACGGAGCCGCCGCTACGGCCCCGGCCCCCGGCCCGGCCCGTCAGCCGACCGCCAGCGGGGCGCGCTCCCCGCCGCCGTCGCCGTCCCCGCCGTCTCGGCCGTCCCCGTCCGTGGGTTCGCCGATGAAGGTACGCCAGAGGGCGGCGTACCGGCCGTCGCGGGCGAGCAGCTCCTCATGGGTGCCGTCCTCCGCGACCCGGCCGCCCTCCATCACGACCACCCGGTCGGCCCGGGCGGCGGTGGTCAGCCGATGGGCCACGACCAGGGTCGTCCGACGGCCGGTGAGCCGGTCGGTGGCCTGGTTGACCTGGGCTTCGGTGGCCAGGTCGAGCGCGGCCGTCGCCTCGTCCAGCAGCAGGATGTCGGGGTCGACCAGCTCGGCCCTGGCCAGGGCTATCAGCTGGCGCTGTCCGGCGGAGAGATTGCGCCCCCGCTCGGCGACCTCGTGCAGATAGCCGCCGTCGAGGGTGGCGATCATGTCGTGGGCGCCGACCGCGCGGGCCGCCGCCTCCACCTCGGCGTCCTCGGCGCCGGGGCGCCCGTAGGCGATGGCGTCCCGGACGGTCCCGGCGAAGAGATACGCCTCCTGCGGGACGACGCCCAGCCGGTGCCGGTAGGCGGTCGTGTCCAGCTCGCGCAGGTCGACGCCGTCGGCGGTGACCCGGCCGCGCGTCGGATCGTAGAACCGGGCGACCAGCTTGACCAGGGTCGACTTGCCCGCACCGGTCTCGCCGACGAAGGCGACGGTCTGTCCGGCGGGTATCCGCAGATCGATTCCGGTCAGGGCCCGTTCCTTCACCCCCGATGCCGGTGCCGGCGCCGGGTCCGAAGACTCCACCGCCGGTACGGTCCCGTCCGCGCCCGGCTCCCCGGCACCGCCCCCGTCGGCGACGGTGCCGGCGGCGGCAACGACCGGGGCGCCCTCGCCCGTGTAGGCGAAGTCGACGCCCTCGAAGGCGATCTCGCCCCGCAGCTCCCGGACCGGCGCGGGCCGCGCCGCCGGGCTGGTCGACGGCTTCTCCTCCAGCAGTTCCTGGATCCGCCCGAGGGAGACCGCGGCCTGCTGATAGCCGTCGAAGACCTGGGAGAGCTGCTGGACGGGGGCGAAGAACAGATCGATGTAGAGGAGGTACGCCACCAGGGCGCCGGTCGTCAGGGTGCCGGCCTCGATCCGGTTGGCGCCCACGATCAGTACGGCCGCCGCCGCCACCGAGGCCAGCAGCTGGACGAAGGGGAAGTAGACCGAGATCAGCCACTGGCCGCGGATCCTGGCCTGCCGGTAGCCGTCGCTCCCGGCCGCGTAACGCGCCCGGCCCTTCTCCTCGCCGCGGAACGCCTGGACGATCCGCAGCCCGGACACCGACTCCTGGAGGTCGGCGTTGACCCCGCTGACCCGCTCCCGGGCCAGCTCGTACGCCTTCACGCTCTCCCGGCGGAAGAAGTACGTCCCCAGGATCAGCAGCGGCAGGGTGGCGAAGACGACCAGGGCCAGGGAGCCGTCGATGACGACCAGGACCACCAGGACGCCGAAGAAGGTGACGACCGAGACGAAGGCCGTGACCAGACCGGTCTGGAGGAAGGTCGAGAGCGCGTCGACGTCGGTCGTCATCCGCGTCATGATCCGGCCGGTCAGCTCGCGCTCGTAGTAGTCGAGACCGAGCCGCTGGAGCTGGGCGAAGATCCGCAGCCGGACCGAGTAGAGCACCCGTTCACCGGTCCGCCCGGTGGCCCGCGCCTCGCCGACCTGCGCGACCCACTGCACCAGTACGGCGGCGAGCGCGAGCCCCGAGGCCACCCAGACCGCGCCCAGCGCCGCCTGCTCGACTCCCTGGTCGACGCCGTGCCGGATCAGTACGGGCAGCAGCAGGCCCATGCCCGCGTCCACCGCGACCAGCAGCAGGCTGAGCAGCAGCGCCGGGCCGAAGCCGTGCAGCAGCAGCCGCAGCCCGCGCCGCTCGGGGTCGGGCCGGACCGCCCGCTCCTCGTCGACGTCCGGGGTGGCGTCGGCCGGGGGCAGCGCCGCGACCCCGGCGAGCAGCTCGGGGGTGGCGTCCGGGGCGGCCCCGGGGACGACCGTGTCGTCCCGTACCCACAGCCGGGGGGTGATGCCGCGCTCCGGGTCGTAGGCGGAGGCGTTGTCGAGATCGCGGTCGAGTTCGAGGACGCCGTCCCGGCCGGGCTCCTCCGGCGCCCCGTCCAGGGCGGGGGCGTGGCCCGGGGAGACCCCGCCCAGCTCGTCCGGGTCGGTGAGCAGCCGCCGGTAGAGGGCGGAGCTCTCCACGAGTTCGTCGTGGGTGCCGATGGCGGTGAGCCGGCCGCCGTCGAGGACGGCGATCCGGTCGGCGAGGTTGAGGGTGGAGCGGCGGTGGGCGATCAGCAGGGTGGTCCGGCCCGCCATCACCGACCGCAGCGCCTCGTGGATCTCGTGCTCGACCCGGGCGTCGACGGCGGAGGTGGCGTCGTCCAGCAGCAGCAGCCTGGGGTCGGTGAGGATGGCCCGGGCCAGGGCGATCCGCTGGCGCTGGCCGCCGGAGAGGGTCAGGCCGTGCTCGCCGACCCGGGTGTCGTAGCCGTCGGGGAGTTCGGCGACGAAGCCGTCGGCACGGGCGGCCCGGGCGGCGGCCTCGATCTCCTCGTCCGTGGCGTCGGGCTTGCCGTAGGCGATATTGGCCCGGACCGTGTCGGAGAAGAGGAAGCTGTCCTCGGGGACGAGGGCGATCGCGGAGCGCAGGGACGCCAGGGTCAGTTCGCGGACGTCGTGGCCGCCGACGAGTACGGCGCCCCGGTCGACGTCGTAGAAGCGGGGCAGCAGCAGGGAGACCGTGGACTTCCCGCTGCCGGACGCGCCGACGACGGCCACGGTCTCACCGGCGCCGATCTCCAGGGAGAAGCCGTCGAGGACCGGCCGGGCGGCGTCCCCGGTGCCGTAGCCGAAGCCGACGTCGTCGAACTCGACGGTGGCGGGGGCGTCGGCGGGCAGCTCCTTCGTACCGTCCTTCAGGGCGGGCTTCGTGTCGATCAGCTCCAGTACCCGCTCGGCGCCCGCGCGGGCCTGCTGGCCCACGGTGAGCACCACGGCCAGCATCCGGACCGGCCCGACGAGCTGCGCGAGATAGGTGGAGAAGGCGACGAACGTACCGAGGGTGATCTCGCCCCGGGTCGCCAGCCAGCCGCCGACGGCGAGCATCGCGACCTGGCCGAGGGCGGGGATGGCCTGGAGGGCGGGGGTGTAGCGGGAGTTCAGCCGGATCGTCCGCAGCCGGGCGGCGAACAGGTTCCGCCCCGCGTCCCGCAGCTTGGCCGACTCCTGGCCCTCCTGGCCGAAGCCCTTGACGACCCGGACGCCCGACACGGCGCCGTCGACGACACCCGCGACGTCCGCCGCCCGGCTCTGCGCGTACCAGGTCGAGGGGTGGAGTTTGGCCCGGCTGCGCCCGGCGACCCACCACAGGGCGGGGCCGACGGCGAGCGCGATCAGGGTCAGCGGCAGCGACAGCCAGGCCATGATCACCAGGGAGACGAGGAAGAGCAGCCCGTTCCCGATGGTCATCGGGAGCATGAAGAGCAGGCTCTGGATCAGCTGGAGATCGCTGGTGGCCCGGCCGACGACCTGGCCGGTGGAGAGCTCGTCCTGGCGGCGGCCGTCGAGCCGGGTGATCGTGTCGTACATCCCGGTACGGAGGTCGTGCTGGATGTCGAGGGCCAGCTTTCCGCCGTAGTAGCGGCGGACGTACGTCAGGGCGTAGACGATCACGGCGGCGGCGATCAGCAGCCCGGTCCACAGGGCGAGGGAGCCGGAGCCCGAGCCGCCCTCCCCGATGACGTCGTCGATGACGACCTTGGTGATCAGCGGGACCAGGGCCATCACGCCCATCCCGAGCAGGGACGAGGCGAGGGCGAGGACGGTCGTCAGCCGGTACCGCCAGGCGTACGCCCACAGGCGGCGCGCCCAGCCCTCGGGGGCGGCGGGCGTACGTCCCCCCTCGCCGCCGGGCGCCGCGCCCCCGCCCGGCTCCCCCGGTCGTACCTCCGCCGTGTCCTTCGCCCCTCGGGCCGCCGCCACGTGATGCCTCCCCGCCTCGTTCGTCGCCGCCATCGCTGTCGGCGGATCTGGTCAACGCGGCGCGATCCGATTTTCATCCCGTCGCAACAATCCGCGACGCGGAGTGACGATGCGCGACGCCCGGACATGCGTACGCCCGGCGCGCACGGAGGGCGCGCGCCGGGCGTCGGCGGGGTGGGGCAGGTCGCTCGGTCAGCCGGCCTTGATCGAGCTGATCGGGCCCATCTCGGGCGTGGCGGGCACGGACCCCTGCGGCACCCCGGTCGGGACGAAGACGCCCCGCGCCTTCGGCGTGATGTCCTTGTGGATCGCCTTGGCCACGGCCTGGATCGTGTTCACCCCGTCCTGCATGGTCTTGTTGTTCTGGGTGAGTACGACGATCGAGTAGTCGTGGGCCTTGCCGGTGAAGGCGCCGATGCTGTGGACGCGCCAGCCGTACGTCTTCCGGGGCAGCCAGCCGTTCTTCAGCTGGACGGTCGCGGTGGACGGCGCGCCCGCCGGGGTGCCCCAGCGCTGCGACGAGACGACATCGCGCATCAGGCCCAGCGCGTAGGTCCGGGACGCGTCGCTCAGGACCGTGTTCTTCCGCATCAGCCGGGACAGCAGGATCGCCTGATCCCGGGCGGTTATCTGGGTCAGGCCCCAGTAGCCGTTGGCGCCGGGCACGGTCTGCGTCATTCCGGCGGCGGTCAAGAACCGCTGGATCTTCGCCGTGCCGAGCTGCTTCCACAGGGCCGTGGTGGAGTCGTTGTCGGACTTGGTGATCATGGCCTTGGCGAGGGTCTTCTCACGGGTGGTGAGGTTCCGCTTCGCCCGCTCCGCGTCGTGGAGCAGCGCCGCGAGCACCGTCGACTTCACGATGCTGGCGGAGTCGAACTTGGTGGTGCCGCGGAGCTGGCAGGTGGTGTCGGAGATCCGGTCGTACATATAGATCGCGGTCGTCGACTGACGGCCCTTGAGCGCGGCGTTGATGTCCTTCACGAGCTTCGTGGCGAGCCCGGGCTTCTTGGAGACGCAGGTGACCTGCGGTGTGGCGGCGGCGGCCGGAGCGGCCGACAGCAGCGTGGGCACCAATGCGGCGGCGGCGAGCGCCGCGGTCATCGCGGTGCGGCGGCGAGTCATGGAAGGTTCCCATCCCCTGGAGTCGATGCGACGGCCGCACATCCGTTCGGTGCGTCCGTCGCAGGAGATGACTGTCAGGGGAGTGAAAGGTTGTGCGAGGGGGTGCGCAAGGGGGTGAACAGTTACACGCCAGTGACATGCCCTCGCCGGGGGGCCTCGCGGGGCCCCGGGGGCGCGGCGCCCTGCGGCAGCCCGCGCCCCCGGGGCCGGCCACCGGGCCGCGCCCGGCGGGCTGATCTCGTTCGCGGCCTGCGGACCGCCTGTGGCTGGCCTCGCAGTTCCCCGACCCCCTGGGTTGCCCTGCTCGTCGCCCTCGCAGAGAGGCGGGCCCCCTCTTTCAGGGGCGAGGCCGAGGAGAGCATCTAGGGGCGCGGGGAACTGCGCGACAAGCCGCCGACGGCCCGCAGGCCGCCGACAAAGTCAGGTCGCCGGGCGCGATCCGGCAGCCTGGGCCCCAGGCCTACGCCGTCTCGTGCGTCGCCGCGAACATCTTCAGCGTCGCCGGGAGGACGACGACCGAGGGGCCCGGCGCGGCCAGGGATTTCGACAGGTCCGCCGCCAGCGTCTCCGGGGTCGTACGGAGTGCCGGGACGCCGAAGGACTCCGCGAGGGTCACGAAGTCCGGCCGGGCCAGTTCCGTACCCGTCGTCTCGCCGTAGGCGTCCGTCATGTACTCGCGCAGGATGCCGTAGCCGCCGTCGTCGACGATCAGCCAGGTCACCGGCAGGTCGTACTGGCGGGCCGTGGCCAGCTCCGCGATGGAGTACATCGCGCCGCCGTCGCCGGAGACCGCGAGCACCGGCCGGCCGGGGTCGGCGACGGCCGCCCCGAGCGCGGCCGGGTAGGCGTAGCCGAGGCCGCCCGCGCCCTGGGCGGAGTGCATGGTGTTCGGTTTGCGCGCGTCGAACGCCGCCCAGGCCCAGTAGGCGAGGATCGTCATGTCCCAGAAGGCGGGCGAGTCGTCCGGCAGGGCGTCCCGTACGGCCGTCAGCAGCGACTGCTCCAGCGTGCGGTCCTGGGCGGCGATCCGGGTGTGGACCCGGTCGAGCAGGGCCCGGACCCGTTCGGGCGCCTCGGGGTCGGGGCGTTCGGGCGCGGTCTCCAGCAGGGCGGAGAGCGCGATCCTGGCGTCGGCGTGGATGCCGATCCCCGGATGGTTGGACTCCAGTTTCCCCGCGTCGGCCTCGATCTGGATCACCCGGCCGCGCGGCGCGAAGGTGTGGTAGTTCGAAGAGAGTTCGCCGAGGCCGGAGCCGACGACGAGGAGTACGTCGGCGTCCTCCAGGAAGTCCGTGGTGTGCCGGTCCTCGATCCAGGAGCGGAGCGACAGCGGATGCTTCCAGGGGAAGGCGCCCTTGCCGCCGTAGGTGGTGACGACGGGCGCGTTCAGCCGTTCGGCGAGCGCCCGCAGCTTCCCGGTGGCGTCGGAGCGGATCACTCCGCCGCCCGCGATGATCGCCGGGCGTTCGGCACCGGCCAGCAGATGGGCGGCGACGGCGGTCAGCTCGGGGCGCGGAAGGACGTCCTCCGGGGTGGCGTCCACGGCCGTGACGACGGGCAGCACGGTCGGTGCGGTCAGTACGTCCTGCGGGATCTCGACCCAGACCGGTCCGTGCGGCGCGGTCAGCGCCGAGCGCCACGCGTCGGCGATCACGGACGGGATCTGGGAGGCGGTACGGGCGGTGTGCACGGACTTGACGACGTCCCGGAAGGACGCCTGCTGGTCGCGGAGTTCGTGCAGATAGCCGTGACGGCCGCCGCCGAGCCCGGCGGCGGGCACCTGGCTCCCGATCGCCAGTACGGGCGCGGAGGCCGCCGCCGCCTCCTGGAGGGCGGCCAGCGACATCAGCGCCCCGGGCCCGGTGGAGAGCAGCAGCGGGGCGACCTCGCCGGTGATCCGGCCGTACGCGTCGGCGGCGAAGCCCGCGTTGTTCTCGATCCGCAGCCCGATATAGGTGAGGGACGAGCGGCGCAGCGCGTCGAACACGCCGAGGGCGTGCTGTCCGGGCAGTCCGAAGACGGTGGTGGCGCCGAGGCCGTGGAGGGTCTCGACGACGAGGTCGCCGCCGGTGCGGCCGGGCGGCGGGTTGAGCGCGGCCTCGGTCTGCCGGGCCGTCGGCTTCAGTACGACGTCGTGGTCGTGGGTCACCGTCCGGCCCTCCCGGCCGCGATCTGCCGGCTCATGATCGTGGTGAGTTCGTACGCCGTGTGGGAGGCGGCGACCGAGGTGATCTCGGCATGGTCGTACGCGGGCGCCACCTCGACGACATCGGCGGAGACCAGGTTGCAGGAGGCCAGGCCGCGCAGGATCTCCAGCAGCTCGCGGGAGGTCATACCGCCCGCCTCGGGGGTGCCGGTGCCGGGGGCGTGCGCCGGGTCGAGGCAGTCGATGTCGATGGAGATGTAGAGGGGCCGGTCGCCGATCCGCTGCCGGAGCTGGTCGGCGATCTCGTCGGCGCCGCGCCGGTAGACGTCGGCGGAGGTGACGATGCCGAAGCCCAGCTTCTCGTCCTCGGTGAGATCGCCGCGGCCGTACAGCGGGCCGCGGATGCCGACGTGGGAGAGGGCGGAGGTGTCGAGGATGCCCTCTTCGACGGCCCGCCGGAACGGGGTGCCGTGGGTGTATTCGGCGCCGAAGTACGTGTCCCAGGTGTCCAGGTGGGCGTCGAAGTGGAGCAGCGCCACCGGGCCGTGCTTCTTGGCGACGGAGCGCAGCAGCGGCAGGGCGATGGTGTGGTCGCCGCCGAGGGTCATCAGCCGGGCGCCGGTGTCGAGGAGGCCGTCGGCGGCGGCCTCGATGGTCTCCACGGCCTCGTTGATGTTGAACGGGTTGGCGGCGATGTCGCCCGCGTCGGCGACCTGCGCCAGGGCGAAGGGCGAGGCGTCCTGTGCCGGGTTGTACGGGCGCAGCAGCCGGGACGCCTCGCGGATGGCGTTGCCGCCGAACCGGGCGCCGGGCCGGTAGGAGACCCCGGCGTCGAAGGGGACGCCGACGACGGCGACGTCGGTCCGGCCGACCTCGTCGAGGCGGGGCAGCCGGGCGAAGGTCGCGGGGCCCGCGAACCGGGGGACGCGGGAGGAGTCGACGGGCCCGCGCGGCGCGGCGGAGGCGGCGCTGTCCGCCGTACCACCGCTCTCGGTGCCGCCGGTGTCGCCGCTGTTCGGAGCGGTGCTCATACCCTGTTGCCCTCTTCCTGCGTTTCCGCGTCTGCTGCTGACGCCGCCGCTTGTGACGGCCGCGTGGGTTACCGCTTCGGGGATCTCGGTGGAGATCCTCCGGTTCGCCCGCTTTCCACGGTAGCCAGCGGGCGCGGGCGGGCCGACCCGGGGCCGCCGCTCGGGGCCGTAGACCCTGGTCCCGTGGCACCCGGACCCGGACCCGAGCCCCGGCCCGGACCCGGGGACCGTACCCCGGCCGGTGCCGCCCCCCGTACCGTGGCCCGGCGGATCAGGAGCGATATCACACCCCGGCCGACCCTGGACAGCCCAGATGACCAGCGGGTAACTTCGACCCCAGGAATGCTCTGAGCAAGCGCTTGGACAGACATCCCGGGGCGGACACCGGGGACGGATACCGGCGAGAAGGAGGCGTTCGTGCGCCGCAGCGTTTACCAAGAGGACCACGAGGCGTTCCGGGAGACCATCCGCGCCTTCGTCGAGGCCGAGGTCGTCCCGGTGTACGACGAGTGGCTCGCCGCCGGGCAGGCGCCCCGCGACTTCTACGACAAGCTGGGCGAGCTGGGCGTCTTCGGGATCGAGGTCCCCGAGGAGTACGGCGGCGCCGGGGAGTCCTCCTTCAAGTTCCAGGCCGTGATCACCGAGGAGTGCGCCCGGGCCGGGGTCTCCTTCGGCGGCTCCGGGGTCCATGTCGCGCTCTGCCTGCCGTATCTGATGGCGTACGGCACCGACGAGCAGAAGAAGCGCTGGCTCCCCGACTTCGTCTCCGGCGCCACCATGTACGCCATCGCCATGACCGAGCCGGGCACCGGCTCCGACCTGGCGGGGATGAAGACCACGGCCAAGCTGTCGGACGACGGCACCCACTACGTCCTGAACGGCGCCAAGACCTTCATCACGGGCGGCGTCCACGCCGACCGGGTGATCGTCTGCGCCCGGACCGCCCCGCCCACCCCCGAGGACCGCCGCCACGGGATATCCCTCTTCGTCGTGGACGCGTCCCTGCCCGGGTACGCGGTCGGCCGCACCCTCGACAAGCTGGGCCTGAAGGCGTCCGACACCGCCGAACTCTCCTTCACCGATGTGCAGGTCCCGGCCGCGGACCTGCTCGGCGAGGAGCACAAGGGCTTCTCCTACCTCGGCCAGAACCTGCCGCAGGAGCGGCTGGCGATCGCCGTCGGCGCGTACGCCCAGGCGTCGGCCGCGATCCGGTTCGCCCAGCGGTACGTCACCGAGCGCGCCGTCTTCGGGCAGCCGGTGGCCGCCTTCCAGAACACCAAGTTCGAACTCGCCGCCTGCAAGGCCGAGGTCGACGCGGCCGAGGCCGTGGTGGACCGGGCGCTGGAGGCCCATGACGCGGGCGAGCTGACCGCCGCCGAGGCCGCGTCGGCGAAGCTGTTCTGTACCGAGGTCGCGCACCGGGTGATCGACCGCTGCCTCCAACTGCACGGCGGCTACGGCTATATGAACGAGTACCCGATCGCCCGGCTCTACGCCGACAACCGGGTCAACCGGATCTACGGCGGGACGAGCGAAGTGATGAAGTCCATCATCGCGAAGTCCATGGGACTGTGAGCCGCGGGGCACACCTTCTCCCATGAACACGCCATCACCGCAACAGCCGCCGCACGGAACACCGGACGGCCCGTCCGAGGGCGCGGCGGACCCGGCCGCGCCGGGTGCCACGAGCGCGCTCGACGGACTGCTCGAACTGCTCGATCTCGAACAGATCGAACGGGACATCTTCCGCGGCCTGTCACGCCCGACCATCGTCCCCCGGGTCTTCGGCGGCCAGGTCGCCGCGCAGGCCCTGGTCGCGGCGGGCCGTACCGTCCCCCCGGACCGTACGGCCCACTCCCTCCACGCGTACTTCCTGCGGATGGGGGACCCCGGGGCGCCCATCGTCTACACGGTCGACCGGATACGCGACGGGTTCTCCTTCACCACCCGCCGGGTCGTCGCGGTCCAGCACGGCCGCCCCATCTTCCATCTCTCCGCCTCGTTCCAGCTCTACGAGGAGGGGCTGGAGCACCAGGCCCCGATGCCGCCCGCCGCCGACCCGGAGTCGCTGCCGACGGCGGGCGACATGCTGGCCACGTACGCCCAGCACTTCGCCGACCCGGCCGCCGTCGACCGGCTCAAGGAGGCCAGGGCGGCGATCGACCTGCGGTACGCGGCGCCGCCGCCGTACGCCACGGTCGGCGAGCCGCGCGAACCCCGCTCGCAGGTCTGGTTCCGCACCATCGGCAAGCTCGCCGACGATCCGCTGCTCCATGTCTGTCTGGCGACGTACGTCTCCGATATGACGCTCCTGGACTCGGTCCTGCTGGCCCACGGCCGGGGCGGCTGGGCGGTCGGCGACGTCATGGGCGCCTCCCTCGACCACGCGATGTGGTTCCACCGGCCGTTCCGGGCGGACGAGTGGCTGCTCTACGACCAGGAGTCGCCGTCGGCTGCGGGCGGCCGGGGCCTGGGGCAGGCCCGGATCTACACCCAGGACGGGCGGCTGGCGATCTCGGTCATCCAGGAAGGCGTGATCCGCGCGACGCGTAAGTAGCCGGGCAGGGCCGGGGCGTGGCGCGGCGGTCATAGGGCGGACGGATGGTTACCGTCCGCCCTATGACCGATCAGGACGCACCGGACACCACGGACGCGCCGGAGCCGCCGGAGAGCGCCACGACAGTTCTGGTGGCGGCGCTCGCCAATCTGGGGATCGCGGCGGCCAAGGCGGTCGCGGGCGTCCTCAGCGGCTCCAGCGCGATGCTCTCCGAGGCCGCGCACTCCGTCGCCGACACCGTCACGGAGGTGATGCTGCTGACGGCCCTGCGCCGCTCCGAACGCCCCGCCGACGACGACCACCCCCTCGGCTACGGCCCCGAACGGTACATCTGGGCCCTGCTCGCGGCGGTCGCCACCTTCGTCGGCGGCGCGGTCTTCGCCGTCTACGACGGAATCCACACCCTCACCCACGGCGAGGACCCCGGCGACCCGCTGGTCTCCTACCTCGTCCTCGCCGCCGCGTTCCTGCTGGAGGCGTTCTCCCTCCGGACCGGACTGCGCCAGGTACGGGCGGAGGCGGCCCGGATCGACGCCACGGCCAAGCACTATCTGCGGGTCACCCCCGACACGGCCGTGAAGGCGGTCGTCATGGAAGACTCGGCGGCATTGGCGGGCCTGCTGCTCGCGGCGGCCGGCCTGCTCGGCACCCAGCTCTCCGGCTCGGCGGTCTACGACGGATTGGCGTCGATCCTGATCGGCGCCCTGCTGGTCTACGTCGCCTGGGTCCTCGGCCGCAGCAACGCCCGCCTCCTGATCGGCCGCCCCCTGCCGCCCGCCCTGCGGGAAGCGGTCCGCGAGGAGATCCTCACGGTGCCGCACATCGTCCGCGTCCTGGAACTGACAACCTTGATCCAGGGCCCCCGGGAGGTCCTGATCGCGGCCAAGGTCGACTTCCGCGACGCGTCGAGCGCGGCGCAGGTGGAATGGGCCTGCGAGGAGGCGGAACAGCAGCTCCGGGAGCTTCTTCCGGCAATCCGCCGCGTGTATCTGGACCCGACCCCGGCGGTGTCGCCACGCCGCTGACGGCCGCGCGGTACGGGTGCCGCGACTGCTGGGGGATCACGGGGTACGCGCCCCCTTGCGGCCGCAGCCGCCCACGGTCGCACGAGCGACGTATCCCGCTGTGCGGACCACGTTGACGGCACGTGGACTGGACCCCCGGACCATTACCCGAGAACAGCGATATGAGCGGCAGGCACATCAACCGACGAAAGCCACTTCGTACCCGCGCGGCGCCCCGTATCGTCAACACTCACCGACGAACGGGGCAGGAAGCATGCGGCAAGGTATGGGCCAGAGATCGCCCCATTCACACCCTTCGCTACTTTCGCCGGAGTCGGCACTAGTAATGAAAAACCGCACCCCCGCCTGAGAAAACCGCAGGTGGGAAAGGGTGCTCCCCGCGCGTGCGGGGATGTTCCTTGCGTGGCACGCCCACACGAACCACCAGTCGAGTGCTCCCCGCGCGTGCGGGGATGTTCCCGTCCTGGACGAGTCGATGATCCTCGGTGACGAGTGCTCCCCGCGCGTGCGGGGATGTTCCCCAGTGGACCGCCACCGAGGACAGCCCGTACGCGTGCTCCCCGCGCGTGCGGGGATGTTCCCGCGGGCTTGATGCCGCTGTTCCACAGCCACGTGTGCTCCCCGCGCGTGCGGGGATGTTCCCACCGGGGCGAATTCACCGAAGGTGGTGGCTCGGTGCTCCCCGCGCGTGCGGGGATGTTCCCGACGCTGCGCTGGGGTCGACGATCGTCCACTCGTGCTCCCCGCGCGTGCCGGGATGTTCCCAACATCGCGACGCCGGCCATGAGCCCGGCAGCGTGCTCCCCGCCTGTCCATCTTGGCCGACCTGACCAGGTCCGGGACCCACGCGCGCGGGGAGACGCTCCCGTCTCCCGCTCGGGGTAGACAGGAACAGCAACCGGGTCGTCGAACGCACTGAGATCATGGCGGTGTGACGATGACTCCCGAGCACCGGCGGATTGACGCGGAACTCCAGATCGACGATATCCGGGGCACCGAGGAGGAAAGGGCGACCTTTGTCGTGTGGTGCGTCCGAGGACCAGTCCGCCTCGGGGCGCGGTTTCACCGCATCCGCGATATTGCGGTCGCGATCGACCTGGAGCTGACGGAGATCCTCTTCCATGGGCATCCGGTCGACGAACTCGATCCCTCCCACACCGCTCTCGTCACCCTCCAGGGAGCAGGAACGCATCACCTTGCTTCAGGAGAAAAAACTCACGACTGGAAGATCATCCAGGGCGCCAACCCCTTGCCGTAAATCCACCCACCCGCAGGTTTTGGCGCTTACTCCCCTGCCCGAGGCGGCATAGTGGAACCTGCCGCTGGAGGGAAAAGACCCTCTGTGAGCGCTTCCGGAGCGGAGCGAGATACGCCGGGTTCGGGTTCCTCGACTATGCCCAGGAAGGACGAGGAGCACCAGCAGGCGGGGTATCGGCTGGCACCACGGCGGGGGTCGCCATGTTGTTCGAGGCAAGGTCGACGTGGTCCAGCACCACGCTCCGTACCAGCACCCCGGGGAAGTCTTCGAAGCGGCTCAGGGCATCAGCGATGGCGGCCGTGAGGGATTCGGCCCGGACGACGCAGAGGAACCCCGTGTACCCAGGGCCCTCTTGCAGCCCGATGCCGCCCTCTGCGAAGCGGTCGAGTCCGTCCAGGAGGTCCGACTGCTCCGGAGTGAGCGGAGCGTCGAGGACCAGGTTGAAGTACCAGCTACGCACAGTTCCGGTGCTTCCCGGTGAATTGGTCATGGCGATTCTTGTCATGCGTCACCTTGAGGCCCGCCGCCTCCGCGCGCTTCAGTGCCGCTTCCACATCCTTCTTCTGGTACCGGTCTCCTTTGCCCATGGCGGTACGTCTACTCGACACCACCCGGGTGCGCAGGCCGGGCTCGACGCTGTCACCCGATCGGGCGAGGCTCGCCAGAGGCAGGGAAAGAGGGGCGCTCCCCCGCGCGCAGTCAGGGACCCGAGCAGGCCGCAACCGTTTCGGTCACCGGAGTCGGCGGACCATCGTGGCGTAGATCGGGGAATCCGGGAACGGCTGCTGGGGGCCGATGTTCTCGTAGCCCCAATCCTCGTAGAGATTCTGGACCTTGGGGTGGGTGGGCTCGACGAGGAGAGCGACCCGCTCCTCCGGCCGGTCGGCCAGCAGTTCTTCGTGGATACGGCGGGCAGTTCCGGTCTTGCGCCAGGGCGCGCGGACCATGAGTTCGAACAGGGCGAGGGTGCGTTCTCCTCCGTACTCGTCGGTGAACTCGTCGGGGAGCGGGGTGAGCATCGTGGACCACCAGCCGGTCCCCTGGGGGAGCCTGGAGCCGTAGGCGTAGCCGATCGGCTCATCGGCGGCGTAGCCCATCACGACTTCCCATCCGGGCCGTGACGTGTGTCCGTCGAGGCGGTCTTCGAAGCCCTGAACGGAGAAGAAGGGGTCCGAGAGCCGGTCGGCGTAAACCTCCGCGTAGATCTCGGTGAGTGTGGGGCGCACGGCGGCAAGGTCATCGAGACCGTGGCGGCGAAGAGTGATCACCGGCTGCTGGTTGTTCACAGTTTCTCCTGTTCGGCCGCAAGGTGGAGTGCGGCCCGCTTGGTGGCCCTGGCACCGGGAGCGGCGTTGAGGAAGAACTCCGCCTGTTCTTGAGGGTCGTTCCGCTCGTGCTCGCACGATAGTGCGGGGAGTAGCGTTCTGAGTGTCGAAGCCCAGAACGGAGTTCAGTGTGTCTGACACCGGAGATGAGCACATCGGGGCGCGTATCGCGTCTCTGCGCAAATTGAGCGGCTACACACAGCGCGAGTTCGCCGACGCCGCCTATCTGTCCTTGGGAGCCGTCCGCAAGGTAGAACGGAGCGAGCGGCTTCCGACGAACGGATTCCTGATCTCCGCCGCTCGCGCGCTACGCAGTACGGTCGAGGAGCTTTCCGGCCAGCCCTACAGGTCCGAGAACGCAGCGGATCAGAAGGTTCACGGCCCGATCCAGGGGATCCGTACAGCAGTACGCCGGTACGACCTCCCCTCGGACGCCTACGCCCGCCCCCGGCCGTTGCCCGAGCTGAAGGCCGATGTCCGGATGGCCGCGGAGTACCGCAAGAGCGCCAAGTACTCACGTCTCGGTGTGCTGCTCCCCGGCCTGCTGGAGGAGCTGACGGCCACGTTCCATCTGGTGGAGGAAGAGCGGAAGCGGAAGGCCGTGGCCGGCTTGCTGGCCTCCTGCTACTACATGGCACACGGCCTGGCGTTCCGGCTCGGCTACGCGGACCTGACGGGCCAGTTGGAAGACCGGATGCGGTGGGCCGCCGCCCGCGCCGACGACCCGCTGATGTGCGCTTTGGCCGAGTGGACCCACTCCTACTCCTTCTCCTTCCATGCTTTCGGTGACTACGACGGCGCCCTGCGCGTCCTGCGGGCCGCGCGCGGAGAACTGGAGTCGGACGACGCGGTGAGGGGCGCGGCTCGTGTCACCCTGCTGGGAAGCCTTCGCCTCCGGGAATCGTCCATCGCCTCGTTCGCCCGGGACCCGGATCTCACGGCCGATCACATCAGGGAAGCCGCCGTACTCGCTGACCGGATTCCGGATGGCCGCGACCAGCTGCACTACCACATGACATTCGGCCCGGCGAATGTCGCTGTCCACGACGTAGCCGCTCATGTAGAACTGAAGCAGCCCGGCAAAGCGGTCAAGCGGGCAGTCGATATCCGGTTCCCGGCGGATATGGCACGCACCCGGCAGGGGCACCACTTCGTCGCGGTCGCCCGCGCCCATCTGGATCTCGACCGGCGCGAGGACGCCCTGGGGTATCTGAAACGAGCACGGGCGATTGCACCGGAGCAGACACGATTCCACCCCATCGCTCGCGAAACCGCCCGCATGCTCACCACGACGTACCGCCGTACGACCGAGGATCTGCGTACGTTCACGAACTGGCTGGGGATCCTTTTGTAGTCGATCTTCCGCCCTCTGTGCGTCGGCATTCCGCCGGGTGCACAGCCCGCGCGTGCGGGGGTGATCCCACGATGACGCTGATGCCGTCCTTGATCTCGGAGTGATCCCCGCGAGCGCGGGGACTGCACGGCACAGGATTCCGAGAGGTGCCGAGGCCCTCGACAACCCGTGCCACGCGCAGCGGCCACCGGTACCGTTCCCAAGTGGAGGCTGAGAACCAGGAGACCCGTATGGCGCGTTGGAGCGAGTACACAACAGGTCAACGAATCAGGATCCTTCGGGGGAAGGCACTGCGGCAGTCCGACCTCGCCGAGATGACCGGGCTGTCCCTGCCGACGATCCAGCAGGCCGAGCAGGACAAGCGCCTCACTTTGCAGACGCTTCTTCTGATCGCGTCAGCTCTGGGGACGGACACATCCGTGATCCTCGGACAGCAAGGGCCACGCCGGGGCATGGAGCAAGACGACCGGGCCACAGTCAGGGAGCTGTCGAGAGCAGTACATGACATCTCCGCCGGCCTGTTCCCCGACACCGTCACGGCACCACCGCTCGCCACCGTCATCGAAAACGTTCGGCAGTGCTGGGCGCGGTACTGGGAAGGCAAGTACGTGGCCGCCGGGTCCTTGGCGGGCCCGCTCATCGCGGAGGCCGCAGCCTGCGTACGGGCACAGCCCGACGGCGAGCAGGCGAAGGCGTGGACGGTGCTGTCGGACGCCTATCGACTCGCCGCGTATGTGGCGAACTTGATGGGGGCCCGTGACCTCGCCTACGCCGCGATCGGACACGCGCAGACCGCCGCGTCCCGCGCCGACAACGGACTGAGCAGCGCGCTCGTGATGTCGGGACGGGCGTGGATCTACTTGAGGGATGCTCGGCTCAAGGAGTCGTTGGCGCTCGCGGAGAAGGCCGCCACGGACATCGAACCCCGGTTCTCCCAGGCGACGACGGGCGAGTTGGTCGCGTACGGATCCCACATCAACTTCGCCGCCGTCGTCGCCTCCCGTATCGGAAACGGCGGGCTGGCCGGTGACTACCTCAGCCAGTCCCACGCCGCCGGAGCCCGGATGGGGCACGAGGCTCGGGCCCACGGCACCGTCTTCGGGCCGGTGACGGCGAGCACGCAGGCGGTGGGGGTCAAGGTCGCCCTAGGGCAGACCGCTCAGGCGCTGGGGCTGATCGCCGACATCAAGCCGCATCATGAAGCATCCCTGTCCGGGGCCGCGCGCAGCCGGTATGCCATGGACAAGGCCATGGCGCAGGCGGACGCGAAGTTGTGGGACGCGTCGCTGGACACACTGGAGCGGGCTCTGCTCGATCACCCCGTCTGGGCCCGGCATCAAGCACTGCCGTCCGTCATCGTGGAGAAGATCGGCCGCGCCTCCACGGCTCGGCTCCGGCGGGTCTCAAAGCTGGTCGCGACCGGACTCGATGGGGCTGACGGCTTCTCCCCCGCGACATCGAGGACGGCCCTCTGACTCATACGCCGCATACGAGTCCGGCTCATTGCCCGACGCGGCTCATATGCCCCGTACGAGCTGGAGCTTGACGGATCGTCGGGCTCGTAGGGGCTTTTCTTCCACCCGCGTCACTGTCGCGGGATCGTCGCGGTATGAGCCGAACCGGACCTCAGCGAGCCCTCCGAGCCCGCCTCGCCGACGCGGCAGCGGGCCTCATGCCGACCTGTGAACGTGACCGGGTCGGTGTCGTCATCCACTCCGCCGCACACGGCCAGGACGCCATATCCCGACTGCGCGTCTACGCCCGTGCGCGCGACTGGACCGTCACGGCCGAAGCGACATCGTGGGCTGGCGCCCTCCGACTCCTGGTGTCCACCGGGGCACAGGGGATCGTGACGGATCAGACTGGCTCTCCGTCCGACGCCCTGCCGACTCACTGCTTCGTAGCGGTCGTCGAACAGGAACCACAGGAGCCGACCGGGAGCTGAGCCGGTGTCGAGCCTGGCGCGCGACGACACTCCTGCCCCGAATCCACCTGCCCCCATCGGGGCGGGATGCCCATCAAAGACGCCCCGGAGGGGCCGCCGCTAACGGTCCGCCGGGGCTCGACGGAGCAGCTTTGCTAAGGAGCTGATCAGCCGTATGCGTGACTCTATCGCCCATGCGTTCGCACGTGCCTTGGTCTTACCGTTTTCACGCCAACGTCCGGGTCGGCACACCGCCGCGCACTTCTCGGCGCTGCCCGACACCGTCGTGCCGCCGCCCGTGAGTCCTTGGTCGCGGCCTTGGACGGGTCCGACGAAGGAGCAGGCCCGGGAGTACTTCCGGACCCAGCCGACGGTGCTCGACTGCCTGCTCGCCGAAGAGCCGCCCGCCGCCACGACGGAGGTCTGTCTGGTCTGCGCGCGGGAGACGACCGCGCCGGTCGAGGTACGGCCCGGACTCACCACCTGCCCGGCACACATCCTCGACGCCGACACCGTCCGGGCGGTGCCCCGATGAGCAGAACCGGACTGCCGGTGTTCCGGGGCCGTGTCGTCCCCTGGATCACCCCCTGGTCCGACGCACCGAACCTCCGCGAGCCCGTCGTACTGGCGCCCGGTGGGCGGGGTATCGCGTACGCCGACGAGGGTGTCCACGACCGGACCGACGACAGGGTGCTGATCGCTCGCGGCCGGGGCCGAAGGGGGCCCGCCCCGGGGAGCCGACCGCTGTACGAAGAGGTCGACGGCCGCCGCCAACGCCGTTCCGCACAGCAGTTGCTGTGCCAAGTCTGCGGGCGACGACCGGCCCCGCACCCCGACGGGCCGCTCTGGCTCTTCCCGGGGACGGAAGAGGTGACGGACGGCTCCCTCACCGAGATCGTGCCCCTGTGCCCCGACCCCTGCGCGGCCCTCGCGGTCCGGCAGTGCCCGTCTCTCGTCCGGGGACACCGGGCCGTACGAGTGCGCTACCCGCAGCTCTGGGGCTTCCACGGCCTGCTGTACGGCCCCGACCCCGGCAACCCCGGCGGGGCGCCAGTAGCGACAACGGTCGGCGCGCGGCTCCCGCACGACGACCCGCGCCTGCCATGGCTGCTCATGGACCGAACCGTCACCCGCCTCATCGGCTGCACGCCCGCGTACGACGTGGGGAACGCGTCATGACCGTCCCGCCCGATACCGCTGCTGGGTTTCGGCCGGTGAGTAGTGCGCGGCTTCAGCATGCGGCGCTCGGTGACGCGGCTGAGGCGCTGGACGCGTACGAGGCGGATGAGGACCTCGTACGAACCCTCCATGCCCTGGGCTATCCGGTGCGGGAGGTCGCGCGGGCTACCCGGGCCTTCCGGCTGCGGGCCGTCACCCACGCGGCACGGGACTTGGGGATCGCGCAGGTCCTGGAGATCGGCCCCGGACTCCCACCCCGTTCCACCCCCGCCAGCCACCACCTCGTCCAGCGCCACCACCGCCGGGCCAGGGCCCTCTACGTCGACCACGACCCGCTGGTCACCGCCCACCTCACCACCGCCTACGAGACGGAAGAAACGGGCGGCACGGTCCGCACGATCCTGGGCGACCTGCGCAACACCGAGCACATCCTCGACGAGGCGGCCGCCCATCTTGACCTCAGTCGGCCTGTCGCTGTGGTCGCCACCACAGTCCTCGACACGATCTACGACCACGACCACCCCCACACCGCCGTACGCCAACTCCTCGACGCCCTCCCGACCGGGAGTGCGCTCATCTCCACCCACCTCACCCACGAACACCACCCGGCGACCGTTCAGCGGGCCACCCGAACCCTCCAGATCGCCGGACTCCCCACCCGCCCCCGATCTTTTGAGGGCATCGCCGCCTTCTTCGACGGACTGACCGCAGTCGGCCCCGGCCTCGTCCCGGCCAGCCAATGGCACCCCACCCACGCTGACGATCAAGCCCCGCCCGAGGACCACACCTACGCAGCCACCGGACTCCTCACCTGAAAGCCGACCCGTGCACACCATCCACGTCACCGGAGCGTTCACCATCACCCCGCCTCTGCCCCCGCAAATAACGCAGGGCACCCCCTACCACCCCGACACTCCGGAAGAACCCCCGTACGGCTGCGACCTCCTCCTACGCCTCAACACCACCGGCCACGCCACCCACCTCGAACCCCGACGCCACCACACCCACGCCCTCACCCACCAAATCCAGCACGCCATCAACACCTACCCCAACCACACCATCACCGGCCAACTCCACTGCCACGGCCCACAACCCGGCAACCAATGGCACATCACCATCACCAACAACCACCCCACCGCGACACGCCACAGAACACCCGAGACGCCCTGACGCACCGCACCACACCCCGTATCGTCAACACCCAACACCAACGAACGAGGGCCGGAAGACATGGGGCACAACAAGGGTCAACGATCGACCAGTTCACCCCATTCACCCGATACGCCGGAGTCGGCACTAGTAATGAAAAACCACACCCCCGCCTGACAAACCCGCAGGTCGGAAACTGTGCTCCCCGCGCGTGCGGGGATGTTCCCCGCCGGTGGAACGACTCGACTTCGGCGAGCAAGTGCTCCCCGCGCGTGCGGGGATGTTCCCCTCCGGGGATCCCACAAGCGGACCCGCGCGAAGTGCTCCCCGCGCGTGCGGGGATGTTCCCTGGTCGGGCGGATCGGGCAGCCGGTCAGATGGGTGCTCCCCGCGCGTGCGGGGATGTTCCCTCGATCGGCGAAACATGGATCGACACTGCTGTGTGGTCCCCGCGCGTGCGGGGATGTTCCCCGGCGGACGGCACGCTGCTGGAAACGAAGTGGGTGGTCCCCGCGCGTGCGGGGATGTTCCCATGCAGATCGGCAAGACCCTCACCCTTGAGGGGTGGTCCCCGCGCGTGCGGGGATGTTCCCGTGGGCCGGTTCCAGTACGCGGGCGTCCCCTAGTGGTCCCCGCGCGTGCGGGGATGTTCCCGGTCGGCGGCGAAGAGGGACGCGATCGTCCGGTGGTCCCCGCGCGTGCGGGGATGGTCCCCCGCTCCGGCTGACCAAGGCCAAGCGCGATGCGTGGTCCCCGCGTATGCGGGGATGTTCCCGACTGGCAGCTCAAAGGAATGGGCTTCGGCCAGTGGTCCCCGCGCGTGCGGGGATGGTCCCGACGATCAGAAGCTGATCAACACGGTCACCGCGCGGTCCCCGCCCCCACGGCGTCAGCCCTCGACCAGCCCCGCCGCCCCCAGCAGATACGCCGTCATCGGCTCGTAGAACCTCGGGTCCAAAACGTGGTCGTCCAGGGGGACCGTGACCTGGACCGTGCCCTCCGACTCGCCCAGGAACAGCGCCGGGTCGTTGGAGTCCGCGTAGCCGACCGTGTCGAAGCCGCGTTGGGCCGCGCAGCCCGCCCAGCCGTGGTCGGCGACGACCAACTCCGGGAGCGGGCTGCCGTCGCGGGTCAGGCCGTCGAGGATCGCCGCCATCGGGGTCGGGGAGTGGGTGTGCCAAAGGGTGGCGCCGTGTTCCAGGACCGCCACCCCGCCGACCTGGTAGACCATGCCCTCGTCGGTCATCAGGCCGCCGGGGATCGAGACGATCTCGCAGCCCGCCGCGCGCAGCGCGTCCGCCGTCGTGCGGTGGACGTCGAGGAGGCCGCCGGGGTGGCCGGTGGCGAAGAGGACTCGCTGTCTTCCGGCCGCCGCCTTGCGGAGTCTGGCCGCCATCCGGTCGAGGCCGTCGACGGTCAGGTCGGGGTCGATGGTGTCCTGGCCCACCCGGTGCCCGGGGTCGTCGTTGACGCCGCAGCGTTCGGCCATGACGGCGAGGACGTCCTGTTCGTCGGTCCAGCGGTCGCCCAGTTCGAGACCCAGCCAGTAGTGCCGGTCGCCGTTGGCGAGCCTGCGGTAGTGGGAGAGGTTGTTGTCGCGCGGGGTGGCGACGTCGCCCGCGATCCGGGTACGGACGAGGTGCTCGACGAGTTCGGCACGGCTGGGTATCGGCATCTCCCCATTGTGCCGCCACGGCCGGGCCGGGGCCCGTGTTCCCGGAGGTCCGGGAGTACGGCCCCCCTCCGGAGGGGCTACGGCGTGAGCGACGCGAACGCGCCGTGCGCGAGCCGGCGCAGCAACGTTTCCGTCCGGGCCCGGGAGCCCGGGAGGCCGGAGCCGCGCGAGCCCAGGTGCGGGGTGGAGTTCAGCAGGCCGAAGACTGCGTGTACGGCGGCCCGCGCCTCGGCCTCGGGGACCTCGGGGTGGAGTTCGCGTACCGCCGTCACCCACAGCTCCGCGTACTGCCGCTGGAGCTGGCGGACCAGCTTGCGGTCGCTCTCGCGCAGCCGGTCCAGCTCGCGGTCGTGCAGGGTGATCAGCGGGCGGTCGTCGAGCGCGAAGTCGATATGGCCGTCGATGAGGGACGCCAGCAGCGCCTCGGGGTCGCCGGGGCTCTCCGCGACCCGGATCCGGCCGCCGGAGAGCAGCCGCTCGCTGATGCCGACGAGCAGTTCGGCGAGCATCGCCTCCTTGCCCGCGAAATGGCGGTAGAGGCCGGGGCCGCTGATGCCGACGGCGGCCCCTATCTCGTCCACGCCGACGCCGTGGAATCCCCGCTCCGCGAAGAGCCGCGCGGCCTCTCTGAGGATCTGCTCGCGGCGGGTGGGCGCGTCCGTCCTGGTGCTCATGGAAAGTAATTCTAGACAATCCGGTTAGCGATCGTTAACCTGAAGGGGAAGTGTTAACGGTCATTAACTGGACCATCCACTGACGTCGTCCGGGCAAGGGGGCTCGATTCGATGCAGCAGGCACCCCTGTCGTCACCACGACAGGCACCCGTGCTGACCTCTGCGGCCGATCCGGCGTCCGCCGCCTGGCAGACCAATGAGGCGGCTCACCGGGAGCTGGCGGACACCCTGCGGGGCGCGCTCGCGGCGGCCAGGCTCGGCGGCGGCGAGAAGGCCAGGGCGCGGCATGCGGCCCGGGGCAAGCTGCTGCCGCGCGACCGGGTCGACGCGCTGCTCGATCCCGGCTCCCCCTTTCTGGAGCTGGCTCCGCTGGCGGCGTACGGGATGTACGAGGGCGCGGCCCCGGCCGCCGGGGTGGTGGCCGGGATCGGCCGGATCGCCGGGCGCGAGGCGGTGATCGTCGCCAATGACGCGACCGTCAAGGGCGGGACGTACTACCCGATGACGGTGAAGAAGCATCTGCGGGCCCAGGAGGTGGCGCTGGAGAACCGGCTGCCGTGCGTCTATCTGGTGGACTCGGGTGGCGCGTTTCTGCCGATGCAGGACGAGGTCTTCCCGGACCGGGAGCATTTCGGCCGGATCTTCTACAACCAGGCCCGGATGTCCGGGGCGGGCATTCCGCAGATCGCCGCCGTCCTCGGGTCCTGTACGGCGGGCGGGGCGTACGTCCCCGCGATGAGCGACGAGGCCGTGATCGTACGTAATCAGGGCACGATCTTCCTCGGGGGCCCGCCGCTGGTGAAGGCGGCGACCGGTGAGGTGGTCACCGCCGAGGAGCTGGGCGGCGGCGAGACGCATTCACGGATCTCCGGGGTCACCGACCATCTCGCCGAGGACGACGCGCACGCCCTGCGGATCGTCCGGACGATCATGGAGACGGTGCCGCCGCGCCCGCCGCTGCCCTGGGCCGTCGCGCCGGTGGAGGAGCCGGTGGCCGATCCGGCGGGGCTGTACGGGGCGGTGCCCGTGGATCCCCGTACGCCGTACGACGTCCGCGAGGTGATCGCCCGGATCACCGACGGCTCCCGGTTCGCCGAGTTCAAGGCCGAGTTCGGGCAGACCCTGGTCACCGGCTTCGCCCGGATCCACGGCCATCCGGTCGGCATCGTCGCCAACAACGGCATCCTGTTCGCCGAGTCCGCCCAGAAGGGGGCGCACTTCATCGAGGTGTGCGACCAGCGGGGCATCCCGCTCCTCTTTCTCCAGAACATCTCCGGCTTCATGGTCGGCAAGGACTACGAGCACGGCGGGATCGCCAAGCACGGCGCCAAGATGGTCACGGCCGTGGCGTGTACGCGGGTCCCCAAGCTGACCGTGGTGGTCGGCGGCTCCTACGGCGCGGGGAACTACTCCATGTGCGGCCGGGCCTACTCCCCCCGCTTCCTCTGGATGTGGCCCAACGCCAAGATCTCCGTGATGGGCGGCGAGCAGGCCGCCTCCGTCCTGGCGACGGTCCGGCGCGACCAGCTGGAGGCGCGCGGCGAGGAGTGGCCGGCCGCCGACGAGGAGGCGTTCAAGGCCCCGATCCGCGAGCGGTACGAGGAGCAGGGCAGCGCCTACTACGCCACGGCCCGGCTCTGGGACGACGGGATCATCGACCCGCTGGAGACCCGTCAGGTGCTGGGGCTCGCCCTCACAGCCTGTGCCAACGCGCCACTGCCGGCGAAGGGTGCCGACGACCCGTCGGCGCCCGGCTTCGGCGTCTTCCGGATGTGAGGACCAGGTGACCGATGTGACCATGTTCGACACCGTCCTCGTCGCCAACCGGGGCGAGATCGCCGTCCGGGTGATCCGTACCCTGCGCGCCCTGGGCATCCGCTCGGTCGCCGTCTTCAGCGACGCCGACGCCGGTGCCCGGCACGTACGGGAGGCGGACACGGCGGTCCGGATCGGCCCGGCGCCCGCCGCCGAGAGCTATCTCTCCGTCCCCCGGCTGCTGGAGGCCGCGGCCCGTACCGGCGCGCGAGCGGTCCACCCCGGCTACGGCTTCCTCGCCGAGAACGCGGCCTTCGCCCGGGCCTGCGCGGACGCCGGGCTGGTCTTCGTCGGCCCGCCCGCCGACGCGATCGCCCTGATGGGCGACAAGATCCGGGCCAAGGAGACGGTCCGTACGGCCGGGGTGCCGGTGGTCCCGGGATCCTCCGGATCGGGGCTCACGGACGACGAACTCGCCGCGGCGGCCCGGGAGATCGGGATGCCGGTGCTGCTGAAGCCGTCGGCGGGCGGCGGCGGCAAGGGCATGCGGCTGACCCGGCTGGAGTCGGCCCTGGCGGAGGAGATCGCGGCGGCCCGGCGGGAGGCCAGGGCCTCCTTCGGGGACGACACGCTGCTGGTGGAGCGGTGGATCGACCGGCCGCGCCATATCGAGATCCAGATCCTGGCCGACGGCCACGGCCGCGTCCTCCACCTCGGCGAGCGGGAGTGCTCCCTCCAGCGCCGCCACCAGAAGGTGATCGAGGAGGCGCCGTCCGTCCTCCTCGACGAGGAGACCCGGGCCGCGATGGGCGAGGCCGCCGTGCGCGCCGCCCGCTCCTGCGGATACACGGGTGCGGGGACCGTCGAGTTCATCGTCCCCGGCAACGACCCTTCGCAGTACTACTTCATGGAGATGAATACCCGGCTCCAGGTCGAACACCCGGTCACCGAGCTGGTCACCGGCCTGGACCTGGTGGAGTGGCAGCTGCGGATCGCGGCGGGCGAACCCCTGCCGTACGAACAGGACGACATCCGGCTCACCGGCCACGCGATCGAGGCCCGGATCTGCGCCGAGGACCCGGGGCGCGGCTTCCTCCCCTCCGGCGGTACGGTCCTCGCCCTGCGCGAGCCGGACGGGACCACCCACCCGGGCGTGCGGACCGACTCCGGGCTCAGCCCCGGGACCGAGGTGTCGAGCCTGTACGACCCGATGCTCTCCAAGGTCGTCGCCTACGGGCCCGACCGCGCCACCGCCCTCCGCGGACTGCGGGCCGCCCTCGCCGAGACCGTCACCCTCGGCGTCCCCACCAACGCCGGATTCCTGCGGCGGCTGCTGGCCCATCCCGCCGTCGTCGCGGGCGAGTTGGACACCGGACTGGTCGAGCGGGAGGCCGGAGGGCTGGTCCCGGACTCCGTACCGGCCGAGGTGTACGCGGCGGCGGCGGCCGTCCGGGCGGCGGCGCTCGTTCCCGTACCGGATCCGTCCGGCTGGACCGACCCCTTCGGGCAGCCCGGCGGCTGGCGGCTCGGCGGGCCGCCCGTACCGCTCGCCTTCCCCCTGCGAGTGACGGGACGTGAACCCGTTGTTCGGGAGGCGCCCGCGTCGGCCGAGGTCACGGCGGACCGGGTCGCCGTCATTCTCGACGGCGTACGGCACACCTTCCACGTCGCGGGCGACTGGCTCGGCCGCGACGGCGACTCCTGGCAGGTACGGGACCACGACCCGGTCGCGGAGTCCCTGTCGTCCGCCGCGCACGGCGGCGCCGACACCCTCGCCGCGCCCATGCCGGGCACGGTGACCGTGGTGAAGGTCGCCGTCGGGGACGAGGTGGCGGCGGGCCAGAGCCTGCTGGTGGTGGAGGCGATGAAGATGGAGCACACGATCTCCGCGCCGCACGCCGGGACGGTCACCGAACTGGATGTGGTGCCCGGGACGACGGTCGCGATGGACCAGCTCCTGGCGGTGGTCACGCCGTACGAGACCGAACCCGCGACCGGGACCGGCGAAGGGGCCGCCGAAGGGACCGGGCGATGAGCGGCGCCGAGGGTGCCGGACTGCCCATGGAGTTCCCGGCCCCCGGGCTCCCCGCCCGGGTCAGGATCCACGAGGTCGGCCCGCGCGACGGGCTCCAGAACGAGAAGACCGTGGTCCCGACCGAGGTGAAGGCCGAGTTCGTGCGCCGGCTCGCGGCGGCCGGACTGACCACCGTCGAGGCCACCAGCTTCGTCCATCCCAAGTGGGTGCCGCAGCTCGCCGACGCCGAGGAGCTGTACCCCCGGCTCACCGGCCTCACCGGCGTCGAGCTGCCCGTCCTCGTCCCCAACGAGCGTGGCCTGGACCGGGCGATCGCGCTCGGCGCCCGTACCGTCGCCGTCTTCGGCTCGGCGACCGAGACCTTCGCCCGGCGGAACCTGAACCGGACCGTCGACGAATCACTCGCCATGTTCGAGCCGGTGGTGGCCCGGGCGAAGGCCGACGGCATCCGGGTCCGGGGCTATCTGTCGATGTGCTTCGGCGACCCCTGGGAGGGCCCGGTCCCGCTCCGCCGGGTCGTCCGGGTCGCCACCGCCCTGCGCGATCTGGGCTGCGACGAACTCTCCCTCGGCGACACCATCGGCGTGGCCACCCCCGGCCACGTCCGGGAGCTGCTCACCGGGCTCGCGGAGGCCGGGGTGCCCGTCTCCGCCCTCGCCGTCCACTTCCACGACACGTACGGCCAGGCACTGGCCAACACGCTGGCCGCCCTGGAGCTGGGGGTGACCACCGTCGACGCCTCCGCGGGCGGCCTCGGCGGCTGCCCCTACGCGAAGAGCGCCACCGGAAATCTCGCCACCGAAGACCTCGTGTGGATGCTCCGCGGCCTCGGCATCGAGACCGGGGTCGATCTCGGCCGGCTCACCGCCACCAGCGTGTGGATGGCCGAACGGCTGGGCCGCCCCAGCCCCTCCCGTACCGTCCGCGCCCTCTCCCACCAGGAGTGATCATGCCTCTCGACCACCGGCTCACCCCCGAGCACGAGGAACTCCGCCGTACGGTCGAGGAGTTCGCCCACGACGTGATCGCTCCCAAGATCGGCGACCTGTACGAGCGCCATGAGTTCCCCTACGAGATCGTCCGCGAGATGGGCCGGATGGGCCTCTTCGGGCTGCCGTTCCCCGAGGAGTACGGCGGGATGGGCGGCGACTACCTCGCCCTCGGCATCGCCCTGGAGGAGCTGGCCCGGGTCGACTCCTCGGTGGCGATCACCCTGGAGGCGGCGGTCTCCCTCGGCGCGATGCCCGTCTACCGCTTCGGTACGGAGGAGCAGCGCCGCGCGTGGCTGCCGCAGCTCTGCGCGGGCGAGCGGCTGGGCGCCTTCGGGCTGACCGAGCCCGGAGCGGGCTCCGACGCGGGCGGCACCCGCACCACGGCGGTCCGGGACGGCGACTCCTGGGTGATCAACGGCTCCAAGTGCTTCATCACCAACGCCGGTACGGAGATCACCGGCCTGGTCACCGTCACGGCGGTCACCGGCCGCACCGACGACGGCAAGCCGCTGATCTCCTCGATCATCGTGCCGTCCGGGACACCCGGTTTCACGGTCGCCCCCGCCTACTCCAAGGTCGGCTGGAACGCCTCCGACACCCGCGAGCTGGCGTTCGACGACGTCCGGGTGCCGCTGGCGAATCTGCTGGGCGAGGAGGGCCGGGGGTACGCCCAGTTCCTCCGGATCCTGGACGAGGGCCGGATCGCGATCTCGGCCCTGGCGACCGGGCTGGCCCAGGGCTGTGTGGACGAGTCGGTGAAGTACGCCAAGGAGCGGCATGCCTTCGGGCGGCCCATCGGCGCCAACCAGGCCATCCAGTTCAAGATCGCGGATATGGAGATGCGGGCGCACATGGCCCGGGTCGGCTGGCGGGACGCGGCGTCCCGGCTGGTGGCGGGCGAGCCGTTCAAGAAGGAGGCCGCCCTGGCGAAGCTCTACTCGTCGACGGTCGCCGTCGACAACGCCCGGGAGGCCACCCAGGTCCACGGCGGCTACGGCTTCATGAACGAGTACCCGGTGGCCCGGATGTGGCGGGACTCCAAGATCCTGGAGATCGGCGAGGGGACGAGCGAGGTGCAGCGGATGCTGATCGCCCGGGAGCTGGGGCTCACCGGCTGACACCGGCCGGTCCGCAACCGGGCCCGGTGGCCTTCGGGCCGCCGGGCCCGTTCGGCACGACCGCCCGATCGGCTCCGGGACCGTTCGGCGTGACTAGACGTACGCCGGATGTACGCCGACTCCCCCGGCCCGGCCCGCGGGATCCCGGCCCCGGGCCCCCAGGCGCGCGGGGGTCCCCCATTGCCTGAGCCGCAGGGCGAACCCGCGCGGGCGACCGCTCACGCGTGAGGTCCGAGGCCGGGCCTGCTCGTGGAGGTGCCGGACGGCTTCGAGGGAGACGCTGTCCGCCGTGGCGGCTCGCGCGGAGTTCCGGCCGCGCGCCGTCGGCGGCTCGTCGCGAAGTCCCCGGCGCCCCCGGAGACTCCGGTCGGCTGGCGGATCCGCGCCCGGCCGCCCGGCCGGTGACGCGTACCGCCGCCCGCCCCCGGACCACCGCCCCGGACCGTCCGGACTCCCGTAACGAGGGAAGGTTAGGCTAACCTGACCATCACTTGTCCGGGCAGCACGAAGAAGCAGCACGAAGAAGAGGTCGTTCCGCGCATGGCTACCGCCCCCGACGCCGTTCCCTTCCGGTTCTTCGATCTCCGGGTCGAGCGGGCCCGGCGGCTCTCGCCGTCGATGGTGCGGGTGACCTTCCGGGGCTTCCCCGGGGACGAGGCGCTGGCCGGATTCGCCTCCGGCGGCCGCGACCAGTCGCTCTCCCTCTTCCTTCCGCATCCCGGCCAGGACGCCCCCGTCGTCCCGGTCGACGCCGGTGACGGCAGTGCCATCTTCGCCGCCTGGCGGGCGCTGCCCGAGGACGTCCGGGCCGTGATGCGCTCGTTCACCGTCCGGGAGCAGCGGCGGACACCGGCCGGGATACCGGAGTTCGACATCGACTTCGCCGTCCACGAGGACGGCGGGCCCGCCTGCCGGTTCGCGCTGGCCGCCGAGCCCGGCCGGCGGGCGATGGTGCTGGGCCCGGCCGTCGCGGAGAACACCTCGGTCCGCTGCCGGCCGCCCGCCGACACCGACTGGAACCTGATCTGGGGCGACGAGACCGCCCTCCCCGCCGTCGCGGCGATCCTGGAATGGCTGCCCGCCGGAGCCCGGACCCGGGTCTGGCTGGAGGTGCCGCACGCCGGTGACCGGGTCGAACTGAAGACCGATGCCGATGCCGAGATCGTCTGGCTGGTCCGCGACGAGGGTGCGCCGTCCGCCGTCGAGGCCGTGGCCGCCGCCGAGTTGCCGGAGGGGACTCCGTACGCCTGGATCGCCGGGGAGTCCGGCTCCGTCAAGGCGCTCCGGCGCCATCTGGTGAGCGAGCGGGGCTTCGACCGCCGCCGGGTCACCTTCGTCGGCTACTGGCGGCGCGGGGTGAGCGAGGACGGGCTGCGCGACGATCCGGCGTCGGCCGAGACCGACGAATCCTGAGCCCGGCCCGCCGCGCGCCCGGGGCCGCCAGCCCCGCGCGGCCGGCTCTGAAGGCCCCACCGGACCCCCTATCACCATCTACTGGTAGTTTCCGGCCAAATTCTGACCGACCATCGCCGTCCGGGATCCACCCGGCGATCGATGGGGCATTCATACTTCCGGCCGTCACGCGTTCCGCTTCGGGGCGGGACCACCGGACGGCCACACCTCCCGCCCCACCCTCCGCACCGACTCCTCACACCGCGCCGCACCCCCGGCCCGCCCGGTCCGCGCCGGACCGGCGTCCCGCCGCGCCCGGGTGAACAGCCCCCGGACACCGGCCCGGCAGGCGCCGCGTGAAGAACGCCACAGGCGGACGGGCGACCGATTGCCGGGGCCCGATTCACAGAAAAGGTTAGGTTAGGCTAACCTTCCCCAGGTCGCCCTCGCACCCCCACCTGTCCGGAGAGCGACAAGTCCCCGTATCCGGGAGGACATTGCATGCGCTCGCACCTGCTCAATGACGTAACGGCGGAGAGCTACCGGCGCTCCGTGACAGAAGGAGTCGAGCGGGTGGCGAACCGACTCGCCACAACCCGGCGGCCGTTCACCGGTATCACCCCCGACGCCCTCGCGCCGGAGATCGCCGAGATCGACCTCGACCAGCCGCTGGGCGACTCCTCCGCCGCCCTCGACGAGCTGGAGCGGGTCTATCTGCGGGACGCCGTCTACTTCCACCACCCCCGCTATCTGGGCCACCTCAACTGCCCGGTGGTCATCCCGGCCGTGGTCGGCGAGGCGGTGCTCTCGGCCGTGAACTCGTCCATCGACACCTGGGACCAGAGCGCGGGCGGCACCCTGATCGAGCGCAAGCTGATCGACTGGACCGCGGGCCGGATCGGTTACGGCACCGCCGGTGACGGGATCTTCACCAGCGGCGGCACCCAGTCCAACCTCCAGGCGCTGCTGCTGGCCCGGGAGGAGGCCAAGTGCGCCGACCCGGCCAAGCTCCGGATCTTCACCTCCGAGTGCAGCCACTTCAGCGTCCAGAAGTCGGCCAAGCTGCTCGGTCTCTCCCGGGACGCCGTGGTCTCCCTGCCCACCGGCCGTGACCGCCGGATGCGGACCCTCACCCTCGCCGCCGAGCTGGACCGCTGCGTCGCCGACGGACTCGTCCCGATGGCGGTGGTGGCCACCGCCGGTACCACCGACTTCGGCTCGATCGACCCGCTGCCGGAGATCGCCGAACTCGCCGAGCGGTACGGCGCCTGGATGCATGTCGACGCGGCGTACGGCTGCGGGCTGCTGGCCTCCCCCACCCGCCGCCATCTGCTCGACGGCATCGAGCACGCCGACTCCGTGACCGTCGACTACCACAAGTCGTTCTTCCAGCCGGTGAGTTCGTCCGCCGTCCTGGTCCGGGACGGGGCGACGCTGCGGCACGCCACGTACCACGCGGACTACCTCAATCCGCGCCGTACCGTCGAGGAGCGGATCCCCAACCAGGTCGACAAGTCGCTCCAGACCACCCGGCGGTTCGACGCGCTCAAGCTCTGGATGACCCTGCGGGTGATGGGCGCCGACGGGATCGGCTCCCTCTTCGACGAGGTCTGCGACCTGGCGGCGGCGGGCCATGAACTGCTCACCGCCGACCCCCGCTACGACGTGGTCGTCGAGCCCCGGCTCTCCACCCTCGTCTTCCGCTGGCTCCCGGCGGGCGTCACCAGCCCCGCCATGATCGACCGGGCCAATCTCTACGCCCGCAAGGCGCTCTTCGCCTCCGGGGAGGCCGTGGTCGCCGGGACCAAGGT
Organism: Streptomyces sp. NPDC006798; assembly: GCF_040635975.1. Lineage (NCBI taxonomy): Bacteria > Bacillati > Actinomycetota > Actinomycetes > Kitasatosporales > Streptomycetaceae > Streptomyces > Streptomyces sp. NPDC006798. Next base: position 172,555 of record NZ_JBEYIS010000013.1, read on the forward strand.
CGACGGCCGCCAGTACCTGAAGTTCACCCTGCTCAACCCCGAGACGACGGCCGACGACATCGCCGCCGTACTCGATCTGATCGCCGGCCACGCCGAGCAGTACCTGGGAGAGAACCTTGTCCACGCCTCTTGAGCCCCCGCGCGGGCCGGCCGGGACCCCCGCCGCCGGCGAACCGTACGACTTCATCGGGATCGGGCTCGGCCCGTTCAATCTGGGTCTGGCCGCGCTCACCGAGCCCATCGAGGAGCTGACCGGTCTCTTCCTCGACTCCAAGCCCGACTTCGAGTGGCACTCGGGGATGTTCCTGGAGGGCTCCCACCTCCAGACCCCGTTCATGTCGGATCTGGTCACCCTCGCCGACCCGACCTCCCCGTACTCCTTCCTCAACTATCTGAAGCAGGTCGGACGGCTCTACCCGTTCTACATCCGGGAGAACTTCTATCCGCTGCGGACGGAGTACAACGACTACTGCCGCTGGGTCGCGGCCCGGCTGACCAACGTCCGGTTCGGTACGACCGTCACCCTGATCGAGCACGACGGCGAGGACTACCTGGTCCGCACCGCCGACGGCGAGGTCCTGCGGGCCCGCCGGATCGTGCTGGGCACCGGCACCCCGCCGTACGTCCCCGACTGCTGCCGCGACCTCGGCGGCGACCTCCTGCACAACTCGGCCTATCTGCCGAACAAGGCGGCGCTCCAGGCCAAGGAGTCGATCACCCTGGTCGGCAGCGGCCAGAGCGCGGCGGAGATCTACTACGACCTGCTCTCCGAGATCGACGTCCACGGCTACCGGCTGAACTGGGTGACCCGCTCCCCGCGGTTCTTCCCGCTGGAGTACACCAAGCTGACGCTGGAGATGACCTCCCCGGAGTACATCGACTACTTCCACGCCCTGCCGGAGGACACCCGCTACCGGCTGGAGTCGGGACAGAAGGGCCTCTTCAAGGGGATCGACGGGGACCTGATCGACGCCATCTTCGATCTGCTCTACCAGAAGAACCTCAAGGGCCCGGTCCCCACCAGGCTGCTGACCAACTCGGCCCTCGACGGCGCCGCTTACGACGAGGCGTCCGGTACGTACACCCTCTCCCTCCGCCAGGAGGAGCAGAACAAGGAGTACGAGCTGCGGACCGAGGGCCTGATCCTGGCGACCGGCTACAAGTACACGGTCCCCGACTTCCTCACCCCTCTGCACGACCGCGTCCGCTGGGACGGCCGGGGCCGCTTCGACGTGGCCCGCAACTACTCCGTCGACACCGCCGGACGTGAGATCTTCCTCCAGAACGCGGGCGTGCACACGCACTCCATCACCTCACCCGACCTGGGGATGGGCGCGTACCGCAATGCCTACATCATCGGCGAGCTGCTCGGGCGCGAGTACTACGCCGTGGAAAAGTCGATCGCGTTCCAGGAGTTCTCCGTATGACCCTCCCCGACCCGCCGGGCTTCACCGTACGACCGCTCGACCCGCTCACCGACATCCCGCTGGTGCACCGCTGGGTGACCCACCCCAAGTCCGCGTTCTGGCAGATGCCGGACTTCGGACCCGAGGACGTGGCCCGGGCGTACACCGCGATCACGGAACACCCGGACCACCATGCCTTCCTCGGCCACGAGCCGTCCGGTGAGCCGGTCTTCCTGATGGAGAGCTACGACCCCGCGCGGGTCGAACTGGTCGGCCTGTACGACGCCCGGCCCGGCGACGTCGGGATGCACTTCCTGGTCGCGCCCACCGACACCCCGGTCCACGGCTTCACCCGGGCCGTGATCACCGCCGTACTGCGGACCCTCTTCGCCGACCCCGCCACCGAGCGGATCGTCGTCGAACCCGATGTCCGCAATACCGCCGTCCAGGCCCTCAACACCTATGCGGGGTTCTCGATAGCGGAGCGGATCCGGACCCCCGAGAAGGAGGCGTTCCTCAGCTTCTGCACCCGTGAGTCGTTCGAGCGCAGCGCCGCCATGGCCGACCGTCCGGCGGTGGGACGATGACCGTCGCCGACGCCGTCGCCCATCTGACACCCGAGCTGTGGAAGCGCGCCAACCGGCTGCTGGTCCGCAAGGCGCTGGCCGAGTTCGCCCATGAGCGGCTGCTGGTCCCCGAGCCGCTGCCGGACGGCGGCTACCGGGTCCACAGCGACGACGGAGCCACCGAGTACCGGTTCACCGCCGAGGTCAGGGCGCTCGACCACTGGGACATCCCGGCCGATTCGATCGTCCGCCGCCACCGGGGGGTGGAGCTGCCCCCGGACGCCGTCGACCTCTGTACCGAACTGCGGTCGGCCCTGGGGCTGAGCGACACCGTACTGCCGGTGTACCTGGAGGAGATCGCCTCCACCCTGGCGGGGACGGCGTACAAACTGACCCGCCCGGCCGTCACCTCCGCCGAGCTGGCGAAGGCCGGTTTCCAGGCTATCGAGACCGGGATGACCGAGGGCCATCCCTGCTTCGTCGCCAACAACGGGCGGCTCGGCTTCGGGGTGCACGAGTTCCTGTCGTACGCGCCCGAGGCCGCCAGCCCGATCCGGCTGATCTGGCTGGCCGCCCACCGCGACCACGCCACCTTCACCTCCGGCGCCGACCTCGACTACGACACCCTGGTGAAGGACGAGCTGGGCGAGGAGACCCTGGCCCGGTTCGCGGCCCGGCTCACCGGGCTCGGCCTGGACCCGGACGCGTACTATCTGCTGCCCGTCCACCCCTGGCAGTGGTGGAACAAGCTCTCCGTCACCTTCGCCGCCGAGGTCGCCCGGCAGCGGCTGGTCTGTCTGGGCCCCGGCGACGACGACTATCTCGCCCAGCAGTCGATCCGGACGTTCTTCAACACCAGCGCCCCGCACAAGCACTACGTCAAGACATCGCTCTCGGTCCTCAACATGGGCTTCATGCGCGGTCTTTCGGCGGCGTACATGGAGGCCACCCCGGCGATCAACGACTGGCTCGCCGGGCTGATCGAACGGGACGGGATCCTGCGGGCGGCCCGCTTCTCGATCATCCGCGAGCATGCCGCCATCGGCTACCGCCACCAGCAGTACGAGCGGGCCACCGACCGCCACTCGCCCTACCGGAAGATGCTGGCGGCGCTCTGGCGGGAGAGCCCGGTCCCGTCGCTCGCCCCCGGTGAGCGGCTGGCGACCATGGCGTCCCTGGTCCACACCGACCGGGACGGCGCCTCGTTCGCCGGGGCCCTGATCGACGAGTCGGGGCTGCCGCCCGCCGAGTGGCTGCGCGGCTATCTGCGGGCCTACCTCACCCCGGTCCTGCACAGCTTCTACGCCTACGACCTGGCGTTCATGCCCCATGGCGAGAATGTGATCCTGGTCCTGGGCGAGGACGGCACGGTCCGGCGGGCGATCTTCAAGGACATCGCCGAGGAGATCGTGGTGATGGACCCCGACGCGGTACTGCCGCCCGCCGTGGAGCGCGTCCGGGCCGAGGTGCCCGAGGAGATGAAGCTGCTCTCGGTCTTCACCGACGTCTTCGACTGCTTCTTCCGGTTCCTGTCGGCGGCGCTGGTCGCCGAGGGGCGGCTGGAGGAGCGGGCGTTCTGGACGGCGGTGGCCGACTGCGTACGGGAGTACCAGGCGGCCGTCCCCGAACTGGCCGACAAGTTCGCCGAGTACGACATGTTCGCGCCGGAATTCGCGCTCTCCTGCCTCAACCGGCTCCAGCTCCGGAACAACCGGCAGATGGTCGATCTGGCGGATCCGTCGGCGGCGCTCCAGCTGATCGGCACGCTCCGCAATCCGCTCGCGGAGTTCGCGGACCTCGCGCGGCCGGCCGACCTCGAGGATCCGGCGGAGCCCGCCGGTGGCGCGGATACCGCCGAGGTCACCGCCGCCGCCGTCTGACGGCGGCCCCGTCGCGGGGCGGGCACCCTCCGAACACGGTCCCTCGGAGGGTGTCCGTCTCCACCGGCCCGCCCGGCCGTTACGGTCGAGATGTCGGTGGGGCTCAGCGACTCGTCGACTCGC
>NZ_JBEYIS010000014.1:0-51364 GCF_040635975.1 Streptomyces sp. NPDC006798
AGCCGCTCGGTCACGAGATCGCTCATGTCTATGACGTAGCACGGCCGAGGCCGGGGGCGCGGCCGGGACCGGGGCGGCCGGGTACCCGCCCGGTCGGGGCCGGGGCGGCCGGGCACGTACCCTGCCGGGGTGACTGAGAAGACCAAGTTCAGCTGGGGTGCCGCCACCGGAGTGGGCTCCCTGCCCGGCGGCGACGCCCGTGAGGCGGCCAAGACCGTCACGGGGTCCTTCGAGGACTTCCCCCACCTGTTCGAGCTGCCCGCGCGCGGCCCCGGCGCCGACATGATCGGACGCGGCCTCGGTCTGCTCGTCGAGATGTACGCCCATGTCGAACCCAGCGGCTGGCGGATCAGCGACCGGCCCGGCCGCGACACCCGGCGGGCCCGGTCCCTCCTCCGCGAGGACCTCGACGCCCTGGAGGAGTTCACCCAGGACTACCGGGGACCGCTCAAGGTGCAGGCCGTCGGCCCCTGGACGCTCGCCGCGGCCCTGGAACTGCGCAACGGCGAGTCGGCGCTCCGCGACCCCGGCGCCTGCCGGGATCTCGCCGAGTCCCTAGCGGAAGGACTCCGTACGCATCTGGCGGACGTACGCCGCCGGATCCCCGGCGCCCGGATCGCGCTCCAGCTCGACGAGCCCTCCCTCACCGCCGTCCTGCGCGGCCGGGTCCGTACCGCCAGCGGCTACCGCACCTACCGCGCCGTGGACCGGCAGCTGGTCGAGGCCGCCCTGCGCGAGGTGATCGGCGACGAGACCGCCGTCGTCCACTCCTGCGCCCCCGACGTCCCGGTGGCCCTGCTCCGCCGGGCCGGGGCGGCGGCCGTCTCCCTGGACTTCGGCCTGCTCACCGAGCGTGACGAGGAGGCGATCGGGGAGGCCGTAGAAGGCGGTACGACACTCTTCGCGGGCGTCGTGCCGTCCACCGACACGGAATTGTCAGACCCGGCGGGTAGCGTCATGGGTGTCAGGACGCTGTGGCGCAGGCTGGGGCTGGATCCGGGGACGCTGAGCCGTTCCGTGGTCGTGACCCCGACCTGTGGTCTGGCGGGCGCCTCACCGGCGTACGCCCGGGCCGCGCTCGCCCACTGCGTCCGGGCCGCGCGATCGCTCGCGGAACACCCTGAGTGACTTTTCGGGGTGCCGGGCGGGCGATGAGCAGTGACGGGTGCCGGGAACGCTCCGGCGACGACGGGAGGACACGACGGTGACGGGCGAAGAGCGGACGGAACAGCCCGCGGACGGCGGCGAGGAGACCGCCCCGCGGGACGGTACGGCCCCGACGGCCGTGCGGGGCGAGGGCCTGCCCGCGCAGGACGACCCCGACCTGCCCCCGGAGGCCCGGGAGGAGCACGCCCGGCTGGCGGGGGACATCGACGAACACCGCTTCCGGTATTACGTGAAGGACCAGCCGGTCATCAGCGACGGCCAGTTCGACGCGCTGATGCGGTCCCTGGAGGCGCTGGAGGAGAAGTATCCGGCGCTGCGAACCCCCGACTCGCCGACCCAGAAGCCGTCCGGGGACTACGAGACGGACCTCGCGAAGGTCGAGCACCGGCAGAGAATGCTCTCCCTCGACAACGCCTTCGACGAGGAGGAGCTGGCGGCCTGGGCCGAGCGCATCGCCCGGGACGTCGGCACACCCGACTTCCACTTCCTGTGCGAACTGAAGGTCGACGGCCTCGCGGTCAATCTGACCTACGAGAAGGGGCGGCTGGTCCGCGCCGCCACCCGGGGCGACGGCCGGGTCGGCGAGGACATCACCCCGAACATCCGCACCATCGGCGACATCCCCGACCGGCTGAGCGGCGACCGGATCCCCGACCTCGTGGAGATCCGCGGCGAGGTCTACTTCCCCATGGAGGCGTTCCAGGAGCTGAACGCGCGCCGGGTCGCCGCCGGGGAGCAGCCGTACGCCAACCCCCGTAACTCCGCCTCCGGATCCCTGCGCCAGAAGGACCCCAGGGTCACGGCCACCCTCCCGCTGCACATGGTGGTCCACGGCATCGGCGCCCGCGACGGCTTCGACATCGACTGTCTCTCCCACGCCTACGAGCTGCTGCGCGAGTGGGGTCTGCCCACCGCCCGGTACAACCGCGTGGTCGACTCCCTCGACGGTGTGCGGGAGTTCATCGCCTACTACGGCAAGAACCGGCACTCGGTCGAGCACGAGATCGACGGCGTCGTCGTCAAGCTCGACGAGATCCCGCTCCAGGGGCGGCTCGGCTCCACCTCCCGCGCGCCCCGCTGGGCCATCGCCTGGAAGTACCCCCCGGAGGAGGTCAACACCAAGCTGGTCAATATCCGGGTCGGGGTCGGACGGACCGGCCGGGTCACGCCCTACGCCCAGGTCGAGCCGGTGAAGGTGGCCGGGTCCGAGGTCGAGTTCGCCACCCTGCACAACCAGGACGTGGTGAAGGCCAAGGGCGTTCTGATCGGCGACACCGTGGTCCTCCGCAAGGCCGGTGACGTCATTCCGGAGATCCTCGGGCCGGTGGTCGATCTGCGGGACGGCACGGAGCGGGAGTTCGTGATGCCCGCCGAATGCCCCGAGTGCGGCACCGCGCTGCGCCCGATGAAGGAGGGCGATATCGACCTCCGCTGTCCCAACGCCCGGTCCTGCCCCGCCCAGTTGCGGGAGCGGCTGTTCTATCTCGCGGGCCGCAAGGCGTTCGACATCGACCACTTCGGCTATGTGACCGCCGCCGCGCTCACCAGACCGCTGGAGCCGTCGGAGCCGCCGCTGAAGGACGAGGGCGACCTCTTCGGGCTCACCGTGGAGCAGTTGCTGCCGATCGTGGCGTACGTCCTGGACCAGGACAGCGGACTGCCGAAGCGGGACCCGGAGACCGGTGAGGAGAAGAAGGCCACCGTCTTCGCCAACAAGCAGGGCGAGGCGAGGAAGAACACCCTGGCCCTGCTGGAGAGCATCGAGGCGGTGAAGAGCCGTCCGCTGGCCCGGATCCTGACCGGGCTCTCCATCCGGCACGTGGGTCCGGTCGCGGCCGAGGCGCTCGCCCGGGAGTTCCGGTCGGTGGAGCGGATCGAGCAGGCCACCGAGGAGGAGCTGGCCGCCACCGAGGGCGTCGGGGCGATCATCGCCGCGTCCCTGAAGCAGTGGTTCGCCGAGGAGTGGCACCAGGAGATCCTGCGCAAGTGGCGGGCCGCGGGGGTACGGATGGAGGAGGAGGGCGGAGCCGAGGAGAGCGGTCCGAGACCGCTGGAGGGCCTGACCGTCGTCGTCACCGGGACCCTGGCCACCCACACCAGGGATGGCGCAAAAGAAGCCCTGCAGAGCCTCGGTGCGAAAGTGACCGGATCCGTATCGAAGAAAACCGGCTTCGTCGTGGTCGGGGAGAACCCCGGTTCCAAGTACGACAAGGCGATGCAGCTGAAGGTGCCGGTTCTGAACGAGGAGGGCTTCGCCGTCCTGCTGGAGCAGGGACCTGACGCGGCTCGTGAGGCGGCTGTGCCCGCAGAGGCGTGAAACGGGGGCGCGTCCGGGGCGCGGGACCGGCGCCCGCCCCCGGACGAACAGGCCGCGCAGGGTGGGAACAAGACGTCCGGCGCGGGGCGGGAACGGCCGGTAACAGTCACCCGTTCAGCGCATAGCAGATGGATAAGGGTGGCCGGGTCGCATTCGGGCAAGAGCTGTAGAGCGCTGCCCGTCGGAGCCCGTCCCGGCCTACTGTTGAGACGTGCGCCTGTCGTGCACGGCTGCGTGATGGGATTTCAGTCGTGATGGCATGACTGGGATGACCATGGGGATCGCGGGAATCACCGGAACCATCGCGAGACGATCGGCACCGCCGGCTGTGAGAGGGACGGGAATGGAACCGACCGAGAGCGCCGCCCCGGTCCCGAGGGTGCGGGGGATCGCCGCCCTGACCGGTGGAGTCGCGGGTGTGCCGGCCGCACTGCCCGTCGCCGCGGTGGCGGGTGCCGGACTCGTCGTCGTCACCGGAGTCGCCGCCGCCGTCCACGACGGCCGGGCCCTCTTCCCCGGCTCCACCACCGGCTGGTCCCTGGCCGTGCTCACCGGGGTCGTCGTCGGCCATCTCGTCGCCCTGGGCCGGGACCGCTGGTCGGGCGGCACGGGTTCTGGCGCGGCGCTGACCCTCGCGGTCCTGCTGCTGTACGGCTGGATCCCCGCGGTCCTGGTCAGCCTGGCCGTCGTCACCCTGGTCGGCTCGGCCCGCCGCCAGCGCAGGCGGCACGGCCTGCTGCACGGCGCCGTCGACGTCCTCGGTATCGGTGCCGCCGCCCTCGTCCTCATCCTCTTCGACCGGACACCCAGCGTCGAGGACCCCTGGTCGCCACTCGACTGGGGGATCGGGGCCGCGATGGAAGTCCTCATCGCGGCCTCCGCCTATCTCGCGGTCAGCCGACTGCTGTTGTGGTACATCCAGGCGCCCCAGGGCGGCGGACTGCCCACGGTCGCCCGGACGGCGCTGCTCCGGCAGGGCCTCGTCGCCGTCGCCCTGCTCGGGATCGCCCCCCTGATCTGCGTGGTCGCCGTCGCCCGGCCGCTGCTGCTGCCGCTGTTCGCGGTGCCGCTGATCGCCCTCGACTCCACCCTGTGGATCGCCCGGGCCCGCGCCGAGGAGCAGTTGCGGGACCCGCTGACCGGGCTGCCGAACCGCCAATGGCTGCTGGAGCGCACCTGGACGGCCCTGGAGGACGCCGAGGGCAGCGGCTCCCGGGCCGCCCTCGTCCTGATCGACCTCGACCGGTTCCGCTCCGTCAACGACACCCTCGGCCATCTCGCCGGTGACCGGCTGCTGCTCCAGATAGCGCAGCGACTGCGGCACGCCCTGCCGCGCGGCGCCGAGGCCGCCCGGCTCGGCGGCGACGAGTTCGCGGTCCTGCTGCCGGCCACGGACTCCATCACCAGCGCCCAGCGGGTCGCCCGCCGCCTCGCCGCCGAACTCTCCTCACCACTCGACCTCGACGGGCTGACCCTCGTCCTGGAGGCCAGCGCCGGAGTCGCCGTCTTCCCGGAGCACGCCCGGGACGCCGAAGGGCTGCTGCGCCGCGCCGACGTCGCCATGTACCAGGCGAAACGGGACCGTACGGGGGTCGAGGTCTACGAGTCCAAACGCGACAGCAACACCCCCGACCGGCTGGGACTCCTCGGCGACCTGCGCCGCGCCCTGGACGCCCGCGAGGTCGAGCTGCACTACCAGCCCAAGGTCCGCTTCGACGGCCATGTCGCCGGTCTCGAAGCGCTGGTCCGCTGGGTCCATCCGGACCGGGGCCGGGTCCCGCCGGACGAGTTCATCGCGATCGCCGAGTCCTCCGGGCTGATGCCGCTGCTCACCGAGTACGTCCTCGACACCGCCCTCGGCCAGGTCGCCAAATGGCGCGCCCAGGGGCTGAACGTGCCGGTGGCCGTCAATGTCTCGCCGCGCGATGTCCACACCCCCGGGTTCGCGGGTTCCGTCGCCGCCCGGCTCGCCCGGTACGGGGTGCCCGCCGGGGCGCTCCAACTGGAGATAACGGAGCACGTACTGCTGGAGGACCCGCAGCGCGCGGCGGACACCCTGGCCGGGCTCACCGACCACGGGGTCCGGATGTCCCTCGACGACTTCGGCACCGGCTACTCGTCCCTGGTCCATCTGCGCCGCCTGCCGGTGAGCGAGCTGAAGATCGACCGCTCCTTCGTGGCCCGGCTGGCCGTGGACACCCAGGACGCGGAGATCGTCCGCTGCACCGTCGACCTCGCCCACTCCCTCGGGCTGCTGGTCGTCGCGGAGGGCGTCGAGGACGACGAGACCTGGGAGCGGCTGCGCGATCTGGGGTGCGACGCCGTCCAGGGCTGGCTGGTGGCCGCCGCGATGCCGCCGCAGGAGACCACGGCCTGGCTGCGGGCCCGGGGCGAGCGCGGCTGGCACCGCCAGATCGACACCCCGGCCGCCCCCGCGCCGGTGACACCTCCCGCCCCCGCCCCCGCCCCCGATCCGGCCGCCGCCGTGCCGTCGGCCCCGACCGTCCAGCCGCCCGCCGCCGAGCCCGCCGCACCCCCGGCCGCCGCCGCGAACGCGGGCTCGGCCGGTCCCGGCGAACTGGGTACGTAACACCGCGCCGCGCCCGCCGCCGGACCCGGCGCACACCGTGCCCGCGGCCGGTTCCGGAGCCGTGGCGGACCAGGCCGTCTCTGATGGATCTTGCCGGGCTCGCGTGCCCCGGCACGCACTCCCCCTGGGCCTGGCGGCCCGGGGGACCCCATCCTCCGCCTTGCGATCCACGGCACCGGACTCCGCTCGCTCATCCGGCCCGGGCCACAGGAAACTCCCCGGCCGGACCGGTCCCGGAACCGGGCCGCGCGACGCCCCGGGGAGCGCTCCCCGGGAAACCGTTGCGTCACCACCTGCCGCCGCCCCATAGGATTGGGCCAAACACCCACACTCACCCTGATGAGGATCTCCGCATGCCTGGCATCACGCGCGAGGAGGTCGCCCACCTCGCCCGGCTGGCACGTCTGGAGTTGTCCGGCGAAGAACTCGATCACTTCGCAGGTCAGCTCGACGACATCATCGGCGCGGTAGCCCGTGTCGCCGAGGTCGCCGACCAGGACGTACCCCCGACCTCCCATCCGCTGCCGCTGACCAACGTCATGCGCGCGGACGAGGTCCGTCCGTCTCTCACGTCCGCGCAGGCGCTCTCCGGAGCCCCGGCCCAGGAGCAGCAGCGTTTCAAGGTCCCGCAGATCCTGGGGGAGGACTGAAAGTCGTCATGACGGACATCATCAAGCTCACAGCAGCCGAGATCGCGGCGAAGATCGCCACCGGCGAACTGACCGCCGTCGAGGTCACCGAGGCCCATCTGGCCCGGATCGACGCCATCGACGAGAAGGTCCATGCCTTCCTCCACGTGGACCGGGAGGGCGCGCTCGCCCAGGCCCGCGCGGTCGACGCCAAGCGGGCGGCGGGCGAGAAGCTCGGCCCCCTCGCGGGCGTCCCGCTGGCGCTCAAGGACATCTTCACCACCGAGGGCATCCCGACCACCGTCGGCTCCAAGATCCTCGAAGGCTGGATCCCGCCGTACGACGCCACCCTCACGCGCAAGCTGAAGGAGGCGGACGTCGTCATCCTCGGCAAGACGAACATGGACGAGTTCGCCATGGGCTCGTCCACCGAGAACAGCGCCTACGGCCCCACCGGCAACCCCTGGGACCTGACCCGGATCCCCGGCGGCTCCGGCGGCGGCTCCAGCGCCGCGCTCGCCGCCTACCAGGCGCCGCTGGCCATCGGTACGGACACCGGCGGTTCGATCCGCCAGCCCGCCGCCGTCACCGGCACCGTCGGCGTCAAGCCCACCTACGGCGGGGTCTCCCGCTACGGCATGGTCGCCTTCTCCTCCTCGCTCGACCAGGGCGGCCCCTGCGCCCGTACGGTGCTGGACGCGGCCCTGCTGCACGAGGTCATCGCCGGGCACGACCCGCTGGACTCCACCTCCATCGACGCCCCGGTCCCGCCGGTCGTCGAGGCAGCCCGCAACGGCAGCGTGGCGGGGATGCGGGTCGGTGTCGTCGCGCAGTTCCGCGGCGACGGCTACCAGGCCGGGGTCCTCCAGCGCTTCGACGAGTCCGTCGCCCTGCTCAAGGAGCTGGGTGCCGAGATCGTCGAGCTGGACTGCCCCTCCTTCGACCTGGCGCTCTCCGCGTACTACCTGATCGCGCCGTCCGAGTGCTCGTCCAACCTGGCCCGCTTCGACGCCATGCGCTACGGGCTGCGGGTCGGCGACGACGGCACCAAGTCGGCCGAGGAGGTCACCGCCCTCACCCGTGAGGCGGGCTTCGGCGACGAGGTCAAGCGCCGGATCATGCTCGGTACGTACGCCCTCAGCTCGGGCTACTACGACGCCTACTACGGCAGCGCGCAGAAGGTCCGGACCCTGATCACCCGGGACTTCGAGAAGGCGTTCGAGCAGGTCGACGTGATCGTCTCGCCGACCACGCCGACGACCGCGTTCCCGATCGGGGAGCGCGCGGACGACCCGATGGCCATGTACCTGGCGGACCTCTGCACCATTCCCACCAACCTGGCCGGGAACGCCGCGATGTCCCTGCCCTGCGGACTGGCCCCCGAGGACAACCTGCCGGTCGGACTCCAGATCATCGCCCCGGCGATGAAGGACGAGCGACTTTACAAGGTCGGCGCCGCCGTCGAGGCCGCGTTCGTGGAAAGGTGGGGACACCCACTGCTGGAGGAGGCACCGTCGCTGTGAGCGCATTCAGTAAGGCCAAGGGCTTCAAGAAGTCGAAGGCGGGCACGTACCTGTCGATCGGTACGACCGCGTTCGGCGCGCTCGCCGTCGCCAAGCAGGTACGGGCGGCCCGTGACGAGCACGACACGCTGCGGCTGGTCGACGCCGTCGTCACCGGTGCCGCCATCGTCACCGGCATCGCCCTGCTGCTGCGCGAACTGAAGCGCCTCGGCGACGACGACGTCCTGCTGGGCTGAGAGGGAAAGTTCTGCTGTGACCATCACTGAACTGGTGTCGTACGAGGCGGCGCTCGCCGCGTTCGACCCCGTCATGGGCCTGGAGGTCCATGTCGAACTCGGTACGAAGACCAAGATGTTCTGCGGCTGCTCCACCGAGCTGGGCGCCGAGCCCAATACGCAGACCTGCCCGACCTGTCTCGGTATGCCCGGCTCCCTCCCGGTCGTCAACGCGATCGGTATCGAGTCCGCCGTCAAGATCGGCCTCGCGCTCAACTGCGAGATCGCCGAATGGTGCCGCTTCGCCCGGAAGAACTACTTCTATCCGGACATGCCGAAGAACTTCCAGACCTCCCAGTACGACGAGCCGATCGCCTTCAACGGCTACCTGGACGTCCAGCTGGAGGACGGCGAGATCTTCCGCGTGGAGATCGAGCGCGCCCATATGGAGGAGGACACCGGCAAGTCGACGCACGTCGGCGGTGCCACCGGCCGTATCCACGGCGCCTCGCACTCCCTGCTCGACTACAACCGCGCCGGGATCCCGCTGATCGAGATCGTCACCAAGCCGATCACCGGAGCGGGCGAGCGGGCCCCCGAGGTCGCCCGGGCGTACGTCGCCGAGCTGCGCGAGCTGATCCGGGCCCTCGGGGTCTCCGAGGCCCGGATGGAGATGGGCCAGATGCGCTGCGACGTCAATCTGTCCCTGATGCCCAAGGACGCGACGGTCTTCGGTACCCGTTCGGAGACCAAGAACGTCAACTCCCTGCGCTCCGTCGAGCGGGCCGCGCGGTTCGAGATCCAGCGGCACGCCGCCGTACTGGAATCGGGCGGGAAGATCATCCAGGAGACCCGGCACTTCCACGAGGACGACGGCTCCACCACGTCCGGCCGGGTCAAGGAGGAGGCCGAGGACTACCGGTACTTCCCGGAGCCCGACCTCGTGCCCGTCGCCCCGGCCCGGGAGTGGGTCGAGGAGCTGCGGGCGGGCCTGCCCGAGCTGCCGAGGGTGCGGCGCAACCGGCTCCGTGAGGAGTGGGGTGTCTCCGAGCACGACATGCAGTCCATCCTGAACGCGGGCGCGGTCGATCTGATCGTGGCCACGACGGACGCGGGCGCCCCGGCCGACCAGGCACGCAAGTGGTGGATGGGCGAGCTGGCCCGTAACGCCAACGAGTCCGGCCGGTCCCTGGACGAGCTGCCGATCACCCCGGCGCAGGTCGCCCGGGTGGCCGCGCTGGTCGCCGCGGGCGACCTCAACGACAAGCTGGCCCGCCAGGTCATCGAGGGCGTGCTCGCGGGCGAGGGCGACCCGGACACCGTCGTCGAGAAGCGCGGCCTGAAGGTCGTCTCCGACGAGGGCGCGCTCGGCACCGCCGTGGACGACGCGATCGCCGGGAACGCGGCGATCGCGGAGAAGATCCGCGGCGGCAAGGTGGCGGCGGTGGGCGCGCTGGTCGGCGCGGTCATGAAGGCCACCCGAGGCCAGGCCGACGCGGCCCGGGTCAAGGAGCTGATCCTGGAGCGCCTCGGCGTCTCCGAGGGCTGACGGGGCGCCGTACGGCGCTGACGGAGGAGGGCGGTCACCCGATGACCGCCCTTCTCCTCTTTTCGCGGGGAAGGCCTGGTGCTTCCGGGGCTCCCGGCTCCCCGGGGCCTGGTGCCTGAGCCCGTGCCGCCGGCGCGTTCGGCCGCGGGCCGTCTGTGGTTTCTCGCGCAGTTCCTCGCGCCCCTGATCGGTCCCCTGCGCCTCGCGGCGTGAGGACCCCGGCTCCCCGGCGGGCCCGGGGGCTTGCGTCAGGCGCGGATGCCGAGGCCCGGGAGGAGGAGTTCGCCGCGGTCGCGGCAGGTGATGTCGCGGGCCCGCAGCTGGTCGGGGGAGACCGTGCCCCGGGCGCGCAGCTCGGTGAGGACCACCCGGGCGCCCTCGGCGGCGTCCGCCCGGTCCGGGTCCGGGAACTCCGCCTGCCACCAGCCCCGGTCGTGGCTGTGCCAGCCCCGGGAGCGCATCAGCAGCTCGCGCTCCGGGGAGCACGGCCCGTCGCGGTCGTCCACGGAGACGAGCAGGCCGTCCCCGATCCCGTACGACACCTGGAGGCGGCGGCCCCGGTCGGCCGCGCTGGTCAGGGTGAAATGCGCCCAGTCGTCGCCGACCTGCACCGGAAGCTGCTCTATCCAGGCGCTGAGCAGCAGGCCCAGGGCGCTCTCGAAATGGTCCAGGCCGGGCATCGGGCGGGCCGAGGGGTGTTCGGCGGGGCGCTCGCCGGGGCCGCCCCGGTCCAGCCGCCAGAGGTAGGGCAGCAGATCGACGTCGTGCGGCTCGGTGATGGTCCAGGCGCCGCCCCAGCTGAAAGAGCGCCGCTCGGCGGCCTCCAGCAGCGCCGTGTCGTGGACGGACAGCAGGGCCCATTGGCCCGTGCCGTTGAGCAGGACCGTACGCCCGCCGTCCCGCCAGCGGACATCGGGCCCGCAGGCCGAGCCCCCGTAGAGCGTCGGCTCGCCGAGTCTGGCCACGATCGCCCCGTAGACCTCGCCGAAGTACTCCCGCCGCTGTCTCAGCGGGGAACCCGGCTCGAAGGAGAGCACGGGCACCGGGGCGCGGCCGATGAACTCGCCGGGTGTGTCGAAAAGCGCCCGGGCGAGGTCGGCTGCGGCGTCCGGATCGAGGATCGGCCGGTTGGTCCCCGTGGTCTCCATGTCACCCATCGTGCCAGCCGCCACTGACAATCGGGCGGTCGCCCGATTCCGCCCCGGCAACCGGAACGGCCCGTACCGGAAAGGGAGTTGAGCGGCCGGGGCAGGACGAACACCTCGGAAGGGTGCGCTCCGGAGCAAAGCCACCGGCCGTGATCGCCCGAGTGCCCCCGGCACCCGCCCGGTGGTCCGGGCCGTCCGGGCCCTCCTGTCGGCTGTGAGGAAGCCCACGAAATGCCTCCAAAGGGGCAAACGATCACGATTGGCTGGCAGAGTGCCCCCAGAGGCAGGGGCTCTCCCCGCCTCCGACTTCTGTGAGTCTCCTCGCGTTCTTTGCGGGCTGTCCCGACTCCCCGGCCAAAGATCCACGAACCACCAGGGAGCACGTCGTTGGCAGCCATCGCCCGGTGGTGCATCGCGCACCGACTCGCCACCGTCCTCATCTGGCTGGCCGCCCTGGTGGGCACGGGCACGGCGGCGATGGTCGCCGGAACCGCCTACTCCACGGACTACGACGTCCCGGGCACCGAGTCGAGCCGGGCCGCCGCCCTCGTCGCCGAAGGCTTCCCCGAACTCGCCGGTGAGGGCGACACCGTCGTCTGGCACACCGAACGCGGCACCGTACGCGCCCCGGCCGTCCAGGAGCGGATGACCGCCGCCCTGGACGAGATCGCGGCCGTACCCGGAGTGGCCGCCGTCGCCGGCCCGTACGGTCCCGACGGGGCCGGGCGGATCAGCCCGGACAGCCGTACCGCCTATGCCGAACTCGTCTTCGACCGGCCCGTCGCGGAGCTGCCGGAATCCCGGATCGCCGAGATCACGGCCGTGGCCGAGGGCGCGCGCGACGACGGGCTCGGGGTGGAGCTGGGCGGACCGGCCGCCGGAGCCGCCGAGTCGTCGCCGGGGCATACGGCGGAGGCCGTCGGGGTCGCCGTCGCGGCCGTGGTGCTCTTCCTCGCCTTCGGCTCCCTCGCCGCCAGTCTGCTGCCGATCGCCACGGCCCTGGTCTCGGTCGGTACCGCCTACGCGGGCATCGTGCTCCTCGGCCGGGTGATGACGGTGGCCGACTTCGCCCCCATGCTGGGCATGCTGATCGGCCTCGGGGTCGGGATCGACTACGCCCTCTTCATCGTCACCCGCCACCGCAAGGGGCTACGGGCCGGTCTGCCGGTCGCCGAGGCCGCGCGGAACGCCGTCGCCACCACCGGCCGGGCCGTCGTCTTCGCCGGGGCCACCGTCTGTATCGCCCTCCTCGGCATGCTGATCCTGCGGCTGGACTTCCTCAACGGCGTCGCCGTGGCCGCCGCCCTGACCGTCGTACTGACGGTGGCCGCGTCCGTGACCCTGCTGCCCGCCCTGCTGTCGTACATCGGCCCCCGGGCGCTGGGCGGCCGGGAACGCAGACGGCTGGCCGAGCACGGGCCCCGGCCCGAGGTGCCGACCGGGTTCGCGGCCCGCTGGGCGGCCCTGGTGGAGCGCCGCCCGGTCCTGCTGGGGGCGATCGCCGTGGTCGTGATGGCGGTCCTGGCGCTGCCCGCGTTCTCCCTCCACCTCGGTACCTCCGACCAGGGCAACAACCCGGCGTCCTCGACCACCCGCAAGGCGTACGACCTGCTGGCGCACGGCGGCCCCGGGCAGGGGGAGGGTTCCGGCGGCGGATTCGGGCCGGGGGTCAACGGGCCGCTGACCCTGGTCGCCCGGATCGACGGCGCCGCCGACCGGGTCGCCGCCGACCGGCTCCCGGAGGCGCTGCGGGACGCGCGCGGGGTGGCCTCGGCGGGCCCGGTGACGTACAGCGGAAACGGCGATACGGCGCTGGTCGTCGTCGTCCCCGATTCGGCGCCGCAGTCGAAGGCGACCAGCGAGCTGGTCGACCGGCTCCGAGGCGAGCTGCTGCCCCGGGCGACCGCGGGTACGTCCCTGACCGTGCTGGTCGGCGGAGTGACCGCGGGGTACGACGACTTCGCCGAGGTGATAGTCGGCAAGCTGCCGCTCTTCGTCGGCGCGGTCGTCGCCTTCGGCTGCGTACTGCTGCTGCTCGCCTTCCGCTCCGTAGGCATTCCGCTGAAGGCCGCGGTGATGAACGTCGCCGCCGTCGCCTCGTCCTTCGGGGTGGTCGTGGCGATCTTCCAGTGGGGCTGGGGGAGCGAGCTGCTGGGGCTCGGCCGGGCGGGCCCGATCGAGCCCTTCCTGCCGGTGATCATGGTCTCGGTGCTCTTCGGGCTCTCCATGGACTACCAGGTCTTCCTGGTCAGCCGGATGTACGAGGAGTGGCTGGAGACCGGCGACAACCGCCGGGCGGTCCGGGTCGGCCTGGCCGAGACCAGCCGGGTGATCAACTCCGCCGCGGTGATCATGATCGCGGTCTTCCTCGCCTTCGTCCTCAGCGGCGACCGGGTGATCGCCATGTTCGGGATCGCGCTGGCGGCGGCCGTCGCCCTCGACGCCTTCGTCCTGCGGACCCTGCTGGTGCCGGCCCTGATGCATCTGCTCGGCGGGGCGAACTGGTGGCTGCCCGGCTGGCTGGAGCGGATCCTGCCCCGGATCTCCGTGGAGCGTCCCGACTGCCGCCGTGCGAAGATCCCCGAACAGCGGTACGCGCACGTCGGAGCCGGTGGCGGTGGCGGACCGGCCATCCCGGTGCCCGGACCGGATCGTGACGCCCCGCGCGACAGCCGGCGCTCCGGTACGACGAAGGACGGATGACGATGTTTGCGATACCCCTGCGGACCCGGGACGGCGAGCGGGCGGAGCTGCGGCCGCTGGAGCCGTGGCAGTCCGAGGAGTTCTACGCCCATGTCGAACGCGGCCGGGAGTTCATCGGCCGGTACATCGGCTTCGCCGACGCCGCCGCGGACCCGGCGGGCGCCCGGACCCTGCTCCAGAGGTACGCGGACCGGCAGGCCGCGGGCGGCGGCCGGATCTACGGCATCTGGCTGGACGGCACCCTCGTCGGCGGAGTCCTCTTCGTCTCCCTCGACGACGCGGCGGGCACCTGCGAGGTCGGCTGCTGGCTGGAGCCCGCGGCGGTCGGCCGGGGGCTGGTGACCCAGTCCGTACGCATCCTGATCGACTGGGCCGTGGACGTCCGGAACGTCCACCGCGTCGAGTGGGTCGCCGCCTCCGCCAACACGGCCAGCGTCAATGTGGCCCGGCGGCTGGGGCTGCGGCGGGACGGCGTACTGCGGGAGTCGTTCCCGCACCGGGGCGAGCGGTACGACATGGAGGTCTGGTCGGTACTCGCCCCCGAGTGGCGCGAGCTGCGGGAGGCGGCGGAGGCCGGGGGAGCCGGGGCATCGGCGGAGGGCTGACCCTTCCGGCCGGGCGGGTGCGGGGCTCCCGGGGAAACCCGGTGGTGGGCTCGGGGTCCCCGGTGCTCCCATGAGTCCATGACCTATACCGTGACGGACCCCGCGGCCGTGCTCGCCCTCTACGACCGGCGGATCCGCCGGGACGCCGTCGACCACGCCCCGGAGAATCTGATCGAACGCGTCGGGGACGTCGTGCGGTTCACCGGGCCCGACTGGAACGGCATCCTGTGGTCCGGCCTCGACGAGACCACCGCCGACGCGGCCATCGCCGCCGAGGCCGCCCACTTCGACGCGCTCGGTGTCGACGCCGAATGGAAGCTCTACTCCCACGACCGGCCGGCCGATCTCGCGGAGCGCCTGGTCGCGGCCGGGTTCGTGGCTGAGGACGAGGAGACCCTGATGGTCGGCGCCGCCGCCCCGCTCGCCGTGGAACCGGTCCTTCCGGAAGGGGTGCGGATCGTCGACGTGACCGACACCGAAGGCGTGGCCCTGATGGACGAGGCGCATCGGGCCGCCTTCGGACCCGGCTCAGCCGATACCCGCGAGCTGCTGCTGCGCTGTCTCGGCCAGGACACGGCCGCGCTGACCCTGGCGATGGCCGGGGACGTCCCCGTCTCGGCCGCCCGGCTGGAGCTCTACCCCGGTACGGGCTTCGCCGGCCTGTGGGGCGGCGGTACGGTCCCCGGATGGCGCGGGCGGGGCGTCTACCGGGCCCTGGTCGCCCACCGGGCCCGGATCGCGGCGGCCCACGGCTGTCAGTGGCTCCAGGTCGACGCGGGCGCCCAGAGCCGTCCCGTACTGGAACGGCTCGGCTTCCGGGCCCTCGCCACGACGACGCCGTACATCCGCCTTGCGGCGCGCCGCGACTGAGCCCGGTGCCCGGTGCCCGGTGCCCCGGGCGCGGCGGTGCGACCCGGGGCGCGCTGAGGTACGGCCCGGCGGCGGGGGCCTTCCGGCCCGGCCGGTGTCCGGGGCAGGCCCCGGGCCGTGTCCGGCAACGCAGCCCAGTCCGCCCGGAAGGAGGGGCCGGCGGCGTCCGGTGCCACGACGGCGGTGCGGATCCCCGGCGAAGCCAGGGGAGGCTTCCCTCGTACGGGACTTCCCGGGGGGAGATCCCCTCCAGCACCGGGGTACGTCCCGTGCCCGAAGGGCCACGGGGTCGCCCGTGCAGGTCGGGCGGGACTCTCCGGACACATGCGATCGCGAGGCGGAGAACGGGCCCGGGTGGCCGGGCCCAGGGGAGTGCGCACAAGGGCCGCGAGCCCGGCAGGATCCACACGAGACGGCCCGGGCGCGCCGCGCCGGAAATATCGCCCGGCACCGGGCCGGTCGGGGGCCGAAGAGCCTCGGGAGCGGGCGATGAGTCGTCTGAGGAGGGTGCCTTAGGGCATCCGGCCCGTCCGGCCGGGGCCGGACAGGGCCGCCTAAGGCAGTCGGGCGGCGAGGGATACCGCAGACGCCCGATGCGACCGGGCCTCCTGGGAGCGGAGATTGGTGACACGGCAGTCGCCGTGGAGACACCACCGTCCGAACCACCCGAGGAGTACCCGTGTCCGAGCAGTTCTTCCACACCCACCAGGCCCTTCAGGCGTCCGAGCTGTACCGGGCGGAGCTGATCCGCCGGGCCGAGCAGCACCGCCTCGCCCGGCGTGCCCGCCGCGCGGCGCAACGGGCCGCCACGGCCGGAGAGGGCCGGGTGACACCGGCCGACCGATACGTCCCGGCCGCCTGACGATGCTCCGGACGACCGGCGGCGGGACCGCGGCGGGCGAGTTGTCCACAGGACGGTCCGGCGGGGTTGCCGGGCCGTCGGACGACTGTGCGATGCTCGGCGACGTGGAGACCAGGTCCGTCAGTCCGGTGTTCGTGGGACGCGCCGGTGAGTTGTCCGTACTCACCGGCGTGCTGAGCCGTGCCGCGGGGGAGGGCGCCGCCCATCCGGCGGGCGAACCGCAGGCGGTGCTCATCGGCGGCGAGGCGGGGGTGGGCAAGACCCGGCTCGTGGAAGAGCTGTGGGAGCAGGCATGCCGCCGGGGCGCGGCGTTCGCCGTCGGCGGCTGTGTCGAGATCGGGGTCGACGGGCTGCCGTTCGCCCCCTTCTCCGCCGCGCTGCGCACCCTGCGGCAGCTGATGCCCGACGAGATGGCCGCCGCCGTCGCCGGACACGAACGCGAGCTGTCCCGGCTCCTGCCCGAGCTGGCCGAACAGCCGCGCGGCGAGTCCGGCGGCCACGACGACGAGGAGCTGGCCCGCCTCTTCGAACTGACCGCCCGGCTGCTGGAACGGGTCTCGGCGGACCGCCCGGTCGTCCTCGTCCTGGAAGACCTGCACTGGGCCGACGCGTCCACCCGGCATCTGATCACCTATCTCACCCGCGCCCTGCGCCGGGGCCGACTCCTCTTCCTGGCGACCTACCGCTCCGACGACGTACACCGCCGCCATCCGCTCCGGCCCTTCCTCGCCGAGCTGGAGCGGACCCGGGCCGTCCGCCGGATCGAACTGGGCCGGTTCAACCGGGGCGAGGTCCGGCGCCAGCTCACCGGCATCCTCGCCGCCGAACCCGACTCCGACCTGCTGGACCGGGTCTTCGAACGCTCCGACGGCAACGCCTTCTTCGTCGAGGAACTCGCCCGCAGCCTCGCCGAGGGCAATACCTGCGGACTCTCGGACTCCCTGCGGGACATACTCCTGGTCCGGGTCGAGGCCCTGCCGGAGAGCGCCCAGCGGGTGGTGCGGATCCTCGCCGAAGGCGGCTCCACGGTCGAACACGGACTGCTGCTCGCCGTCGCCGGGCTTCCCGAGGACGATCTGATCGAGGCGCTGCGGGCGGGCGTCGAGGCGCATATCGTCCAGCCCACGGCCGACGGCGGGGGCTACCGCTTCCGCCACGCCCTGGCCCGGGAGGCCGTCAGCGACGATCTGCTGCCGCCCGAGCGCTCCCGGCTCAACCGCGCCTACGCGGCGGCCGTGGAGGCCGATCCGGGGCTCGTGCCCGACGAGGAGCGGGCCATGCGGCTCGCCAGCTACTGGTACCACGCCAACGACGCGGCCAAGGCGCTGCCCGCCGTGCTCGGCGCCGCCGTGGAGGCCCGGCGCCGCCATGCCTACTCGGAGCAGCTGAGACTGCTGGAGCGGGCCATGAAGCTCTGGGACGCGGCCCCCGAGGGCGTACGGACCGAACTGCGGCCCGTGGACTACGCGGAGGCGTTCCCGCCGTGCGGCTGCGACCCCGAGACCACCCCGATGCGCTTTCTCGACCTGATAGCCGAGGCCACCGTGGCGGGCCGGTACAGCCGGGACCGCGAGCGCGCCCTGAAGATCGCCAAGCGGGGGCAGCGGCTGGCCGTCGGCGAGGGTGACGCGCTGCGTGCCGCCTGGTTCGGCGTCCAGCGGTCCAAGCTGGTCTGCGCCCTCGGCCGGGGCGACGGCTGGGCCGAACTCGCGGAGGCCCAGGAGCTGGTCCGCGGGTTGCCGCCGTCCGTGGTGCACGCCCAGGTCCTGTCCGAGATCGCCCACTGGTACCGGGTCCACTCCCCGGGGCCCGAGAGCCTGGCCACCGCCGAACGCGCCGTGGAGTACGCCCGGATGGTCGGCGACGAGGAGACCGAACTCACCGCCAGATTCTGTCTCGGCGGGCTGATGGCCGACGCCGGACACATCGAGGACGGACTCGCCGAGATGTACGCGGTCAAGGAACGCGCCCTGGAGTTGGGCATTCCGCACCTGATCTCCTCCGCTCTGGTGAATCTGCCCTTCAGCCTGGAGAGCGTCGGCCGCTCCCGGGAGGCCGCCGGGCTCCTCCGGGACGGACTGGAGACCGCCGCCCGGCACGGACTCGCCGGCTCCGAGGCGTGGATGCTCGGCAATCTCGCCGAGTCCTGCTACACCCTGGGCCGGTGGGACGAGGCCCGGACCGCCGCCGAACGGGCCAGGGAAGTCGGTTACGGACCCCAGCCCCGGGGCTGGGCCGTCGCCGTCCTCGGCACGCTGGAGCTGGGCCGGGGGGAGTACGAGGCCGCCGCGCGCCACCAGCGGGAGGCCCGGGGCCACTTCGGCACCGAAAGCCCCAGCCCGCAGAGCACCCTCTACATCGACACCATCGAGATCGGCCTGGCCGCGGCGGAGGCCCGGATCGCCGACGCCCGGGCGGCACTGCTGCGGACCGGCGCCGACGGCTTCCCGCCCGGTGCTTACCGCTACGCCTGGCCGCTGCTGAGAATCGCCGCCACCGCCGAGGCCGACATCCGCGGGCTGCCCGCCGCCGAAGAAGGCCGGGCGGAGATCCTCGACCGGATCGAGCGGCTGGCGAAGGGCCTCGCGGCGACCGTCCCCCTCTGGCAGGGACACGAACGGTGGGTCCGGGCCGAACTGCTCCGGGCCCGGGGCACGGACACCGCCGCGGACTGGGCGGAGGCCGTCGACGCGTTCGAGCGGGCGGACTTCCCCTACGGCCTGGCCGTGGTCCGCCACCGCTGGGCGGAGAGCCTGCTGACCACGGACCGGGCCCACGCCACCGAACTGCTCCGCGCCGCCGCCGAGAGCGCGGCGGAGCTGGGGGCGCGACCGCTCGCGGAGGACGTCGCCGTCCTCGCCCAGCGCGCCCGGATCAGCCTCGCCCCCGACGAACCCGAGCCGCCCGTCCCCCTGGAACAGGGCCCCGGCCCCGTACTCGGGCTGACACCCCGCGAGGAGGACGTCCTCCGGCTGGTCGCCGTGGGCCGCAGCAACCGCCAGATCGCCGAGGCGCTCTACATCTCGCCCAAGACGGCGAGCGTCCATGTCTCCAACATCCTGGCGAAGCTGGGCGTCTCGGGGCGGGGGGAGGCGGCGGCGATCGCCCACCGCTTCCGCCTCTTCCCTCCGGAACCGGTTCCCCCGGCGGCGTAGCACCCTGCCGGGCGGGGAGCCGCCGACTCTCCGGACGCCGTGCCGACTCGCGGCCCGGGCCGCCACGTTTTGGCCCTGGCGGGCCGGCGCTGTTCGGTGTCCGCGGACCGTCCGTGGTTGCTCGCGCAGTTCCGCCCCCTATGCCTTCGGCAATGGGGGACCCCCAGCGCCCCTGGTTGCCCTCGTCACCTCCCCTGGGAAGAGGCCGGGCCCTCTTCCCGTGAGCGGGTCCTTCTCCAGGGACGGTGCCAGGGAGAGCATTTAGGGGC
Source organism: Streptomyces sp. NPDC006798 (assembly GCF_040635975.1). Lineage (NCBI taxonomy): Bacteria > Bacillati > Actinomycetota > Actinomycetes > Kitasatosporales > Streptomycetaceae > Streptomyces > Streptomyces sp. NPDC006798. The sequence continues at coordinate 19,603 of NZ_JBEYIS010000014.1, forward strand.
GCGGGGAACTGCGCGACCAGCCACGGACGGCGCGCGGGCGAAACTCCTCCGGAGGGGGCACCTCCGGCCCGTAGCCCGTAAAGCGGCCCCATTCCCCCAGGGCGGTGGGAGGGCAACCCAGGTGGCACTGGGCCCACCGTGCCGAAGGCATTGGGGGCGCGGGGAACTGCGCGAGCGACCACGCACGGTCCGCAGACCGAGGCAGAGGCGCAGGCGCCGGACGGATCCGGTCGGGCGGGGCCGCGAGTGGGCCGCCCCGAATCCGGACGGGTTCGGCGGGGGCGCGGGCCGGACGAATCCCGGGGTCAGCGGATCGAGAGGCGGAGGATTCTGTCGTCGTCCACCGCGGGCGCCCCGCGGCCGTCTGTCTCGCTGGTGATCAGGAGGAGCTGGGAGCCGCCCGCCGCCAGTACGGTTCGCAGGCGGCCGTGCTCGCCTTCCAGGAATGCCTGGGGCTTCGCGGAGGGGGCCGGTCCGGCGAGCGGGATCCGCCAGAGGCGTTCGCCCCTCAGGCCGGCCATCCAGATGGAGCCCTCGGCGAAGGCGATCCCGCTGGGGGACGCCTCCTCCGTCTTCCACTGGGCCACCGGGTCCACGAACGCCGGATCGCCCTTCTTGCCCTCGGCCTTCGGCCAGCCGTAGTTCTTGCCGGGCTGGATGAGGTTCAGCTCGTCCCAGGTGTTCTGCCCGAACTCCGCCGCCCACAGGCGCTTGCCGTCGTCCCAGGCAAGGCCCTGCACATTGCGGTGCCCCAGGGAGTACACCAACGACCCGGGCGTCGGATTGTCCGGCGCGGGCCGCCCGTCGGGGGTCATCCGAAGGATCTTGCCCCCCAGGGACTCCGGATCCTGGGAGAGCCCGACCTCGCCGGCCTCGCCCGTTCCCGCGTAGAGCATCTTGTCCGGGCCGAAGGCGATCCGTCCGCCGTTGTGGACGACGCCCTTGGGGATGTCCCGCAGGACGGTGTCCGGGGCGCCCAGCTGCTGGCCCGCCGGGCGGCGTTCGTCGTACCGCAGCCGGGCCACGCGATTGTCGGACTCGGTGGTGAAGTACGCGTATACCTGGCGGTCAGCGGCGAAGGACGGCGAGAGCGCGAGCCCCAGCAGACCGCCCTCGCCGCTGGGGGCGACCCCCGGCACCGAGCCGATCTCCGTGACCTTCCCGGTCTCCGTGTCGACCCGGGAAACCGTCCCCTCGTCCCGCGAGGAGACCAGCAGATCGCCGTCCGGCAGGGCGACCGCGCCCCAGGGCGACTTGAGCCCCTTCGCGACCGTCGCGGTCACGGTCGCCGATCCCTTGGCCGGGGGGCCCGTCGGGGACGGGCTCGCGCCGGAGCCCGCCGAGGCGGAGGCGCCCGGGGACGCCGTGCGGTCCGCGGGGCCCGGTCCGCCGCCGGACGACGAGCACGCGGTGCCCGCCGTCAGCACGGCCGCGGCCAGCAGGGCCCTCACACCAGCTCGTCGCACGATTCCCATCCCTTCGACCGGCTCCCGAGGAGCGCGTGACTACCTTTCATACACCGCCCGGGCCGTTCGGGTTCCCTTTCCCCGGACCGGAGTTCACCGACCGGCGGCGGATCGCGCCCCGCCCCGCTCGCCCCCGGCCGCCCGCCGGACCGCCGCCCCCGCCGCCTGCCGGACCCGGCCGCTCGCCTGACGGACCGCTCCGCCGCCCGTCAGTCCCAGGCGTCCCAGGAGTCCCGGGCCGGTGGAAGCGCCGCGATCTCCGACTCGTCGCGCGCGGTGAGCCGTACGTCCGCCGCCGCCGCGTTCTCCAGCGCCCACTCCTCCCGCTTCGCGCCGGGTACGGGGACCACATGGCGGCCCTGGGCCAGTACCCACGCCAGCGCCACCTGCGCCGGGGTCGTCGCCGGGCCGTGCCGGGCCGCGATCCGGCGCAGCCCCGCCACCAGCGGCTGGTTCGCCGCCATCATCTCCGCCGTGAACCGGGGGTGACGGGCCCGCGGATCGTCCGGCTCGAACCCCCCGCCCGGTGTCAGGGTGCCGGTGAGGAAGCCGCTGCCCAGCGGCATCGCGGCCAGAAAGCCCACCCCGCGCGCCTCGCACCAGGGCACCAGCCGGGCCAGCGCCTGCGGCGACCAGACCGACAGCTCCGCCTGGACGGCGCTGACCGGGAAGACCTGCTGGAGCCCCTCCAGCCGCCGGATCGTTCCGTCATAAGGATCCCCGGGCGCGGCCCCGCCGCGCCGGAACGCCCGGACACCCGCGGCCGCCCCCACCGCGCACACCCCGAGCGCCCGCACCTTCCCCGCCGTGACCAGGTCGGCCATCGCGCCCCAGGTCTCCTCCACCGGCACCTCCGGGTCGGACCGGTGCAACTGGTAGAGGTCGATCACATCGGTCTGGAGCCGCCGCAGGGACGCGTCACAGGCCCGGCGGACATAGCCGGGGCGGCCGTTGGCCACCACATGCCCGTCGCCCACCAGCAGTCCCACCTTGGTCGATACGAAGGCGTCCGCGCGGCGCTCCCGCAGCACCCTGCCGATCAGCAGCTCATTGGTGAAAGGCCCGTACATATCGGCGGTGTCCAGCAGGGTGGTGCCCGTGTCCAGCGCCGTGTGCACCGTCCGCTGCGACCGGTCCCCACGTCGCTGCGACGCGGTGTATCCCCAGCTCATCGGCATACACCCCAGCCCCACCGCGCCCACCCGCAACGCCGCCGCGCCGATCGTCCTGCGCTCCACCCGCCCCTGCCCTCCGCTTCCCCTCGTCCGCCGCCGGACGCCACCAAACTAACCAACTCCCCGGTATCGTCCCCGCTCGCCGTGCCACCCGGCCGCGCGCGCCCGCCACCGGCACGTTCTAACCTCGTGACCATGACTGCGGATGTGTGGCTGCCCATACCGGCCGACGAGATCGACGGCCTGCCCCCGGCGGACGCGTCGGGGTTCGTCTACCGCCACTGGGACGGCGAGCCGGACTTCCCCGCGGACCCGGCCGACTGCGTCTTCTACACCGTGCCTTACCTGAAGGGGACGGAGATCGCGGTCCGTCCGTTGCCCGCGATGGCCTCCGTGCGGGTCGTACAAACACTCACCGCAGGCATCGACCATGTCGAACCCGGGCTCGGAACCCTGCCTTCCGGTGTACGCCTCTGCAACGCCAGGGGGGTCCACGAGGCGTCGACCGCCGAGCTGACCCTGGCGCTGATCCTCGCCTCCCTGCGCGGGATCCCCCGCTTCGTCCGGGGCCAGGACGCCGAGGAGTGGCACGCGGGCTTCTATCCGGCGCTCGCCGACAAGACCGTGCTGATCATCGGCTACGGATCGATCGGCGCCGCGATCGAGGACCGGCTCGCTCCCTTTGAGTGTGCGCGGGTCCTGCGCGTCGCGCGCTCCCCCCGCACCACCGCGCGCGGTCCGGTGCGTCCATTCACCGATGTCCCCCTTCTGCTCCCCGAAGCCGATGTGGTCGTTCTGGCCACCCCGTTGACCGAAGTGACGAAGGGTGGTGGACGCGGCGTTCCTGGCCCGGATGAAGGACGGGGCGCTGCTGGTGAACGTCGCCCGGGGCCCGGTGGTCGACACCGGCGCACTACTCGCCGAACTGACGAGCGGACGGCTGACGGCGGCGCTCGATGTCACCGATCCCGAGCCGCTGCCGCCCGGACATCCGCTGTGGCGGGCCCCCGGAGTGCTGATCAGCCCGCATGTCGGCGGCTCCACCTCGGCGTTCCCGCCCCGGGCCCGGCGGCTGCTGGCGACCCAGCTGACCCGGTTCGCGGCGGGCGAACCCCTGGCCAACGTCATCCTCACCACCTGACGCGCTCCCCGTTCACCACCCCGGACACTTCGGTACGCCCCCGGGGCCCGGAACGCCCCGACCGGTGAGAACCCGCCACCCCGATCCCTTCCACACCCACCGCACTTGACGTCACAGCCGGAAACACTGCGAAGTCATCCGATCGCCGGGCGCGCCGCGACGCCCTCATGCCGTCACTGTGTGTAGAGGTGCTATGTCCCTGAGTGACGGTGCTGGTGTAAAGTCCCGACTTGGGGGCCGCACCCGCATGGGGTGGTGCAGCGTGACGGCCCGACTGCCGATCGGATTTCGAGGGGGGCGACGGGCGATGTACGGCCAATGGCTACGGACCACGGATCCTGCGCGGCGGGGGCGCCACCGACGGCCTGGGTGGAATGTCCGGGCGCGCTGTTCGCACCCTCCGGGATCAACGATCAGGGGAGCGGTCCGGTGACCGCCGTCCAGGCGCGCCGCGCCGCGCCGTCGCCGGGTGGTGGAATCCTCACCCCGCTGCTGCTGGCGGTCGTCTGCTCGGGTTATGCCGTCGGCGCCACGCTCGGCTGGGGTTCGCGCGAACTCGCCCTGATCATGGGTGACTTCGGGCTGAGCGCGGCGGCGCTGGTCGCCGCCGTCTCCTGTCTCTGCTACGCGCGCCGGATGCCGGCCCGGCTCCGTCCGGCCTGGCTGCTGTTCGCGCTCTCGTCCCTGATGGCGGCGATCGGCAATGCCGTCTGGGGCTGGTACGAGGTGGTGCTGGACGAGCCCGTGCCGAGCCCGTCCGTCGCCGATGTGTTCTTCCTCTGCTTCGCGCCGCCCGCCATCGTCGGGCTCCTGGTGCTGGCGAAGCGGCCGGTGAGCCGGGCCGGATGGGTCTGTCTGGCCCTCGACTCCTGGCTGATCGGCGGATCCCTGCTGACGCTCTCCTGGAGTCTGGCGCTCGCCCACACGGCCAACGCCCAGGGCCGCAGCGTGGCGCCGGCGGCGCTCTCACTGGCCTATCCGATGCTGGACATCGTGCTGGTCAGCATGGTGCTGGCGCTGCATCTGAGGCGCTTCGGCGGACATCGCTCCGCGGTGAACACGGCCGTCGCCGCCCTGGCGCTCACGGTGGTCTCCGACGCGCTCTTCACCTCCCCGCTGCTGCGGGCGAACTACAGCTCGGGCCAGCTGCTGGACGCGGGCTGGTTCGCCGGGTCGCTGCTGCTGGCCTACGCCCCCTGGGGCGCCCGCAGGCATCCCGAACCCGCCCGCCCGCTCCGACAGCCCGGACGGCCGGTCGCGGGCTCCCTCCCCGCGCTCACGCCCTATCTGGCCGCCGCCGTCTGCACGCTGGGGATCCTCTTCCACGTCGTGGAGGGCCGCCGGGTCGACCTGTTCGTGGTCCTCACCGCCTGTACCGTCGTCCTGGCGCTGGTCGTCCGGCAGGGGATCATGCTCCAGGACAATATGGCTCTCACCGACGAACTGGCGGAGAAGGAGAACCACTTCCGCTCCCTCGTCCAGGGGTCCAGTGATGTGATCATGATCGCCGCGCCGACCGGGATACTGCGGTACGTCAGCCCCGCCGCTTCCGGTGTCTACGGCCGGGACGCCGAGGAGCTGACCGGCTCCGAACTGGCCTGTCTCGTCCATCCCCAGGACCTGGGGCGGGTCGTCCACGAGGTGCGGCGATTCCTGGCCGCCTCCCCGGCGGACGAGCCCACCACCCGGATCGAGTGCCGGTTCCGCTCCGGCGACGGCGAGTGGCTCAATGTGGAGTCCGTCGTCAACCGCCATCAGGGCGGGCTGATCTTCAACAGCCGGGACGTCACCGAACGGGTCAGACTCCAGGCCCAGCTGCAGCACAGCGCCGAACACGACCCGCTGACCGATCTGCCCAACCGGGCCCTCTTCACCGAGCGGGTCCACCGGGCCATCGGCGGCCGGCGGGCTTCCGACATCGGTACGGCCGTGCTCTTCATCGACCTCGACGGCTTCAAGGGCGTCAACGACCGGCTGGGCCACCAGGCGGGCGACGAACTGCTGATCGCCGCGGCCGGACGGCTCGCCGAGTCCGTCCGGTCCGGCGATACCGCGGCCCGGCTCGGGGGCGACGAGTTCGCCGCCCTCATCCTCGGCGACGGCACCCGCGACCGGGCGTCCCGCGAGGCCCAGGTGGTGGAGATCGCCGACCGGCTGCGGCTCACGCTCTCCCAGCCGTACCGGATCGACGGCCAGGACGTCCGGGTCGCGGCCTCCATCGGCGTCGCCTTCGCCGAGCCCGGGATCAGCCCCTCCGGGCTGATGCGCAACGCCGACCTCGCCATGTACCGGGCCAAGGCCGCGGGCAAGGACCGGGTCGAGCTGTACGCGCCCCAGATGCAGGCCGAGGTGGTCCGCCGGACGGAACTCGCCGCCCGGCTGCGTACGGCGCTCCACGAGGGCGAGTTCGCCCTGCTCCACCAGCCCGTGGTCAATCTCGCCAGCGGCCGGATCGACGCGGTCTCCGCCCAGGCCCGCTGGCGCTCCGCCCATGGCATCCTCTTCACCCCCGCCGAGTTCCTGCGGGTCTCCGGCGACGGCGACCGGGCGGACGAACTGGGCCGCTGGCTGCTGGACGAGGCCGTGGCCCAGGCCGCCGAGCGCGGCAGACGCGGCCACCACGTCCCGGTGACGGTCCGGGTCTCCACCCGCAGGCTGCTGGACCGGTCCCTGCCGCCCGGCAGCGTCGAGCGGCTGCTGGCCCGGCACGGACTGCCCTCCGGGGCGCTCACCATCGAACTGTCCGACCACGACCCCCGGATCCACCAGGACACCCGGGCGTCCCTGGACGAGTTGGAGCAGCGGCTGATGGCGCTGCGCAGAATCGGCGTCCGGATCGCCCTGGACGGCTTCGGCGGCGGCTATGCCGCCATGGGCGCGCTCCGGCGGCTTCCGCTGGACGTACTGAAGCTGGACCGGGGACTGGTGGACGGGATCGTGGAGTCCTCCCGTCAGTACAAGATCACCAGCGGGCTGCTGGCGATCGCGGGCGACCTCGGCATGGAGTCCGTCGCCGAGGGGGTGGACCTCCCCGAGCAGGTGCTCGCCCTGCGGGCGATGGGCTGCACCCACGGTCAGGGGGCCGCCTTCGCGGGCGCCCTGGACGAGTACCGGCTGCGCCGCGCCCTGGTCAGGGACGACTATCCGGTGACGGGAGAGATCGCCCTGCCCGCCCTGACGGGGGGCGCGTCGGGTGGCTCGTTCCGGATGCGCAACGGCTCACATACTGAGACGCGCGTCCCACCGGCTTGACAGTGACGGCGCGTCGGGGGGAGGGTCAATGCCATGCGCACCCGAATTCTCGTACTTGGACAGCGCGTCGGCTGAGCGGGTTTCCCACCAGGATCCCGCGGACTCCTCCCGACGCGCTCCCCTCGCCTGCCTCACGGCACGAGGGGTTTTTTGTTGCACCGGCACCGGGCGGCGAACCGGAGCCAAGCGGCAGGAAACCGTTCGAACCCCCCAGAAGACTTCCCAGCCTTCCGCAGCACCAGCAGCACCCGCAGTCCCCCTCCGCGAACCCTCTGCTTCGAGAAGAGAATGCCGATGACCGAGCAGGCCACCGGGGCCCATCATCCCCAGCCGCGCGCCCGTACGGGCGGAGCGCCGACCGTCGCGGTCGAGCACGTCACAGGTGCGCAGTCCCTCATCCGCTCGCTCGAGGAAGTCGGCGCCGACACCGTGTTCGGCATCCCCGGCGGGGCCATCCTCCCGGCCTACGACCCGATGATGGACTCCACCAAGGTGCGCCATGTCCTGGTCCGCCACGAGCAGGGCGCGGGCCACGCGGCTACCGGATACGCCCAGGCCACCGGCAAGGTCGGGGTCTGCATGGCCACCTCGGGGCCGGGTGCCACCAATCTGGTCACCCCGATCGCGGACGCGCATATGGACTCGGTGCCGCTGGTCGCGATCACCGGTCAGGTCGCCTCCCACGCCATCGGTACGGACGCCTTCCAGGAGGCGGACATCGTCGGCATCACCATGCCGATCACCAAGCACAACTTCCTGGTCACCAAGGCCGAGGACATCCCGCGGACGATCGCCGAGGCGTTCCACATCGCCGCCACCGGCCGTCCGGGACCCGTCCTGGTCGACATCGCCAAGGACGCCCTCCAGGCCCGGACCACCTTCAGCTGGCCGCCCGCCCAGGACCTGCCCGGCTACCGCCCGGTCACCAAGCCGCACGCCAAGCAGATCCGGGAGGCCGCCCGGCTGATCACCGAGGCCAAGCGGCCGGTGCTCTATGTCGGCGGCGGAGTCATCAAGGCCCGGGCCACCGCCGAGCTGAAGGTCCTCGCCGAACTGACCGGGGCCCCGGTCACGACCACCCTGATGGCCCTCGGCTCCTTCCCCGACAGCCATCCGCTCCATGTCGGCATGCCGGGCATGCACGGCTCGGTCACCGCCGTCACGGCGCTCCAGAAGTCCGATCTGATCATCGCCCTCGGCGCCCGCTTCGACGACCGGGTCACCGGCAAGCTGGACAGCTTCGCCCCGTACGCCAAGATCGTCCACGCGGATATCGACCCGGCCGAGATCGGCAAGAACCGGACCGCCGACGTCCCGATCGTCGGCGACGCCCGGGAGGTCATCGCCGATCTGGTCCAGGCGGTGCAGGCGGAGCACAGCGAGGGCCGCCGCGGCGACTACTCCGCCTGGTGGAAGGACCTCAACCGCTGGCGGGACACGTACCCCCTCGGCTACGAGCAGCCCGGCAACGGCACCCTCGCCCCGCAGCAGGTGATCGAGCGGATCGGCCGGCTGGCCCCGGCGGACACCATCTACGCGGCCGGAGTCGGCCAGCACCAGATGTGGGCCGCCCACTTCATCCAGTACGAGCAGCCCGCGACCTGGCTCAACTCCGGCGGCGCCGGAACCATGGGCTACGCCGTCCCGGCCGCCATGGGCGCCAAGGCCGGGGCCCCGGACCGCACGGTCTGGGCGATCGACGGCGACGGCTGCTTCCAGATGACCAATCAGGAACTGACCACCTGCGCGCTGAACAACATCCCGATCAAGGTCGCCATCATCAACAACGGCGCCCTCGGCATGGTCCGGCAGTGGCAGACCCTCTTCTACAACCAGCGCTACTCCAACACCGTGCTGCACTCCGGCCCCGACGCCGCCGGTGACGCGCCGAGCGCCGGTACCCGCGTCCCGGACTTCGTCAAGCTCTCCGAGGCCATGGGCTGCTACGCCCTGCGCTGCGAGTCCCCCGAGGACCTGGACCGGGTGATCGCCGAGGCCAACTCCATCAACGACCGGCCGGTCGTGGTCGACTTCATCGTCCACGAGGACGCCATGGTCTGGCCGATGGTCGCGGCAGGCACCTCCAACGACGAAGTCATGGCCGCCCGCGGGGTCCGCCCCGACTTCGGCGACGGCGAAGACGACTGAGCGCGCAGAGAGAGACGGAAGACCCACCCATGTCAACCAAGCACACGCTCTCCGTCCTGGTGGAGAACACCCCGGGCATCCTCGCCCGGATCGCCGCCCTTTTCTCCCGCCGCGGCTTCAATATCGACTCGCTCGCCGTCGGTGTCACCGAGCACCCCGACATCTCCCGGATCACCATCGTGGTCAATGTCGACGAGCTTCCGCTGGAGCAGGTCACCAAGCAGCTCAACAAGCTGGTCAATGTGCTGAAGATCGTCGAGCTGGAACCCAGCGCCGCGATCCAGCGCGAACTGGTCCTGGTGAAGGTCCGGGCGGACAACGAGACCCGGTCCCAGATCGTCGAGATCGTCCAGCTCTTCCGCGCCAAGACCGTGGACGTCGCACCCGAGGCCGTGACCATCGAGGCCACCGGGTCCAGCGACAAGCTGGAGGCGATGCTCCGGATGCTGGAGCCCTTCGGCATCAAGGAGCTGGTCCAGTCCGGCACGATCGCCATAGGGCGCGGCGCCCGGTCCATCACGGACCGGTCCCTGCGGGCCCTGGACCGCTCGGCCTGATCCCCGGGCCGGGGCCCCGCCCCCGGCCCGTACCACCCCGGTCCGCGCCCGTATCGCGAGACCCCCCGTCAGCCCTTCCCCTCCCCGCCGTACGGTGGGACGCACCATCAGCACTCAAGGAGATATCCCAGTGGCCGAGCTGTTCTACGACGACGATGCCGACCTCTCCATCATCCAGAACCGCAAGGTCGCGGTCATCGGCTACGGCAGCCAGGGCCACGCCCACGCGCTGTCGCTCCGGGACTCCGGTGTCGACGTCCGCGTCGGTCTGCACGAGGGCTCCAAGTCCAAGGCCAAGGCCGAGGAGCAGGGCCTGCGCGTGGTGACGCCGGCCGAGGCCGCCGCCGAGGCCGACGTCATCATGATCCTGGTGCCGGACCCGATCCAGGCCCAGGTCTACGAGGAGTCGATCGCCCCGAACCTGAAGGACGGCGACGCCCTCTTCTTCGGCCACGGCCTGAACATCCGCTTCGGCTTCATCAAGCCCCCGGCCGGCGTCGACGTCGCCATGGTCGCCCCGAAGGGCCCGGGCCACCTGGTCCGCCGCCAGTACGAGGAGGGCCGCGGCGTCCCGTGTATCGCCGCGGTCGAGCAGGACGCCTCCGGCAAGGCGTTCGGCCTGGCGCTCTCGTACGCCAAGGGCATCGGCGGCACCCGGGCCGGGGTCATCAAGACCACCTTCACCGAGGAGACCGAGACCGACCTCTTCGGCGAGCAGGCCGTCCTCTGCGGCGGTACGGCTGCCCTGGTCAAGGCGGGCTTCGAGACCCTGGTCGAGGCCGGTTACCAGCCGGAGATCGCCTACTTCGAGTGCCTCCACGAGCTGAAGCTGATCGTCGACCTCATGTACGAGGGCGGCCTGGAGAAGATGCGCTGGTCGGTCTCCGAGACCGCCGAGTGGGGCGACTACGTCACCGGCCCGCGGATCATCACCGACCAGACCAAGGCGGAGATGAAGAAGGTCCTCACCGAGATCCAGGACGGCACGTTCGCCAAGAACTGGATGGACGAGTACCACGGCGGTCTGAAGAAGTACCAGGAGTACAAGACGCAGGACGAGAACCACCTGCTGGAGACCACGGGCAAGGAGCTGCGGAAGCTCATGAGCTGGGTCGACAACGACGACGCGTGAGCCGCGGGCGGAGGGCCGGAGGCCACCGGGAGGACATCCCGGGGGCTCCGGCCCTCCGTCGTCGCCGGTACCCGCCGGTTCGGCGGCCTCGGACGGGTGATCCTGCCGCGAAGGCGCATGACTCCCCCCGGGGCGGCACTACACTTCTCAACAACACGCGTCAGGCCCACAACGTCGTGCGTCTTCCACGCGGCTAGCCCCTCCACCGCCTGCGGCCGTCGGGACGGCCGACTCCCGCGGGGCCCTTCGGGCACCGCCGGGGACCTCTTGGACTTGTGAGGACTCACGTGAGCGCTGAGCTTGCCCGTAAACCCGTCGTACTCATCGCCGAAGAGCTGTCGCCCGCCACCGTGGACGCGCTCGGTCCGGACTTCGAGATCCGGCACTGCAACGGCGCGGACCGCGCGGCCCTGCTGCCCGCGATCGCCGATGTGGACGCGATCCTGGTCCGTTCGGCGACCAAGGTCGACGCCGAGGCCGTCGCCGCCGCGAAGAAGCTGAGGGTGGTCGCCCGCGCCGGGGTCGGTCTGGACAATGTCGACGTCTCCGCCGCCACCAAGGCCGGTGTGATGGTGGTCAACGCGCCCACCTCGAACATCGTCACCGCCGCCGAGCTGGCCTGCGGTCTGCTGATCGCCACCGCCCGCAATATCCCGCAGGCCAATACGGCGCTGAAGAACGGCGAGTGGAAGCGCTCCAAGTACACCGGTGTCGAGCTGGCCGAGAAGACCCTGGGCGTCGTGGGCCTGGGCCGGATCGGGGTGCTGGTCGCCCAGCGGATGTCCGCGTTCGGGATGAAGATCGTGGCGTACGACCCCTATGTGCAGCCGGCCCGGGCCGCGCAGATGGGGGTGAAGCTGCTCTCTCTGGACGAGCTGCTGGAGGTCGCCGACTTCATCACCGTCCATCTGCCGAAGACCCCGGAGACCCTGGGGCTGATCGGCGACGAGGCGCTGCACAAGGTGAAGCCGACCGTCCGGATCGTCAACGCCGCGCGCGGCGGGATCGTCGACGAGGAGGCGCTGGCCTCGGCGCTCAAGGAGGGCCGGGTCGCGGGCGCGGGCCTCGACGTCTACGCCAAGGAGCCGTGCACGGACTCCCCGCTGTTCCAGTTCGACCAGGTGGTCTGTACCCCGCATCTGGGCGCCTCCACGGACGAGGCGCAGGAGAAGGCCGGGATCGCGGTGGCCCGTTCGGTCCGGCTGGCGCTCGCCGGTGAGCTGGTGCCGGACGCGGTCAACGTCCAGGGCGGAGTGATCGCCGAGGACGTCAAGCCGGGGCTGCCGCTGGCCGAGCGGCTCGGCCGGATCTTCACCGCCCTGGCGGGCGAGGTCGCGGTCCGGCTCGATGTCGAGGTGTACGGCGAGATCACCCAGCACGATGTCAAGGTGCTGGAACTCTCCGCGCTCAAGGGCGTGTTCGAGGACGTCGTCGACGAGACCGTGTCGTATGTCAACGCCCCGCTGTTCGCCCAGGAGCGGGGGGTCGAGGTCCGGCTGACGACCAGCTCGGAGTCGCCGGACCACCGCAATGTGGTCACCGTCCGCGGCACGCTCGGCGGCGGTGAGGAGATCGCGGTCTCCGGCACGCTGGCCGGTCCGAAGAACGTCCAGAAGATCGTCGGCATCGGCGACCACGACGTGGATCTGGCCCTCGCCGACCACATGCTGGTCCTGCGGTACGAGGACCGGCCCGGCGTGGTCGGTACGGTCGGCCGGATCCTGGGCGAGGCCGGGCTGAACATCGCCGGGATGCAGGTCTCGCGGGCCGAGGAGGGCGGCGAGGCGCTGGTCGTGCTCACCGTCGACGGTTCGGTGCCGCAGCCCGTGGTCACCGAGATCGCGGAGGAGATCGGCGCGGCCTCGGCCCGTTCGGTCGACCTGTCCGACTGACCGGCGCGACCTGTCCGGCCTCCGGGCCCGGCTCACGCCAAGTGGGCCGGGCCCGGAGGCGTTTCGTCGTCCGGACTCAGTGGTGTTCGGCCGGTTCGGGTACGGCGGCCGGGACCCCGCCCCCGTGCCGGGGAGTCCGCTCCCGGCCCGGCAGCGCCACGGCGAGTACGGCGGCGCAGACCATCAGCCCGGCCGTGCTCAGGGCCGCCAGCCGCATCCCGTCCACGAAGGCGTCCCGGGCGGCGGTCAGCAGCGGCCCGCCCAGTTCGGCGGGGAGCCGCCCGGCGACGGCCACCGCGCCGCCGAGGGTCTCCCGGGCGGTCTCCTCCGCTCCCGGGGGCAGCCCGTCAGGGGCGGTTTTGTCGACACCGGCGCGATAGGCCGCCGTACCGATCGAACCCAGGACGGCCATTCCGAGGGCGCCGCCGAACTCGGTCGCGGTCTCCAGCAGCGACGCCGCGGCCCCCGCCTTGTCCGGCGGCGCGGCCGACAGCGCCCGGTCGTTCATCAGCGCCAGTACGGAGACCAGACCGGACCCGGTGACCGAGGTACTGACCAGGACCAGGGCCAACTGGTCCGTACCGGCGAGGGAGAGGACGGCGAACCCGGCCGCCGCGAGCAGGAAGGCGCCGGAGACGACGGTCCGCCGGGGGAGACGCCGGGCGAGCGCCCCGGCGGCGGGGGCGGCGGCCCCGACGGGCACCGCCGGCGCGACGCTCCACAGCGCCGCCTCCAAAGGGCCCAGACCGAGCACCGACTGGAGATACTGGGTGGTGAAGTAGGCCGTTCCCATCAGGGCGAAGACGCCGATCAGCAGCAGGGCGGCGCTCCGTCCGAAGAGCCGGTCCGCGAAGAGGTCCCGGCTGATCATGGCGTCCCGGCGGGTGCGCTGCCGGTGGACGAAGAGCGCGCCGACGGCCGTACCGGCGAACAGGCAGAGCACGGCGGCCGGTTCGGGTCCCTCGGCGGCGATCTCCTTGAGCCCGTAGACGGCCGGGAGGACCGCGCCCGCCGACAGCAGCACGCTCGGCAGGTCGAAGGGGCCGGGCGCGGGGTCCTTCGACTCCGGTACGAGGACGGGCGCGAGGACCAGCAGCAGCGCCATCGCCGGGACGTTCACCAGGAAGACGGAGCCCCACCAGAAGCGCTCCAGCAGCACCCCGCCCATTACGGAGCCGAGCGCGACGCCGGTGGCCAGGGTGCTGGACCAGATGCCGATCGCGAGGGTGCGCTGCCGGGCGTCCCGGAAGAGGGTGCGGACCAGGGCCATGGTGCTGGGCATCAGGGTGGCGCCGCCGATGCCGAGCAGGACCCGGGCCGCGATCAGGGTCTCGGCGGTGTCGGCGTAGGCGGCCAGTACTGAGGCGGCGCCGAACGCGGCGGCCCCGCCCATCAGCAGTCCGCGGCGGCCGATCCGGTCGCCGAGCGAGCCCATGGTGAGCAGCAGTCCGGCGAGGGCGAAGGCGTAGCTGTCGAGGATCCACAGCTGCTGGGCGCCGCTGGGGTCCAGTTCGCGGTTGATCGCGGGGATCGCGAAGTAGAGGACGGAGACGTCCATCGAGACCAGGAGCAGGGGGAGGAGCAGGACGACGAAGGCGGTCCATTCGCGTCGACCGGCGCGCGGGTCCCCCGGGGCGGCGGTTGAGTTCGGCATGCAGGGGACCATACAAGCGTCTTAAACATCTGTCTATGACGCTCGTATAGATTCTGTACGACCGTCTGAGACGATCGTCTGGGACGCTTGTCCCAACGCGGTCCCGTGGGCCGTTCGGGCGGCGGTACCCTGCCGGGCATGGGACATCGTGAGGATCTGCTCGAAGGTGCCAAGCGCTGCCTGCTGGAGAAGGGGTACGCGCGGACCACCGCACGCGACGTCGTCGCCGCGTCCGGGACGAATCTCGCCTCCATCGGCTACCACTACGGCTCCAAGGAAGCCCTGCTCCAGGCCGCGTTCCTCGCGCTGATGGAAGCCTGGGGCGACTCGGTGGACCGGCCCGCCGACGCGGCCGGACTGCCCGGGACCGGACCCGAGCGGTTCGAAGCGGTCTGGGAGCGGGTCGTCGCCGGGTTCCCCGCCCATCGCGCGCTGTGGAAGCTCCAGATCGAGGTGGTGGCCCGGCTCGACGAGGACGAGAAGCTGGCCGAGGCGGTGCGCGGCTGGCAGGTACGCGGCCGGGACGAGCTGGCCCGGCTCTTCGGCGGGATCGACCCGAAGGGCGACCCCGACCGTGCCCGGGGCGCCGGGCTCCTCGCCCAGGCGCTGGTGGCGGGTGTGATGACCCAGTGGCTGGTGGACCCGGACACGGCCCCCACGGCGGACGATCTGGCGGAGGGGCTGAAGGCCCTGGCGGGGATCGGGACGTAGCCGCCGTGCCCGGGGTCGTACGGCCCCGATCGGAGACGTCCCGCCAGGCGTACCGGCCCTCGCGGCTACAGGCGGGCCGTCTTCAGCGCCATGTGCAGCAGCAGCCGGTCCTCGCCGTCCGCCAGGTCGAGGCCGGTGAGCTGTTCCACCCGGGACAGCCGGTAGTAGAGCGTCTGCCGGTGGATCCCGAGCGCGGCGGCCGTCCGGCTCGCCTGGCCCGCGTGGTCGAGGAAGACCTCGGCGGTCCTGGCCAGCTCCCGGTGGGCGGGGGCGAGCAGCGGCCGGACCGCCGGATCGTCGGCGGCCGGACCGTCCGCGAGTGCCGTGAGCATCCGGTACGGGCCGATCTCCCGCCACTCGGTGATCTTCGGCGCCCCGGGCTCGGCGTGGGCCGCGCGGGCCGCCGAGGTCGCCTCGTACCAGGCGGCGCCCAGTCCGGCCAGCCCGGCACGCGGGGCCGCGACCCCCGCCGCCGGGGCGGGCGCGGCGGCCCGGGAGGATCCGCCGGAACCGCGACCGGGGGCGGGTCCCGGGCCCGTTCCGGTGCCGCCCGCTGCCGCCGGTACCGGCCCCGCCGCCCCCGTACCGCCCGTCAGCTGCTCCGCGACGGCCAGCGCCGGTCCCGTGGCGTCGCCGGAGCGGAGCCGTACCAGCGCCGCGAGGACCAGGGACGACGGCCCTTCGGCGGTCCCGTCGGAGTCGCCGGGACCCGGTTCGCCGGCGGCGGGGGCCGTACGGGAGGCGGACGCCGGGGCCCAGGGCACGGTCAGGGTGCAGAGGGCGGCGACCGACGGCAGCGACCGGGCCGACGGCACGTCCGGCGACGGCCAGGGCGCCACACAGACCACCGCGTGCGGCCCGTCCGCGGACCGGCCCACCCCGCCCAGGGCCGTCCGCAGCGCCGCCACCGCCATGTCGTACTGCCAGCCGCGTTCCGCCGTCAGCGCCGCCCGCAGCTCCCGGGCCACATCCGTATCTGCCCGCTCCTCGTCCGCCAGCAGGGTGCCGATCCGGGCGGCCACCTCCATCGCCGCCGCCAACTGCTCGTCGGTCGGGCCGGGGGTGCTGTCCAGCAGCCAGACATAGCCGAGGACGACACCCCGATGGCGTACCGGCAGACAGAGCCGGTCCCGGTAGACGCCCGCGTCCGGCGCGGCCGGGATCCGGACCGGGCCGGTCGCCCGGGTGATCCCGAACCCCTCGAACCAGGCACGGACCGCGGGAGTGGAGCGCCGGGTCAGGATCGAGCGGGTACGGACCGGGTCGAGCTGGGTCTCGTCGAAGGCGCTGTCGTCGTCCTGGGCCCCGAAGGCGATCAGGCCGAAGTCGCGGTTCTCCAGCGTCGCCGGGGCCGCCAGCAGTGCCGAGATCTCGTCGACGAGGTCCTGGTAATCGCCCTTCACCCGGACATTCTGGCACGCCACGGCCCGGCCTTCAGACAAATGTCTGAGATCCCGGCCACGGATGCGTGACAGCTGTCGATGGCCGAGGATCGGAGCGATCCCTAGATTTCACGGTGGTTCCTCGTGCCGTTCCGGATCGACTTCCCCGCGATCCGGGCGGCCTGCTCGTACATCATCCGTGGAGGTCCCCGTGCTGGGTCCCGTGATTCTCGCCGCGTCGCGCAGCGACAAGATGCGCCGCGTCATCTCGGCCGCTCCGGTCACCAAGCCGGTGGTCAATCGCTTCATCGCAGGCGAGAATGTGGACGAGACGGTCCCCGTCGTCGTCGACACGGCCGCCAGCGGCCTGGAGGTCACCCTCGACGTCCTCGGTGAGGACATCACCGACCCGGCGGAGGCGCTCCGCGCCCGGGACGCCTACCTGGAACTGATCGAGGCGCTGAAGCCGCTCGGTCTCGGCGAGCGCGCCGAGATGTCGGTGAAGCTGTCGTCCTTCGGACAGGCGCTGCCCGGCGGCCACGACCTGGCGCTGCGGAACGTCACCCCCGTCGTCGAGGCGGCCACCGAGATCGGCACCACGGTCACCCTGGACATGGAGGACCACACCACGGTCGACTCCACCCTGGCGATCCACGCCGATCTGCGCGAGCGCTTCCCCCGGACCGGCGCCGTCGTCCAGTCGTACCTCTTCCGCACCGAGGACGACTGCCGGATGCTCGCCGAGGCCGGATCCCGGGTCCGGCTGGTCAAGGGCGCCTACAAGGAGCCCGCGTCCGTCGCGTACCAGGACAAGGCCGAGGTCGACAAGGCGTACATCCGCTGCCTGCGGATTTTGATGGAGGGCGAGGGGTACCCGATGATCGGGTCCCACGACCCGCGCATCATCTCCATCACCCAGGAGCTGGCCCGCCGGGCGGGCCGCAAGCTCGACGACTACGAGTTCCAGATGCTGTACGGCATCCGGGAGGCCGAGCAGGCGCGGCTGGCCGCCGAGGGCCACCGGATGCGGGTCTACATCGCCTACGGCACCGACTGGTACGGCTACTTCATGCGCCGGCTCGCCGAGCGCCCCGCCAACCTGGCGTTCTTCCTCCGCTCCCTCGCCACCCGCGGCTGACCGAGCCCCCCGAACCACGTACGCCCCGAACGAAGGAGAGTCGGCACTCATGGACGCTGTCACCCAGGTCCCCGCGCCGGTCAACGAGCCGGTCCACTCCTACGCGCCCGGCAGCCCCGAGCGCGCCCGCCTGGAGGCGAAGCTCAAGGAGCTGGCCGAGAACCCGATCGAGCTGCCGATGACCATCGGCGGCGAGCGCCGGATGGGCGGCGGCGAGCGGGTCGACGTCGTCCAGCCGCACAACCACCGGGCCGTCATCGGCACCTTCGCCGGGGCCACCGAGCAGGACGCGCGGGACGCAGTCGACGCGGCCCTGGCCGCCGCCCCGGCCTGGCGCGCGATGTCCTTCGACGACCGTGCCGCGATCATTCTGCGGGCCGCCGAACTGCTGGCCGGACCGTGGCGCGAGACGCTGGCCGCCTCCACCATGCTGGGCCAGTCCAAGACCGCCCAGCAGGCCGAGATCGACACGCCGTGCGAGCTGATCGACTTCTGGCGGTTCAATGTCGCCTACGCCCGCGACCTGCTGGCCGAGCAGCCCCCGGCGAACTCCCCGGGCGTGTGGAACCGGCTGGACCACCGGCCGCTGGAGGGCTTCGTCTACGCGATCACGCCCTTCAACTTCACCGCCATCGCGGGCAACCTGCCCACCGCCCCCGCCCTGATGGGCAATGTGGTGGTCTGGAAGCCGTCCCCGACCCAGACCCACGCCGCCGTGCTGCTGATGCGGCTGCTGGAGGAGGCCGGGCTGCCCAAGGGCGTCATCAACCTGGTCACCGGTGACGGCATCGCCGTCTCCGAGGTCGCGCTGAACCACCCCGAGCTGGCCGGTATCCACTTCACCGGCTCGACCCGCACCTTCCAGCACCTGTGGAAGACGGTCGGCAACAACATCGAGAAGTACCGCTCCTACCCGCGGATCGTCGGCGAGACCGGCGGCAAGGACTTCGTCGTCGCGCACCCGAGCGCCGACCGCGCGATCCTGAAGACGGCGCTGACCCGCGGTTCCTTCGAGTTCCAGGGCCAGAAGTGCTCGGCCACCTCCCGGGCGTACATCCCCGCCTCGATCTGGAACTCCGGCTTCAAGGAGGAGTTCGCGGCCGAGGTCGACGGGATCGCCATGGGCGACGTCACCGAGCTGTCGCACTTCATCGGTGCCGTGATCGACGACCGCGCCTTCGCCAAGAACAAGGCCGCGATCGACCGCGCCGCCGCCGACCCGACCTGCGAGATCATCGCCGGTGGCAGCTACGACGACTCGGTCGGCTACTTCGTCCGCCCGACGGTCATCCGCTGCACCGACCCGGGCAACGAGGTCTTCACGGACGAGTACTTCGGCCCGATCCTCGCGGTCTACGTCTACGACGACGAGTCGGCCGAGGGCTACGACGCCATGCTGGACCAGATGGAGTCGGTGTCCGCGTACGCCCTGACGGGCTCGGTGATCGCGGGCGACCGTGCCGCCGCCGCGCACACGATGGCGAAGCTGCGGTACGCCGCGGGCAACTTCTACATCAACGACAAGTCGACCGGTGCCGTCGTCGGCCAGCAGCCCTTCGGCGGCGGCCGCGCCTCGGGCACCAACGACAAGGCGGGCGCGCCGCAGAACCTGATGCGCTGGACGCTGACCCGCGCCATCAAGGAGACGCTGGTACCGCCGACCGAGTACGGCTACCCGCACATGGGCTGATCCCGTACGGGCCCGACCGGGCCCCGGGACGCCCCCGCAGACACCGCCCCCGCTCCGGCCCCCACGCCGGAACGGGGGCGGTTTCCATGTCCGGGGCGGCGTACGGGCGTACAGGGGCGTACGCGCGGGCCCGGGCCGGTCAGCGGTCCGTACGGGGGGACTCCGCGAGGCGCTTGATCGTGCCCAGCCGGGTGTCCCAGTCCGAGGCGACCCGGGCCATCCAGCGGGCCGCCTCCTCCAGCCGGGCGGGCAGCACCGTGTAGCGGGTCTCCCGCCCGGCCCGCCGCCCGCCGACCAGACCGGCCCGGGCCAGGATCCCCAGATGCTTGACGATCGCCTGCCTGCTGACCGGGAGTTCGGCCGCGAGGACGGTGGCCGTCGCGCTGCCGTGGTCGGCCAGACCGTCGAGGATCCGGCGGCGGGTGGGGTCCGCCAGCGCCGACAGCACCTCGGACATGGCGTCCGCCGTCTCCGTGGCACCCGCCCCGTCGGGCGCGCCGCTGCCTCCAGTCATACGATGATTCTCACCCGTCCGTCCCGGCGCCGGGACGGTCGCCCCCGGGAACGCCCTCGGTGCTCCCGGTCTCCGCGTAGTTCTTGATGTTGACGACCTGTCCGGCCCAGCCGCCGTCATGGCTCTCGTACGACGCCGTGTCCCGCCGACGCGCCGGGATCGAAAGCGCCGCGAACCCGGTCTCCACGACCCGTAGCAGCGTGCCGTTCCCGGCCGGGGCGAGGGTGAACTCGACCAGGGTCGAATTCCCCTCGGTGGCGGGCTCGCCCGGATAGGCGGCGGCCCAGCGGTAGGCGAACCGGCGCGGCGGTTCGACGGTCACGATGGTGGTCGGGAACTGCCCGAACTCCCCGTGGTCGAGGAACATCGTCCCGCCCGGCCGCAGATCCACCGGCGTCGGATCGCCCTGCCCGAACCACTTCCCGACGTGCACGGGCTCGGTGAGCACCGCCCAGACGCGCTCCGGCGACGCTTCGATCACGATCTCCTTCTCGATCCGGTCCCGCTCGGTGCCGGTGGCGGATGTCTCGGTCATGGCGATGCCTCCTGTCGGACAGTCTCTCTGACGTGCTACCTCATGGTTGCACTTCCCGTACGGCGGTGCAACCGATCGGTTGCGCGTGGAGAGGGTGTGTGTCGCGGTCCGGCCCGGCTGTGACGTACCGGACAACGTGTCGCTTTCCCCGGAGCCGGGCGGGGGGCGGTGGTTGACTTGGAGGGTGTTCGTCCTCCTGCCCGGAACCGGACTGGTGCTCCCGCATCACGCGGGCACCCTGCGGTTCGGCATGAGCGGCTATGCGGCGCAGTGGGCCGTCTCGATGCTCTGCGAGGTCCGGATCGGCGCCGTCGCCGGGACCGCGTGGGCCTTCACCGGCGAATACCTGGGGCTGACCCTCAGCGTCTGGGGCGCGGCGGACGGGCCGCACGCCGGGGGAGTCGGCTATGTCCAGCTCGCCCGGGGCACGGACGCGGCGGGCGGGGAGCCCATCGGGCCCGCCCTGGTTCCGGTGGTGCATCAGGGCGTCGACCTCTTCGGGCGGCCGAGGGCCCAGGTGGTGCCGTATCTGCCGGGCGTGGCCCGGGTGGACCACGGTCTGGGGCGTTCCGGCGGCTATGTCCAGGCCATCGGGCTCCGCTGCGCGGGCTGGTGCGTCCCGGACGGCGGCTGAGCCGCGCGGGCCCGCGGATCCGGTACGTCGCGGACACGGGCTCGCGGGTCCGGTACGTCGCGGGCGGAGGCCGCACCCCGCGAGGCCGGGGCGCTCCGGGGGCGTACCCCCGGGTGCCGCACCGCTCCGGACGGGCGGGATTCCGCCGGACGGCGCGCGGCCGGAGTGGAAAATCTCGGCCGGATCGCGGGTTTCTTGCCAGGCTGCTGTCATGCCGATCACTCCTGACGCCCTGTCCGCCGCCGGTCCGGAGGCGCCCGCGCCCGCCGAGCCGCTCTCCGTGCTCCATACCTTCCAGCTCGCCCCCGGTGAACTGGCCGCGATCCGCGCCCTCATGGACGAGGCGTTCGAGGGGGACTTCTCCGACGAGGACCTCGAACACGGCCTCGGCGGGATGCACGCCGTGATCCACGATGCCGACGGGCGGCTGATCGCCCACGGCTCCCTGATCATGCGCCGGGTGCTGCACGGCGGCCGCTGGCTCCGGATCGGCTATGTGGAGGCCCTCGCCGTCCGGGTCGACCGGCAGCGGCAGGGGCTGGGCGGCCGGGTGATGGCCGCTCTCGAACAGATCGTGGCCCGCGCCTACGACTTCGGCGCGCTCTCGGCCTCCGAGGAGGGCGCCGGACTCTACCGTTCACGCGGCTGGTGGCCGTGGACCGGGCGGATCGAGGGCGTCTCGCCCGACGGGCTCGTCCGGCTCGCCGACGAGGAGGGCACCACCTATGTCTGGGGCGGCGTCCCGGCCCCCGAGGACTCCCTCGCCTTCGACTGGCGGGACGGCGACGTGCTGTGAACCGACGGGCCGGGTGAAGCCCGGCCGTCACGCGGAGACGCGGGGGTGCGCCCGCCGGGGCCCGCCGGTCGTCACGACCGGCGGGCCCCGCCGCGTTCGCCGATCGCCGTCCTGTCCCCCTCACCCTCCCGGGTGAACCTCGCCATGATCGGAATTCGGCGCTGACCTGCGGGTTCCATGATCTCCGTCTCAGATAGTAGGAAGTCCGACTACTTGTAGAGACAGGAGCGCGTCGCTGCCCTAGCTTTGTAGAAGCCGAACGTCCCGCTCGATCGAGCGAATGGCGGTTCCGGGTACGCGCCCCTTCGGCAGGTGACCCCTGTCCGGCGCGCTCGCCGCCCCATCCGGCGCCTGCCGCATCCCTGTGATCTCCCGTGATCTCCCGCGATCCCGTGATCCTGTGATCTCCAAGGAGTCGATCGCCATGTCCGCCACCCTGTCCGCCGAGACCGTCCGCCCCGGCCGCGTTCGGGTCCGCCGCTCCCGTGCCGCCGAATCCGACCGCCGCAACGCCGCCGCGGCGCTCCAGCGCGCGCTCGACCGCCGTGACAACGGCGGAGCCTCGGGGCACTGATCCGCGAGCCGATTCCGCGCACCGAATCCGCCGCCGCCGTCGGCCACCCGCCGGGTTGTCCAGTAAATGGACGGCCTGTGTCATGGGGTGGGATGGCGAGTAGGGTGCCCACATGCCCCGCAGCCTCAATATCGCAGTCATCCCCGGCGACGGCATCGGCAAGGAAGTCGTCGCCCAGGGACTGAAGGTCCTGACCGCCGTCCTCCCGCAGGACGTCAAGCTGGAGACCAAGGAGTACGACCTCGGCGCCCAGCGCTGGCACCGCACCGGTGAGACCCTTCCGGACGCGGAGCTGGAGGCGCTCAAGGGGCACGACGCGATTCTGCTCGGCGCCATCGGCGACCCCTCCGTGCCTTCCGGCGTCCTGGAGCGGGGGCTGCTGCTCAAGCTGCGGTTCGCCTTCGACCACTTCGTCAATCTGCGGCCGTCCAAGCTCTTCCCGAACACCTCGACCCCGCTGGCGGGCCGTCCCGAGATCGACTTCGTCGTCGTCCGCGAGGGCACCGAGGGTCCGTACACCGGCAACGGCGGCTCCCTGCGCACCGGTACGCCCGCCGAGGTGGCCACCGAGGTCAGCCTGAACACCGCCTACGGTGTGGAGCGGGTCGTCCGCGACGCGTACGAGCGGGCCAACGCCCGCCCCCGCAAGAAGCTGACGCTGGTCCACAAGAACAACGTCCTGGTGTACGCGGGCCACCTCTGGAAGAACATCTTCGACCGGGTCGGCCAGGAGTACCCCGAGGTCACCACCGACTATCTGCATGTCGACGCGGCGACGATCTTCTTCGTCACCCAGCCGGAGCGGTTCGACGTCATCGTCACCGACAACCTCTTCGGTGACATCCTCACCGACCTCGCCGCCGCCGTCACCGGTGGAATCGGCCTGGCCGCCTCCGGCAACATCAACCCGACGGGCTCCTTCCCGTCGATGTTCGAACCCGTCCACGGCTCCGCCCCCGACATCGCGGGGACCGGCAAGGCCGACCCGACGGCCACGATCCTCTCCGTCGCCCTCCTCCTGCGCCACCTCGGCTTCGACTCCGAGGCCGCCCGGATCGAGGAGGCCGTCTCCGCCGACCTGGCCGAGCGCGACAGCACCTTCCGTACGACGGACGAGATCGGCGACGCCCTCGCGGTACGCGTAGTAGCGGACTGACCCGACGACGCCCTCACGAAGCCGCCGGGTCGCAGACAGCGCCCGGCGGCTTCTCCCTGCGGTCTCCGGGCGGCCCCGGCCCGTCGATCCGACCGGCCGGTCACCGGACCGCACATTCGTCCCGTACCACCCGTTTCGAGCGGCCGCCTCCGGGGGCGATAATCGAACCGGGCCGTGGCCCACGGGAATGCTCGGACGTCCTAGCACCAGCTGCCGGCGCCGAAGCGGACGTGCGCGGTCCACCACATCAAGGTGAAGGACACTGCACTCATGACGACGCCCACGATCGAGCTGAAGCCCTCCGCCCGTCCGCTGCCCGCGGCGGAGCGGGAGGCGATCCTGAAGGACCCGGGATTCGGCCGCCACTTCACCGACCACATGGTGACGATCAAGTGGACCGAGGGCCGGGGCTGGCACGACGCCCAGCTCGCGCCGTACGCCCCGCTCTCGATCGACCCGGCCAATATGACCCTGCACTACGCGCAGGAGATCTTCGAGGGGCTGAAGGCGTTCCGCCGTCCCGACGGGACCGTCGCCACCTTCCGCCCGGAGAAGAACGCCGAGCGGTTCCGGGTCTCCGCCCGCCGGCTGGCGATGCCCGAACTGCCGGACGACCTCTTCATCGCCGCCTGCGACGCCCTGGTCCGGCAGGACGAGGCATGGGTCCCGCCGCACGGCGGCGAGGAGTCCCTCTACCTCCGGCCGTTCATGATCGCCAACGAGAACGGGCTCGGGGTCCGCCCCGCCAACGAGTACCTCTTCGTCGTGATCGCCTCCCCGGCCGGTGCCTACTTCACCGGCGGGATCAAGCCCGTCTCCGTCTGGCTCTCCGAGAACTACGTCCGCGCCGTCCCCGGCGGTATGGGCTTCGCCAAGACCGGCGGCAACTACGCGGCGTCCCTGCTCGCCCAGGCCGAGGCCGCCCGCGAGGGCTGCGACCAGGTCGTCTGGCTGGACGCGCTGGAGCACCGGTGGGTCGAGGAGATGGGCGGGATGAATCTGTACTTCGTGTACGGGGACCGCATCGTCACCCCCGAACTGACCGGCTCCCTGCTCGCCGGGATCACCCGCGACTCGGTGCTCACCCTCGCCGCCGACCTCGGCCGGACCGCCGAGGAGGGCCGGATCTCCACCGAGCAGTGGCGGCGCGACACCGAGAACGGCAGCCTCACCGAGGTCTTCGCCTGCGGCACCGCGGCCGTCATCACCCCGATCGGCCGGGTCAAGTCCGCGTCCGGCGAATGGCTCCAGAGCGGCGGCGAGCCCGGTGAGCTGACCCTGAAGCTCCGCAAGGCGCTGCTGGACATCCAGACCGGCGCCGCGCCCGACCCGCACGGCTGGACCCACCAGCTGGGCTGATCCCCCGGTCCGGCCCCCACGGGCTCCCCGGTCCGGGCCTTACGGGATCCGCGGTCCGGGCCGTACGGGCCCGGCCCCGCGCCCCGGCCCCGTGCCCGTGGAGCCGGAGCCGTACCGGAACATCACCTTCGAGGGTCGTGCCCCCGTCCCCGCTCCGGCGAGGATGGGGGCATGATCGCATCGGGGCAGGACGGAAGCGGTACGGACGGCGGCAGGGACGAGGGGCGGACGGCGGGGGAGCGGGCACCGGACCGGGTGGGGACGCCGGACCGGGACGGCGAACTGGCCGCCGCGATCAGGCTGCGCGACGGCGGCGACCCGGCGGAGCGGGAGCGGGCCCGGCTGCTGCTGGTGGAGCTGGCCGGGCGGCTGCCCGACGACGCCGAGGTGGCGTACCACACGGCCTGGGCGCACGACGTCCTCGAACGCGAGGCGGCGGCCGTGCCCTACTACGAACGCGCCCTCGCCCTCGGCGGCGCATCCGGCCCCGGCGGCGACCAGCCGGGTTCCGGCGGCTCCGGCCCCGGGCTCGGGGCGGCCGACCAAGCCGAGGCGTATCTCGGTCTCGGCAGTACCTATCGGGTCCTGGGCCGGTACGAGGACGCCGAGCGGACCCTGCGCGCCGGTGTCGCCGCCTTCCCCGGCCACGGCGGGCTGCGGGCCTTCCTCGGTCTGGCGCTCTACAACACCGGCCGCCACCGGGAGTCCGTCCGACTGCTCCTCGAACTGCTCGCCCGGACCAGCGACGATCCGTCCGTCCGCGGCTACGAACGGGCCCTGGCCTTCTACGCGGCGGACCCGGACCACACCCTTCCGCCGGATCCCTCGTAGCCATTCCTTTTGAGCGTCGCTCGAAAACTGCTTCGCCGAGCCTGCTCTTCGCCGCGCCCGATCATTAGAGTGATGCTCAAAAGGGCTTGCGGCTCGATATCCCCGAGGCGATCTGGGCCACGCCCGGAACGTCGAACTCCCGCGCGGGAGGGACCGATGCCGGGAGACGGCCGATCGAGGTCGTCGAGTCCAGGCGCCCACCGTGATCCGCGACGGGGACGGCCGCTGGACCGACTACTCCTGCATCAACCACTACGTCCGCAACGGCGCCGTCGTCCTCTGCGCCTTCGGCGTTCCGCGCGACGAACAGGCCGCCGCGATCCTCCGGCGGCTCTACCCGGACCGGGAGATCGTCCTCGTCGACGCCCGGACGGTCTTCGCGGCGGGTGGCGGGATTCACTGCGTCACCCAGCAACAGCCCGCGATCGGGCGGGACTCCGGGGGAGAATGAGACGACGGACGGCCCACGGGGTGCTGAGGGGCCGTTCTTCCCGTGGAGGTGAGTGAGTATGTCCCCGACCGCAGACGACTCCGGGCCGACGGCCCCCGGCGGTACCCGGATCGCCGAGTTCGAGGCGGACACCCGGGTCCACCGCCGGCTGTACTGGACCACGGAACCCGCCGAACTGGCCGCGACCGTACGGGAACACACCGAGACGGGCCGGGCGCTGCTCACCGAAGCCGAGTCCGAAGCGGCGGCGGCGGCCGGAGCCGGAGCCGTACGGCTCGCACTCGCCGAGAGCCTGCTGCTCATGGGCCGGGTCGAACTCCTCGGACTGCACGACCCCGCCACCGCCCGCGACAGCCTCGACCGGGCCCGGGAGACCGCGGCCGCCGCCGGTGACCCGCTGCTGGAGGCCGCGGCCCTGGCCCACTCGGCGCTGCTCGCGCCCGACCGGGCCGTCGGCGGCACCGAGACCGAGGGCGACGGCGAGCCCGCGGCGGCGCTCACCGGCGCCCGCGCCCTGCTGGCCGCCGCCGGGACCCGGGCCGCCGGAGTGCGCGACTGGCTGGACGCCGTCGAGGCCGAACGCGCCGTACGCGACGGGGAGTACGCCCGCGCGCTCCGCCTGGTCGGCCGGGTCGCCGAGGCCCGCGGCCGGGGCGAGGCGAACCCCGTGCCCGACTGGCTCGACTGGTGCACCACGGCCCGGATCGGCATGCTGAAGGGCCGGGTCCAGCTCGCGGCGGGCCTGGTGTCGCAGGCCCGCCGTACCCTGCTGTACGCGATGGGCGGCGTCGCCGCCGACGACCACGGCCAGCGGGCCCTGTTCTACGCGGGCCTGGCCGCCGTCGAGGCCGCCGACGGCCAGGCGTACGAGTCCTGCGGCTACGCCTGCCGGGCCATGGAGCACATCGAGGCGGGCGGCGATGTGATGGGCGTCCGCCGCGGCCTGACGCAGTATCTCCACGACTCCTGTGTGGAGGACCTCTACGAGAGCCTGGCGCTCTCCCCGGCCGAGCCCGCGACCCCGTCCGACATCACCGACGTCCGGGGCCCCGGCGACAAGACGGCGTAGATACCGGCAAGAGACCGAGAACGAGGGAACGGACGGGTGAGTCGATTGCCGGAGACGGCACGGGGGAAGCGGCGCGGGAACGGGGCGTACGCGCCGTCCGCGACGGGGGCACGGCGCCACGGCGCGTACGGGGGAGGCGCCCGGTGAGCCCGCCGGTCCGGCGGCGCAATGTCGCCCCGCCCCGCGAAGCCGTACTCGCCGCCGCCATGGCGACCATCGCCGAACGCGGCCTGGACGCCCTGACCATGGCCGGACTCGGCCGTGAGGTCGGGATGAGCAGCGGCCATCTCCTCTACTACTTCGGCACCAAGGACGAGCTGCTGCTGCGGACGCTGGAGTGGAGCGAGGGCCGGCTCTGCGCCGAACGGGCCGCGCTGCTCTCCGGGCCGGCCCCCGCCGCCGAGCGGCTCACCGGCTATGTCGGCCTCTACGTCCCCGACGGGCCGCGAGACCCCCAGTGGACCCTCTGGCTGGAGGTCTGGAACCGCTCGGCGGGGATGGGCGAGGAGGCCAGGGCCCGGCAGGCGGCGGTCGAGAGCGCCTGGCACCGGGATCTGGTCGCCCTGCTCGCCGAAGGGATCTCGTACGGCGAGTTCCGCCCGGTCGACCCCGACCGGTTCGCCGTCCGGCTGCGGGCCCTGCTCGACGGGCTCAGCGTCCATGTGGCGGTGGGCCTGCCCGGTACGGGCCGCGAACGCGCGCTCGTACACATTGGCGAATTTCTGGCCGAAACGCTGCTCGCCACCGAACCCCCGGATCCCCCGGGCGGGCGGTAAGTCGCCACCGGCCGGGCCGTTTTACCGGCCTGGCCGGGCCGGGAACGCAATGTACGCAAGTACTCCCGATCGTTGCCGGTGCAACCCTTGTCGGCCGGGACGGCGCTCCGGCACGGTTCCGGCCATGGGACGAGAGCACTGGAAGAAGATCTGGGTCGGCTCCGCGGGCAATATGGTCGAGTGGTTCGACTGGTTCGTCTACGCCAGCTTCGCCACCTACTTCGCGGGCGCGTTCTTCCCCGAGGGGAACGACACCGCCAAGCTGATGAACACCGCGGGCATCTTCGCCGTCGGCTTCTTCATGCGCCCCGTCGGCGGCTGGCTGCTCGGCCGGGTCGGCGACCGCAAGGGGCGCAAGGCGGCCCTCACCCTCACCGTCACCCTGATGTCCGCGTCCGCCCTGCTGATCGCCGTCGCCCCCACCTACTCGGTCGCCGGATACGGCGGCGCGGCGGTACTGCTGATCGCCCGGCTGCTCCAGGGGCTCTCCGTCGGCGGGGAGTACGCGGCCAGCGCCACCTATCTCACCGAGGCGTCCGCACCCCGCCACCGGGGCCTCGCCTCCAGCTTCCAGTACGTCTCCATGACCGTCGGCCAGATCCTCGGCCTGGGACTCCAGATCGTCCTCCAGCGCACCATGTCCGACGAGGCACTGCACAGCTGGGGCTGGCGGGTCCCGTTCATCATCGGCGCCCTCGGCGCGGCCGTCGTCTTCTATCTGCGGCGGAACATGCTGGAGACCGAGGTGTACGAGGAGCTGGCCGAGGGCGGCCCGGACGGCGTCCCGGCCGCCGAGAAGGGCACCATCCGGGCCCTGCTCGCCCACAAGCGGGAGGCGTTCCTGGTGATCGCCCTGACCATGGGCGGGACCGTGGCGTACTACACGTACACCACCTATCTGACGAAGTACCTCTCCAACTCGGCGGGCCTGCCCAAGGAGACCGCGACCCTGGTCTCCTTCTGCGCACTGATCGTCTTCGCCGCGCTCCAGCCGCTGGCGGGAGCCCTCTCCGACCGGATCGGCCGCCGTCCCCTGCTGATCACCTTCGCCCTCGGCTCCACCTTCCTGACCGTGCCGATCATGACGCTGCTGAGCCGCGCGGGCTCCTTCTGGCCCGCCTTCGGCCTCTCCCTGCTGGCCCTGGTGGTGATCACCGGCTACACCTCGATCAACGCCTGCGTGAAGGCCGAACTCTTCCCGACCGGGGTCCGGGCCCTGGGCGTCGCCCTGCCGTACGCCGTCGCCAACGCCCTCTTCGGCGGTACGGCGGAGTACGTCGCCCTCTGGTTCAAGCGGTCCGGCGCCGAGTCCGGCTTCTACTGGTACGTGGCCGGCTGTGCGGCGGTCTCCCTGATCGTCTATCTGACCATGCGGGAGACCCGGGACATCGACCTGAAGACCGTGGGCACCCGACGCGGCGCCCCCGAGCCGGTCGGCGGCGGGGAGAGCGACGCCGACCCGGTCCCCGCCCGCTGACGCCCGCCACCACCTCGGGGGTTTCGCATCGTGAGACCCCCGGGACCGGTCCGGGCGGTTTGTGGCAGGATGCGGGCGTGCCCGTTCTCGCCATGATTATCGGCTGCAGGCGCGCCGGTCCGCAGTGACGGTCGGCCGTACGACGACCCCGTACGACACCGTCACCGTGTCCCAGACCCGCGCGCAGACCTCTCGCATCCGCGAGGGGTTTTTTCGTTCTCAGGAGACCAGAAGTCTCCCCCGACTCCGGCCCCCACCCCGGCCGAGGCCGACGGGCGCGAGAGGATAGGGACAAGTGGATTCAGCCATTCCGGGAGCCACTGATCCGACAGGAGCAACACCAGCCATGACGACGAAGCCCACCACGGACGACAGCTTCCACGTCTTCGACACCACCCTCCGCGACGGAGCCCAGCGCGAGGGCATCAATCTCACCGTCGCGGACAAGCTGACCATCGCCCGGCATCTGGACGACTTCGGGGTGGGGTTCATCGAGGGCGGCTGGCCGGGCGCCAACCCCCGGGACACCGAGTTCTTCGCCCGCGCCCAGCAGGAGATCGAGTTCAAGAACGCCCAGCTGGTGGCGTTCGGCGCGACCTGCCGGGCCGGCACGGCCGCCGCCGACGACCCCCAGGTCCAGGCGCTGCTGGCCTCCGGCGCGCCCGTGATCACCCTGGTCGCCAAGGCCCATGACCGCCATGTCGAGCTGGCCCTGCGCACCACCCTCGACGAGAACCTGCGGATGGTCCGCGACACCGTCGCCCACCTCCGCGAGCAGGGCCGCCGGGTCTTCGTCGACTGCGAGCACTTCTTCGACGGCTACCGGGCCAACCCCGCCTACGCCAAGTCCGTCGTCCGGGCCGCCGCCGAGGCGGGCGCCGACGTCG
Source organism: Streptomyces sp. NPDC006798 (assembly GCF_040635975.1). Classification (NCBI taxonomy): domain Bacteria; kingdom Bacillati; phylum Actinomycetota; class Actinomycetes; order Kitasatosporales; family Streptomycetaceae; genus Streptomyces; species Streptomyces sp. NPDC006798. The sequence continues at coordinate 50,000 of NZ_JBEYIS010000014.1, forward strand.
TCGTCCTCTGCGACACCAACGGCGGCATGCTCCCCGCCCAGATCCAGGCCGTCGTCGCCACCGTCGCCGCCGACACCGGCGCCCGGCTCGGCATCCACGCCCAGGACGACACCGGGTGCGCCGTCGCCAACACCCTGGCCGCCGTCGACGCGGGCGCCACCCATGTCCAGTGCACCGCCAACGGCTACGGCGAGCGGGTCGGCAACGCCAACCTCTTCCCCGTCGTCGCGGCCCTGGAGATCAAGTACGGCAAGCGGGTACTGCCCGAGGGCGCGCTCGCCGAGATGACCCGGATCTCGCACGCCATCGCCGAGGTCGTCAACCTCACCCCCTCCACCCACCAGCCCTACGTCGGCGTCTCCGCCTTCGCCCACAAGGCCGGACTGCACGCCTCCGCGATCAAGGTCGACCCCGACCTCTACCAGCACATCGACCCCGAGCGGGTCGGCAACACCATGCGGATGCTCGTCTCCGACATGGCCGGACGGGCCTCCGTCGAACTCAAGGGCAAAGAACTCGGCATCGACCTCGGCGGCGATCGCGAACTCGTCGGCCGGGTCGTCGAACGCGTCAAGGAACGCGAGCTCCAGGGCTACACCTACGAGGCCGCCGACGCGTCGTTCGAACTGCTGCTGCGGGCCGAGGCGGAGGGGCGCGCGCCCAAGTACTTCCGGACCGAGTCCTGGCGGGCCATCACCGAGGACCGGCCCGACGGCACCCACGCCAACGAGGCCACCGTCAAGCTCTGGGCCAAGGGCGAGCGGATCGTCGCCACGGCCGAGGGCAACGGGCCGGTCAACGCGCTCGACCGGGCGATGCGGGTGGGCCTGGAGCGGATCTACCCCCAGCTCGCCAAGTTCGAACTGGTCGACTACAAGGTCCGCATCCTCGAAGGCCGGCACGGCACCGAGTCCACCACCAGGGTCCTCATCACCACGGGCGACGGCACGGGGGAGTGGGCGACGGTGGGGGTCGCGGACAATGTGATCGCGGCGTCCTGGCAGGCGCTGGAGGACGCGTACACCTACGGCCTCCTCCGCGCGGGCGTCACCCCCGCGGAGTAGCCTCCGGCCGGGTTCCGTGGGGACCGGTCCCGCCGCGAGGCCGGACGCCCGTCCCGGCCCGCAGCCCGCCTGTGACTGTTCGCGCGGTCCCGCCCGGCGTGGCGGGTGTGGTCGGGCGACCGCGCGCCGTCGTGGGCTGGTCGCGCAGTTCCCCGCGCCCCTAAACGCTCTCCCCGGCACCGGCCCGGAGAGGGCCCCGCTCCCCGGTAAGGAGGGGTCGATCTCTTTCCGAGGGCGGTCGGGAGGGCAACCCAGGGGCGCGGGGAACTGCGCGACCAGCCACAGGCGGGCGGCAGGCCGC
>NZ_JBEYIS010000014.1:51461-58057 GCF_040635975.1 Streptomyces sp. NPDC006798
CGCCGACAACGTGCGGCCGCCGGGCGCGGCCCGGGTAGTTCGGGCGGTGCTCGGGAGGGCCAAGGCGCTGGGGGTCCCCCCATTGCCGAAGGCATAGGGGGCGGAACTGCGCGACCAGCCACAGGTGGGCGGCAGGCCGCCGACAACGTGCGGCCGCCGGGCGCGGCCCGGGTAGTTCGGGCGGTGCTCGGGAGGGCCAAGGCGCTGGGGGTCCCCCCATTGCCGAAGGCATACCGGCGCGGCCCAGGTAGTGGCGCTCGCCCGGAGGGCCGAGGCGGCGGGGCTGCGGCGGGAGGCGGGACGGCGCTCGCGGCGTTAGCGTCGGAGGATGAGGAACCGCCCCTCCGCGGCTCGCGTCGTGCGTGGCGTCCTCGCCCTCCTGGCGGGGCTGCTGCTCGCGCTCGCGCCCCTGTCCGCCCCCGTCGCCGCGGCTCCCGCGGATGTGGGGGCCGCGTTGCGGCAGGGGCCCGTCTATGTGGATCCCCGGGCCCGCGCGGAGCTGTCCGCGCGGGACGCGGACGCCCTCGCGGACCGGATCAGGGACGCGGACAAGCCGTTGTTCGTCGCCGTCCTGCCCGAGACCCCGGATTACGATCCGGCGACCGTCCTGGCGACGGTACGGGCCGAGACGGGGATCACCGGGCTGTACGCGATCCGCCTCGGCGACGGGTTCGACGCGGGTGCGGACGCCGCCGTCCTGGCGCCCCGCGCCGTACAGAACGCGGTCGACACGGTACGGACCCCGGCCGCGGCGTCCGCCGCGGCCGAGCTGAACGCCTTCGCCGATCTCGTCCTGCCCCAGCTGCGCGGCAGCGCGCCCGGCTCCTGGTCGGGCGGCGGCGCGGGGAGTATGAACACGGTGCCCCTGATCGTCTTCGGCGCGCTGCTGGTGGCGGGCGGTGCCGGCGGCTATGCGGTGCTGCGCCGCAACCGCCGCCGCAAGCGGGCCGAGGAGCGGGCGGCGCTGGACCGGCTGCGGGTGGTCGTGGACGAGGACGTCACGGCCTTCGGGGAGGAGCTGGACCGGCTGGACTTCCATCCGGCGGAGCCCGGCGCCGACGATGCCGCGCGGGCCGACTACGAACGCGCGCTCGACGCCTACGATCGGGCGAAGAGCCTGATGGCGGCGGCGGCCCGGCCCGGTGACGTCACGGCGGTGACCAGGACCCTGGAGGACGGCCGGTTCTCCCTCGCGCTGCTCGACGCCCGGCGTACCGGCCGTCCGCCGCCGGAGCGCAGACCGCCGTGCTTCTTCGATCCCCGGCACGGCCCGTCGGTCGCCGACGCGGACTGGGCCCCGGAGGGCCGGGGCGTGCCGCGCCCGGTGCCGGTGTGCGCGGCGGACGCCGCCCGGCTGGCGGACGGCGTCGAGCCGATGGCGCGTACGGTCGCCACCGAGGACGGGGAGCGCCGTCCGTACTGGCAGGCGGGGCCCGCGTACGGACCCTGGGCCGGTGGATATTTCGCGGGCGGTATTCTTCCCGGGCTCCTCGCGGGGACTCTGCTCGGTGGGATGCTCGCTACACCGGCCTATGCCGATACATATGGTGGCGGAGAATTCTCGGGCGGTGACTACTCGGGTACCGACTTCGATCCCGGAGACTTCGGCGGGGACGGCGGAAGTGGTGGTGGTTTCGGTGGTGGCGACGGTTTCGGCGGCGGTGGCGGCGGAGATTTCGGCGGGGGCTTCTGAACCCGCCCGCCGCCGCGCGACCGCCCCGGGCGCCCGCCGGAACGCCCCGGCGACGGGCCCGAGTGGGTTCCCGGGGGGTATCGGGCGTACGTCCGGTACGACTCCCGGCGGAGGGTTCGCGGTGCCGTCGCCGGGTATCGGTTAAAGTCGGCCATTGTCCCGGAACCCCGCGTGCGGCAGAAAGAACCGGGGATACGTTCCCCAATTGTTCACAGGCAATTAACCTGGCGGCTCGACGCTATCAGGGGGGCTGTTTTCCGTGTTCATCGGGTTTGCTGCTTTTGGTCCAGTTCTTTCGGTCGGCCCGATGGCCGGGAGTGCGGGTCTTTCCCCGGTTCCCGGAAGACTCTCCCCGTCCGGTGGCGCGGTCCATCCCACGGCCTTCGGGCATCGGTACGAACAGAGGCGCACCCGATGAGAGTCCTCGGCCCCGTCCCCTTCGAGCGCGTGCTGACGACCTTCGTCCGCGACAATCCCTATGTCCCCGACGAGGCGTACAACACCAATGACGACGCGGAGGAGAATCTCTGTCATGCCCAGCTCAGTCTGGGGCGGTGGTACCACGTTCTGCTGGACCGCTCGGACGTGCTGGGGATCGTCCTGCCGTGGCATATGGGGGAGTACGGCGAGTTCGAACTGATTCCGCCCGCCGGGGCGACGGTCGACGAGGCCGTCGCCCGGCTGTGCGAGCTGGGCTCCGACTACCTCACCGGGAACCCGGCGTGCGCGGCCAAGCTCGATCACCACGCAGAGGGGGCGCCGAGCCCGCTCTATCTGTCGACCCGGGCCATCCCGGGGGCGGACTACGAGCGGCTGGCGGTCCGAGAGGGCCTGGTCCACCTCGACGGGCTGCACCGGGTGCTGGCCTGGGTGCGGGCGGGGCGGCTGGACGGGGACGCGCTGGTGGAGGCGTATGTGGCGATGGACGCGGTGATGGACGTACCCGGGGAGGGCGACGGAGAATCCACCGCGACCGCCGCCGCGGCGGGTGAGCCGTCCCTGGTCCGGGCGGGTGCCGGCGGGGCGGGCCCGGAGCGCCGGGACCGGTCGGCGCCGGCCGGTCCGGCCCGCGGCTGAACGAGGGCGGTACGGTCCCGAGGGGCCGCTCTCGGGCGCCGGGGCCGGTGGCGGCGCGGCACGCCCGACGGCCCGGCGGCACGCCCGTACCGGTATCGGGTACGGGTGCCTTCCGGGCCGTCGTGAGGGGCCGGGCGCCGGGCGGACCGGCGCGCGGGGCGGGCGTCAGCCCTTCTTGATCGCGGAGATGTCGAGGGTGAGCTTCACCTTGTCGCTGACCATCACGCCGCCGGTCTCCAGGGCCGCGTTCCAGGTCAGACCCCACTCGGAGCGCAGGATCGTGGCGCTGCCCTCGAAGCCGACGCGCTCGTTGCCGTAGACGTCGGTGGCGGTGCCGTTGAACTCCAGGTCGATGGTGAGCGGCCGGGTCACGTCCTTGATCGTCAGATCGCCGGTGATCCGGTAGTCGTCGCCGCCGGTCGCCTCGGCGCCGGTGGAGCGGAAGGTCATCAGGGGGAACTTCTCCACGTCGAAGAAGTCACCGCTGCGCAGGTGGTTGTCCCGGTCCGCGATACCGGTGTCGATGCTGGCGATCCGGACGTCGATGGCGGCGCTGGAGTCGGCCGGGTCGGCGCCGTTGAGGTTCAGGCTGCCTTCGAAGTCGTCGAAGCCGCCCCGGACATTGGTGACCATGGCGTGGCGGACGGTGAAGCCGATCCGGCTGTGCGCCGGGTCGATCGCGTACTCACCGGTCAGCGCCGCGAGGGCGGGGTCCACGGGGGTGGCTTCGGTGGCGGACGCGTCGTTCTTGCGATTGAAGAGGCCCATGGCGAACTCCTGGAGGGGGACGGGGGTGGTTGTTCAAGCTTCAACGATTCTTACTGTAGAGCCATTCCGTTGAACATTCAACATTTACTGGGGATCGCGGCCCGTACGGCTGTTCGCGCGGCGCCCCTCGGCGGGCGGAAGCCGCCGCGGCCGGGCCCGGCGCCGTGCCGGGGGGCGGCACCCGGGGCGGCCGCCACGGCCGCTTCCCAGTATCCGCGCCGCGACCGTTGTCGGCCCGGCGACGCGGTGGTAGACCCACAGGGGCACCTCCCGTCGCACCCCGCCCAGGAGGCCCCGTGTCCCCGCCGCGCCCGACCCCGCCGGGTCCGTCCGGCCCGTCTGCCGCCCCGCCGTCCTGGTCCCGGCGGGGGTTCACCGCCGCCTGCGCCGGGCTGCTGCCCCTCGCCGGAACCGGAACCGGGGCCGGAGCCGCCCGGGCCGCAGAACACGGCCCCGGGCCCGCCGTCCGGCCCGCCCGCGAGCCCCGGGACCCGCGCGAGCCCGGTGAACCGTACGAACCGCTCCGGCGCCGCTGGGCCGAGATCACCCTCGGCACCGGCTACGACCCCACCGCCGAGCCGTACGCCTCCCGGCTGGCCGGAATCGACCGGCTCGCCGCCGCCCACCGGGCCGCCATGACCGCCGCCCCCGGCTCCCTCTGGCCCGATCTGCCCCTGCTCGCCCCCGCCCCGCCCGCCGCGATCACCCGCAGCTACGCCCGGCTGTGGACCATGGCCAGGGCCTATACGTACCGGGGCGGTACGGACCCCGGACTCCTCGCCGCCGTCCTGCGCGGCCTCGACCACCTCTCCGCCCTCGTCTACCACCCCGGCACCACCCCCTGGGGCAACTGGTGGGAGTGGCGGATCGGCAGCCCCCGGCTCCTGATGGACCTTGCCGTCACCCTCCACGACCACCTCGGCCCCGACCGCACGGCCGCCGCCTGCGCCGCCGTGGACCACTTCGTCCCCGACGCCCTGCTGCGCGACTACTCCGGCGTCTCCACCGGGGCCAACCGGGTGGACCTCTGCCGCTCGGTCGCCCTGCGGGGCGTCGTCGGCCGCTCCGCCGCCGAACTCGCCCTCGCCCGCGACGCGCTCTCCCCGGTCTTCCCGTACGTCACCGAGGGCGACGGCCTCTACGCCGACGGATCGTTCGTCCAGCACACCCGGGTCGCCTACACCGGCACCTACGGACAGGTCCTCCTCGACGGGCTGGCCCGGCTGCTCGCCCTGCTCGACGGCTCCCCCTGGCAGGTCACCGACCCGGCCCGGCACCACATCACCGAGAGCGTCGAACGGGCCTTCGCCCCGCTGATCCACAACGGACTGATCATGGACAGCGTCAGCGGCCGGGCCGTCAGCCGCGGACTGCTCAAGGACGACGACCGCCGGATCCGGCGCGGCGACCACTACCACGGCCATGCCGTCATCGCCGCGATCGCCCTGCTGGCCCGGTCCGCCGGGGACGCCGAACGCGACCGCTGGTACGCCCTGATCAAGGGCTGGGCCGCCCGGGACACCACCGACTCCCCGCTGACCGACCCCCAGCACGGCATCGCCGACCTCGCCCGGCTCGCCGCCGTGGCCGCCGCCCCCGTCCCGGCCGCGCCCCAGCGGGTCGGCCACACCCTCTTCGCCGCCATGGACCGGTCCGTGCACCGCCGCCCCGGCTGGACCGTGAACATCGCCATGGCCTCCGAGCGGACCGCGTACTACGAATGCGGCAACGGCGAGCACCCGCGCGGCTGGCACACCGGCGCCGGAATGGTCCTCTGGTGGCCCGAGCACACCCTCGGCGACCAGTACACCGACTGGTTCTGGCCCACCGCCGACCCCTACCGGCTGCCCGGCACCACCGTCTCCACGAAACGGCTGGCCGACAACGAGGGCGGCGCATGGGGCGAGCCCCGGCCCGACGTCCGCTGGACCGGCGGGGTCACCGACGGCGAGTACGCCGCCGTCGGCCAGCACCTGCGCGGCCTCGGCTCCACCCTGACCGCCCGCAAGTCCTGGTTCTGCGCCGACGACGCCGTCGTCTGCCTCGGCGCGGGCATCGGCTGCGCCGACGGGGTCCCCGTCGAGACCGTGATCGACCACCGCAATCTCGGCGAGGGCGGCCGGGCCCGGTTCCGGTACGGGGCCCGCTGGGCCCATCTGGAGGGCCACGGCGGCTGGGTCCTGCCCGGCGGTACGCACCGGCTCCGGACCCGTGAGGAGGACCGGACCGGCGCCTGGGCCGATATCAACACCGGCGGCACCGCCGAGCGGGCCACCCGCCGCTACCGGACCCTCTGGCTGGACCACGGCACCGACCCCGTCGCCGCCTCCTACGTCTATCTGCTGATGCCCGGGGCGAGCGCCGCCGAGGTCGCCGCCAGGGCCGCGGACCCCGGCCGGACCGTCGTCCTCGCCAACGACGCCGTACGCCAGGCCGTGACCCTGCCCGCGATCGGGCTGACCGCCGCGAACTTCTGGCGGGCCGGAACCGCGGGCCCGCTCACCGCCACCGGCCCGGTCAGTGTCCTGGTCCGGCGGCGGGGCCGGACCGCCGAGCTGTGCCTGGCCGACCCGGAGCGCACCGGCCGCCCCGTCGACGTGACCTGGCGGCGGCCCGTACGCCGGGTCGACGGCCACGACCCCGGAATCACCGTCCTCGCCACCGGCGGGGCCATTCGGCTGCGGCTGAACGGGGGGACCGCCGGTGCCGGACACCGCTGCCGGGTGACCCTGGGCTGAATTTCTTGTGGGCCCTCCACAAACAACACCGGCCCGAAGCTGGTGGATGAACCGCTACGACAAGCGCTTCTGTACGAGCCTCACAGGAGAAACGGCCGGAGACTGTACGGAGTCAACGGCAGAGTTTTCTTGTAGGTGTCCGTAGGGTCGATACATGACCGTTGTCGACGAGACCACCGGCGAGCCTGCCGACGCCCGAGGGCGCGTTGCCGAACTGCACGATCTGCGGGAGCGGGCCGTGGGGGGGGGGGGCGGCCCCCCCCCCCCCGGCCCCCCCCCCCCCCCGGCGCGGGCCCCCCCCCCCCCGGGGGCGCGGCGGC
>NZ_JBEYIS010000014.1:58067-167376 GCF_040635975.1 Streptomyces sp. NPDC006798
CCACCTCGTCGTCCCGCCGCGGGGGTTGCGGCCCGGCCCCCGGGGGGGGGGGGGGCGGGGCGCGCCCCCCCCCCCCCCGCGACCGAGGCCCAGCACGCCAAGGGCAAGCTGACCGCGCGCGAGCGGATCGCGCTGCTGCTGGACGAGGGCTCCTTCCACGAGGTGGAGCAGTTGCGTCGGCACCGGGCCACCGGCTTCGGCCTGGAGGCGAAGAAGCCGTACACGGACGGTGTGGTCACCGGCTGGGGCACGGTCGAGGGCCGGACGGTCTTCGTCTACGCCCATGACTTCCGGATCTTCGGCGGAGCGCTGGGCGAGGCCCACGCCACCAAGATCCACAAGATTATGGACATGGCCATCTCGGCGGGCGCCCCGCTGGTCTCCCTGAACGACGGCGCCGGTGCCCGGATCCAGGAGGGCGTCTCCGCCCTCGCCGGATACGGCGGCATCTTCCAGCGGAACACCAAGGCGTCCGGGGTCATCCCGCAGATCTCCGTGATGCTCGGCCCCTGCGCGGGCGGCGCGGCCTACAGCCCCGCCCTGACCGACTTCGTCTTCATGGTCCGCGAGACCTCCCAGATGTTCATCACCGGGCCCGACGTCGTCAAGGCCGTCACCGGTGAGGAGATCACCCAGAACGGCCTCGGCGGCGCCGATGTGCACGCGGAGACCTCGGGCGTGGCGCACTTCGCCTACGACGACGAGGAGACCTGCATCGCCGAGGTCCGCTACCTCCTCTCGATGCTCCCGCAGAACAACCGGGAGAACCCGCCGCAGGCCGCCTCGTCCGACCCGGCCGACCGGCGCTCCGACGTCCTGCTCGACCTGGTGCCCGCCGACGGCAACCGCCCGTACGACATGCACAAGGTCATCGAGGAACTCGTCGACGACGGCGACTACCTGGAGATCCACGAGCGCTGGGCCCGCAACATCATCTGCGCCCTCGGCCGGCTCGACGGCCAGGTCGTCGGTGTCGTCGCCAACCAGCCGCAGTCCCTGGCCGGGGTCCTCGATATCGAGGCATCCGAAAAAGCTGCACGTTTCGTCCAGATGTGCGACGCTTTCAATATTCCGATCATCACCCTGCTGGACGTCCCCGGGTTCCTCCCGGGCGTCGACCAGGAGCACGGCGGGATCATCCGGCACGGCGCCAAGCTGCTCTACGCCTACTGCAACGCGACCGTGCCCCGGATCTCGCTGATCCTGCGCAAGGCGTACGGCGGCGCCTACATCGTGATGGACTCCCAGTCCATCGGAGCCGACCTCACCTACGCGTGGCCGACCAACGAGATCGCCGTGATGGGCGCCGAAGGCGCCGCCAATGTGATCTTCCGCCGCCAGATCGCCGACGCGGAGGATCCCGAGACCATGCGGGTCCGGATGGTCAAGGAGTACAAGTCCGAGCTGATGCACCCCTATTACGCGGCCGAGCGGGGCCTGGTCGACGATGTGATCGACCCCGCCGAGACCCGCGAGGTGCTGATCGCCTCCCTCGCGATGCTCCGGACGAAGCACGCCGACCTGCCGTCCCGGAAGCACGGCAACCCGCCGCAGTAGGCGCCGCCCGTGCCGCCCCGCCCACCCGACGACCACCGCGTACCACGAGAACACGGAGCCCGAAGACGATGACTGCCCCGGCCACCGATCCCTCCCTGCTGCGCGTCGAGAAGGGCCACTGCGAGCCCGAGGAGCTGGCCGCGATCACCGCGGTCCTGCTCGCCCGCGCGGCTGCCGCGCCCGCCCCCGCCGCCGACACCCGGACCACCGCGCCCTGGCGCCGGCTGGAGCGGCAGCGGGCCTTCCAGGTCTCGCACAGCTGGCAGGGCTGACCACCCGCTGCACCGTGACACTGTGACACCGCGCCCCGGCCCCGGAACCCCCGGACCGGGGCGCCGGTGCGTCCGGGCCCGGCGAACTCCGGCAGCCCTGTCCTGCCGAAGAAACGCCTGAGGCCCGTACCCCCTTCCCGAAGGGGGTACGGGCCTCAGGCGGAAGCCGGGGTCCTCTTACCGAAGCCGGGCCATGAGGGCGTGTTCGACGAGGGTGATGAGGGCGCTTTTGGCGTCGGCGCGGTGGCGGGCGTCGGTGGTGATGATGGGGGTGTCGGGGCCGATCTGGAGGGCTTCGCGGACTTCTTCGGGGGTGTAGGGCTGGTGTCCGTCGAAGCCGTTGAGGGCGATGACGAAGGGGAGGCCGCTGTTTTCGAAGTAGTCGACCGCGGGGAAGCAGTCGGCGAGGCGTCGGGTGTCGACGAGGACGACGGCTCCGATGGCTCCTCGGACGAGGTCGTCCCACATGAACCAGAAGCGGTCCTGTCCGGGGGTGCCGAAGAGGTAGAGGATGAGGTCCTGGTCGAGGGTGATGCGGCCGAAGTCCATGGCGACGGTGGTGGTGGTTTTGTCGCCGGTGTGGGTGAGGTCGTCGATGCCGGCGGATGCGCTGGTCATGACGGCTTCGGTACGCAGCGGGTTGATCTCCGAGACGGCGCCGACGAACGTGGTCTTGCCCACGCCGAAACCGCCCGCCACCACGATCTTCGCGCTGGTGGTTGAGCGAGGCGCGCCGCCGCTAGAGCTTGCGAAGTCCACTGAGCACCCTTTCGAGCAGTGTCACGTCTGGCTGACCGCCGGCGGTCTCGTCGCCGCCGGGCTGGTGAATGGCGACGAGTCCGGCCTCTGCCAGGTCGGCGACGAGGATCCGGGCAACGCCGAGGGGAATGGAGAGCAGGGCCGAGATCTCCGCGACCGACTTGATCTCGAAACACAACCGGCAGATCCGCTGGTGCTCGGGCAACTGGCCCTGGAGCCTGGCGGGATCCGCGGTGGTGCTGACCAGCGCCTCGATGGCGAGCTGGTAGCGCGGCCGGGTCCGGCCGCCGGTCATGGCGTACGGCCGTACCAGCGGACTGGGCCGACTCGTGCCGGAAGACCCGTAGGGCCCGGAAGACTCGGCACGGTGTCGGCCCGAGCCGTCGTTCGGACGGCGCTGGTACGGCCGGGGTTGCCCGGGGCGGGGTGTCCCCTGCCCCGGACCGGGCTGGTCATGGCCGTCCGGTGGACCCGCCTGACCGGGATCGCCGGTATGGCCCGGGCCGTATCGGGGATCGTACGAAGGGTCGTACTGTTGCTGCTGGTACTGCGGTGGCTGCGGAACGGACCAGGAGGGCGAGCCCTCCGGTCTGCCCGGCGCCGCGGGAAAGGGGTAGCCGTGGTGCGAGTGACCGCCCTGGGGCCGCTGTCGCGTACCGCCGTCGTCGGGGCGTCCGCCCGGGGGTGTTGCCACGTTTCCTCCTCCTGCTGCGCGTAGCGGTGCTGTGTCCCTGTGGAGCCGCCGCCACCGCACCCTAGTGGCGCGGTGGCGCGAGGGGTCCCGACCGCCGGTTAGTTGAGAAGACTGCCCTGCAGCTCCGCTCGGAGATCGGGGGTGAGCACACTGCCCGCCCGGTCCACCAGAAGGGCCATCTCATAGCCCACCAGGCCGATATCGGCCTCCGGGTGGGCCAGCACGGCCAGGGACGAGCCGTCGGAGATCGACATGATGAAGAGGAAACCCCGCTCCATCTCGACCACCGTCTGGTTGACGGCGCCGCCCTCGAAGATCCGGGACGCGCCCGCGGTCAACGAGGTCAGCCCGGAGGCGACCGCCGCCAACTGGTCGGCCCGGTCCCGGGGGAAACCGTCGGACATCGCCAGCAGGAGTCCGTCGGCGGAGACCACCACGGTGTGGGACACCCCGGGGGTGTTGTCCACGAAATTGGTGATCAACCAGTTCAGATTCTGCGCCGCCTGGCTCATCGGGCTCACACTAACGCTCCTGGTTGTAGGTACTGCCCGGGCCACCGTCATGATCGTAGGTGTCCGGTCCGTTCGTGTCGGTCCCCGCGCTGCGCCCCCGCTGGACACCGCGGCGCAGATTGCTCAGCCTGCCACGAACGTCCTCCGGGGCGCGCGAGATCTGCGGAAGCCCGTCCTGCGGCGTCTGCTCCGCCGTGCCCTCGATGAGGTTGGCCTTGGGCACTCGCCGGGGGAGGCCGGACGAGGTGACCCCGCCCGCCTTCGGCTCCCGCAGCTTCCCGGCCCGCTGCCAGCGCTCGTCGTTGGCCGAACGCCAGTCCTCGGCCTCACCTGCGACGGCCTCGTTGCCGCCGTCGGCGAACGCCTCGGGCTGAGCGCCCAGCGGCGCTTGCGGAACCTGATCCCCGGACGGCTGCCACGAATCGGCCCCGGGCCGGTCCTGCTCGGACCGCGCCCGCACGGGGCCACGGCGGGGCAGACCGGCCTCGGTCATTTCATGACCGCTGTTCGGAGATGGTCCCGGACGCTCGAAGCCTACGCGGTCCGTGCCCGGTGTGGGGGTGCTCTGGCCGGATTCCGATTCTCTGCGGTAATCCTGCTCGTATCCGCCCGGGAAACCGTTCTGTTCCGGCCAGCCCTCCTGGTGGGGAGGGGCCGTCCAGCCGGTGTCGTACGGCTGTTCACCCGTCGAGGGATCCGAGAAGCCGGGTTCCGGATAGCTTCCGGTCGGAAGCTGCTGGGACTGCTGGTGCTGCTCGGGCAGCTGATATCCGGGGTCCGCGGACCGGGCCGGATCCGCCGCGAGCGCGGCCGGGTCGACACCCTCCTGGTAGACCGGCATCGGCTGGGTGCCGGGACCCGCGGCGTCGTACGCCCCGTCCTGGTAGCCGGCGTACGGCTGCTGCCCCTGTCCCTGCCCGTAGCCGGGTCCGGCCGCCGGGTGCGGCTGCTCGCCGTAACCGTCGTGGCCGTAGCCGCTGTTCGCGGCCGGTCCGCCCGGCTCGGGCTGCTGCTCGTACGGCTGTTCCGGGTAGGCCGCCGGCCCGCCGGGCTGACGTCCGGTCCGGCCTCCCAGGGCCGCCCGGCGTCCGCCGCGGGCCAGGGACCGGCCCACCGGGTCGAGCCCGGTCGGGGCGCTGGACTGAGGCTGGTCGTAGCGGGAGTCGTCGAAGCCGAGTTCGGCGGCGGTCCGGACGGGGGCGCCCTGGTAGGACTCCTGGGCCGGGATGATGCCCGAGACGGTGAAGTCGGGGGCCGGGGCGGCCTCGCCGCCGCCACCGCCGTGGGTGATCGCGTCCGGCAGCATCACCAGGGAGGTGGTGCCCGCCTGCTCGCCCGAGGGGCGGAGCTGGACCCGGATACCGTGCCGGCCGGCCAGCCGCCCGACCACGAAGAGGCCCATCCGCCGGGAGACCGAGGCGTCCACCGTCGGCGGATTCGCCAGTTTGTGGTTGATGTCCGCGAAGTCCTTCGCGGTCAGTCCGATGCCCTTGTCGTGGATCTCGATCATCACCCGGCTGTCGGGCAGCCGGGTGGCGGTGACCCGCACCTTGGTCTGCGGCGAGGAGAACAGGGTGGCGTTCTCCAGCAGCTCGGCGAGCAGATGGACGAGGTCGGTCACGGACCGGCCGTGGATCTCGGTCTCGGGGACGCCGGACAGCTCGATCCGCTCGTACGACTCCACCTCGGACGAGGCCGCCCGCAGCACATCGACCAGCGGGACCGGCTGGTCCCAGCGGCGGCCGGGCTCCTCGCCCGCGAGGATCAGCAGGTTCTCGCCGTTGCGGCGCATCCGGGTGGCCAGGTGGTCCAGCCGGAAGAGGTTCTCCAGCTGGTCCGGGTCGGCCTCCTTCTCCTCCAGCTCGGTGATCAGGGTCAGCTGGCCCTCGATCAGCGACTGGTTGCGCCGGGAGAGGTTGGTGAAGATCGCGTTGACATTGCCCCGCAGCATGGCCTGTTCGGCGGCGAGCCGGACGGCCTCGCGATGGATCTGGTCGAAGGCCCGGGCGACCTCGCCGATCTCGTCGCGGCTGTCGATCGGGATCGGCTCGACCCGGGTGTCCACCCGGCCCGGCTCGGTCCGGGACAGCTGGTCGACCAGATGCGGCAGCCGCTGTTCGGCGATGGCGAGGGCGGCGGCCCGCAGCTCCCGCATCGAGCGGCTCATCTGCCGGGCCACGGTTCCGGCCAGGAAGAACGCGAGCAGCAGCGCGATCACCACGATCGCGGCATTGACGATCGCATCCCGGCGGGCGTCGGCGGAGATCGAGGACGCCTCGGCGACCGCGCGGTCGACCAGCTCCTTCTCCATGGCCAGATAGGCCTCGAACCTGGTGGTCGACACGACCATCCAGGACTCCGGGGTGATGTCTGACTTCTCGAGGGCGGCGGGGGTGGCACCGGAGCCGATCCGCTGGGCCATCCCGGTGAAGGGGGAGTCGTCGGGTCCGGCCGGGAGGTCGAGACCGTACTGCTGGAGCTGCTTGCGGCCGTCCTCGTCGGCCTTGGCCATCGTGGTCTTCAGCCGGTCGGCGTCGGCCTGTGTGCCGCCCGAGACGAACTCGTTGATCGCGATCTGTTCCAGATAGCTGTACGAGTTGAAGGCGGTGATCTGCCGGTCGCGGACCGACTCGCGGTCACTGGGGCGGACCAGCAGATGGATGCCGATGGACCGCTGGAGGGACTCCGCGGCCTTGGCGAGCTGGAGCGCGTAGACGCTCCGGCCGTAGCTGGTGATATTGCCGGTGCCCAGCCCCAGCTCGTTGCCGAACTGCATCAGCGAGTGCTGGATCTGGACATAGCCCTGCTCGGTGCCGACCGGGTCGAGGGAGGTGGTGTACGCGGCCCGGCGCAGCTCCTGGAGCTTGGGCTCCTCGCGCTTGAACAGTGCCAGCCGGCGCTCCAGGCCCTCCCCGTCGGGCATGTTCAGGGTCGCGCGGTCGAACGCGGCCTTGGCGGCGTCGGTGGTGGCATACGCCCGCTTCACGCCCTCGGACTGGCGGGCTGCCGGGGTGGTGGCCTTGAGCAGCGGTTCGGCGGTGAGGTCGCGCTCGGTGAGCAGGGCGGCGCCGTAGTCGGCGGCGGCCCGGACGATCTCGGCCGTACGTTCCGCGTCCCGGGCCTCGTCCCAGGTCTTGATGGACCCGTTGACCTGGAAGCCCCCCATGAACAGCCCGACCAGTACGGGCAGCAGCAGGATGGCGTTCAGCCGGGTGGGTACGGACCAGTTGCGCGGGGAGAACCGGCTGCCGCCGCCCGGAGGGGCGGGGGCCGGGGAATCACCGGCGGGGGGCGCCGGCGGTTCGTCGCCGGGCGACGCCGCCGCACGCGACGGCGGGGTGAAATTGCCCCGCGCCTGTTGCTCCGCGGAGCCTGTGCTGCTTCGCCTCACTCGACCAACAACCTCTCGGCACCGGCACCTGTGGTGTGCCGTGTTTCGTTCTGAGCCGTACTACTCGGAAGGTTGTCGAATTTCAGCATGCGCACCGGGTCCGTTCCAAACAGTTGGAATCAGCCATTCCGTCTCGCCGGTACGAGCGATAAAACGGGCATAAAGAGCGAGCCCCTTCAAAAGGCAGTCGATCCATGAGCGCAGGGACACCGGATGGCTGCGTCCGGTGTCCGAAGTGCTGCAATTCCATGTCGAAACGTTATGAACATGCGGGCGGACCGTGTCAAAGGACACAGTCCGCACCTGATTGGCTACGGCAACTACCGTATCGCGCCGTCTACTTGAGCCGGGCCATGAGGGCGTGTTCGACGAGGGTGATGAGGGCGCTTTTGGCGTCGGCGCGGTGGCGGGCGTCGGTGGTGATGATGGGGGTGTCGGGGCCGATCTGGAGGGCTTCGCGGACTTCTTCGGGGGTGTAGGGCTGGTGTCCGTCGAAGCCGTTGAGGGCGATGACGAAGGGGAGGCCGCTGTTTTCGAAGTAGTCGACCGCGGGGAAGCAGTCGGCGAGGCGTCGGGTGTCGACGAGGACGACGGCTCCGATGGCTCCTCGGACGAGGTCGTCCCACATGAACCAGAAGCGGTCCTGTCCGGGGGTGCCGAAGAGGTAGAGGATGAGGTCCTGGTCGAGGGTGATGCGGCCGAAGTCCATGGCGACGGTGGTGGTGGTTTTGTCGCCGGTGTGGGTGAGGTCGTCGATGCCGGCGGATGCGCTGGTCATGACGGCTTCGGTACGCAGCGGGTTGATCTCCGAGACGGCGCCGACGAACGTGGTCTTGCCCACGCCGAAACCGCCCGCCACCACGATCTTCGCGCTGGTGGTCGATCTCGGTGCGGTCGCGCCGCTAGAGCTTGCGAAGTCCACTGAGCACCCTTTCGAGGAGCGTCACGTCGGGCGTGCCACTCGCGTCACCGTTGCCGGGCTGGTGGATCGCCACCATCCCGGCCTCCGCCAGGTCCGCCACCAGGATCCGCGCGACGCCCAGCGGCATCGACAGCAGCGCGGAGACCTCGGCGACGGACTTCACCTCACGGCACAGATGGCAGATCCGCTGGTGCTCGGGGAGCAGTCCGCCGAGCATCGCGGGATCCGCGGTGGTGCTGACCAGCGCCTCGATGGCGAGCTGGTAGCGCGGCCGGGTCCGGCCGCCCGTCATGGCGTACGGGCGGACCAGTGGCTGGTCGCCGTCCACTCCGTAGTCGGTTTGGACACCGTACGGATCGTGTGAGGCGGGTGGCGGGGTCATGAGTCCTCCGGGCGGGACAGCAAGTTGGTGGGCGAGCCGTCGGTGCGGCCGGTGGGGGGTGGAGCGACCGAGGTGAGGGTTGACGGCGGCGCGATGGCGCGTGGCGATACGGACCTGCGGGCCGTGACGGATCAGTGCAAGAGGCTTCCCTGGAGCTCGGCGCGGAGATCCGGGGTGAGGACATTGCCCGCCCGGTCGACCAGCAGGGCCATTTCATAGCCCACGAGGCCGATATCGCACTCGGGGTGCGCCAGTACCGCGAGCGACGAACCGTCGGAGATGGACATCAGGAAAAGGAATCCCCGCTCCATCTCGACGACCGTCTGACTGACGGTGCCGCCCTCGAAGATGCGGGAAGCACCCGCCGTCAACGAGGTCAGTCCCGAGGCGACCGCCGCCAGCTGATCGGCGCGGTCGCGCGGAAAACCTTCGGACATGGCCAGCAGAAGACCGTCGGCGGAGACCACCACCGTGTGGGACACCCCCGGGGTGTTGTCCACGAAATTGGTGATCAACCAGTTCAGATTCTGCGCCGCCTGGCTCATCGGGCTCAACTAACGCTCCTGCTGGTGTGTGGGGCCGAGGTGGATGCTGCCGGTCGACGAGCCGTTCTGCTCGCGCCCCTGCTGGATGCCGCGCCGGAGGTTGGTGAGCCGGCCGCGGACGTCGTCCGGTGCCCGCGAGACGGAAGGTCCGCCCTGCGTGCCGTTCTGCTGTGCGGTGCCCGCGACCAGATTGGCGCGCGGGACCCGCCGGGGCAGACCGGACGTGGTGACACCGCCGGCCGCGGGCTTCCTGACCCGCTCGGCCTGGCGCCCCAGTTCGTCGTTGGGAGAGGTACGCCACGCGGCGCCCGCCCCGTCGCCCGGCGCGGCCTGCGGCTCCTGCCGCCTCGGCGCCTGGGCGGGTGCGGACGTCGGCGCGGAGAACTCCCCGGTACCGCCCGGACCGACCCGGTCGTAACCGGACCGTCCGTCATGGACACCGGACCGGCCGTCGTGGCCGTCCGGTTCGGGTCCGGGCCGCGGCCCGGACCGGTCGATCTGCGGGATCGGCTGGGTCTGCTGGACCTGCTCGGGGGCGTACGCCTCCGCCGGGCGCTGCTCGTCCCGGCCGCCCCGCTCCTGGCCGCGGAACCAGTCGGTCTCCAGCGTGTCGTACAGCGGGGTCCCGCCGTCGCCGGGCGCGGGAGGCAGGGCCTCGTGCCGGGGCTGGGGCGGCAGTTCGTTACGGGCGCCGGGGGCGGCGGTCTCCTCGGACCGCCGCTCGTCGTAGCCGTGCGGCGCGGGCGCGAGGCCCGGCGCGGGCGGCTGCGGCGCACCCGTCCCGGGACGGGCGAACTGTCCGGCGGACGACTGTCCCGGCGGGTCGTCGAACCGGGGCTCGCCGACATGGTGGACACCACCGGCGTCGCCGCGCGGCGGCGCGAACTGGCCGTGCGCGGCCTGGCCCGAGTGGTCCGGGCCGGGCCGGTGGCCGTGGCCGTCCGGGGCCGGGGTGCCGAAGAGCGACCCCGCTGAAGACCCCGAACCCGCCGGGGACCCCGAGGGCACCGAGTGGTCCGGGGCGGCCGGGCGGCCGGAGCCGTCCGCCGGGGCACCGAAGACATCGGGACGGACGAACTGTCCCGTCGGGGCGTTCGGCGGCCGGTGCTGCCCCATCGGGGCGTCGAACTCGTGGATCCCGGGGTCCGTACCGCCTTGGTGCGACCCTCCGGGCGGCCCGCCGGCCGGGCCCTGGGGCCGCTCGGCCGTCGGCGCGCCGTACTGCCGGTCCTGCTGGCCCGGGCCCGGGTCCTGGTGGCCGCCGGGGCGCTGGTCGCTGCCCCAGCTGGTGGTCTGCGGGCGGGCGCGGCCCGGGTCGGGCAGCTCGCCGCGGTTACCGGCCGGGCGGCCGTCGGCACCGAGCCGGGGCAGCGCGGCCGTGTCACCGGGGCCGGCGCCCCGGCCGTGGTTCTGGTCGGGGCCCTGGGACCGCTGGGCGGGCCGGTTGCCGAAGGCACCGGCGAGCCCGCCGCCCTGGGGGCGGCCCGGGGCGCCGTCCCGGGACGGCAGCGCCGCCCGGGAACCGGCCGCACCCGCGCCGACCTGGCCGCGCGGGGCACCCGCGCCGAGCAGACCGCCGCCGGAGGGGGCACCCTGACCGCCGCCGGGACGGCCGCCGTTGCCGCCGTTTCCGCCGGGCGACTGGCCGGGACCGAGCGGGGCACCGCCCGAGGGCGGGGTCGAAGCGCCGGGCGCGCCGGGCGCACCGGGCTTGCGGCCGCCTTGGGCCACGTCCACGGGCAGCATGACCAGGGCGGTCGTACCGCCGGAGTCGGAGGGCCTGAGCTGGATCCGGATGCCGTGCCGCAGGGAGAGGCGGCCGACCACGAAGAGACCCATCCGGCGGGAGACCGAGACGTCCACGGTGGGCGGCGACGCCAGCCGCTCGTTGATCGCGGCGAGGTCCTCGGGGGAGAGGCCGATACCGGTGTCGTGGATCTCGATCAGCACCCGGCCGTCGGGCAGGGCGTGACCGGTGACCCGGACCTTGGTCTGCGGCGAGGAGAACGAGGTGGCGTTCTCCAGCAGCTCGGCGAGGAGGTGGACGAGGTCGTTGACGACCCGTCCCGCCACATCGGTCGCGGGGACCGCGGCGAGTTCGATCCGCTCGTACTGCTCCACCTCGGACGCGGCGGCCCGGAGCACGTCGACGAGGGGCACCGGCCGGGTCCACCGGCGGCCCGGCTCCTCGCCCGCGAGGACGAGGAGGTTCTCGCCGTTCCGGCGCATACGGGTGGCCAGGTGGTCCAGCTTGAAGAGGGACGACAGCTGGTCCGGGTCGGCCTCGCGGGACTCCAGTTCGGAGATGAGCGACAGCTGGCGCTGGATCAGACCCTGGGAGCGGCGCGAGAGGTTGGTGAACATCGCGTTGACGTTGCCCCGCAGCAGGGCCTGCTCGGCGGCGAGCCGGACCGCCTCGCGGTGCACCTCGTCGAAGGCCGCGGCCACCTTGCCGATCTCGTCCCGGGAGTGCACACCGACCGACTCGACCGAGGTGTCGACGTCCTCCGGGTCCGCCTCGGAGAGCTGCTTGACCAGCTCGGGGAGGCGTTCCTGGGCGACCTTGGTGGCGGTGTCCTGGAGCCGCCGCAGCGAGCGGATCATGGAGCGGGCCACGATGAAGGCGCCGACCAGGGAGACACCGAGGACGAGGAAGATCACGACACCGTTGATGATGGCGTCCTGCTGCGACTCGTCGCGGAGCTGCCGGGCCTTCTCCTCCATGTCGTCGAGGAGCGACGACTCGATCCGCTTCATGGCGTCGATCCGGACGCTGTAGGCGTCCGTCCAGTCGAGGTGCGACTGCTTCGTCATGCTCTTGAGGGCGTTGGGGTTGTCCAGCGCCCGGCCCGCGACCTCGTTGACCTTGATGATGTCCGGGTGGCCGCGGTCCAGCGGCTCCATCAGCTCGTTGGCGTCGCCGCCGAGGGACTCGTAGATCTCCTTGAACTGCTTCTCACTGTTCCGGCCGCTCTCCAGGGCGCCCTGGCCGTAGAGCCGGTCGGCCTCGGAGAGGCCGTCGCCCTTCTGCCCGGCGCCGCCGGGCAGCGCGGCCGCGATGACGGCCTGCTGGATGGAGGCGTACTCCTTGGCGGCCGAGAAGGCGGCCAGGGCCCGGGTCCGCTTGATCATGTCCTGGTTGTTGGTGGCCTGGGCCATGTCCGAGGAGAGTTCGAGCAGGGAGCGGATGATCCGGTGGTACGACTCGACCGTCAGGGCGTTGGAGCCCTCGGTGACGTACGCCTTGCTCCGGTACTCCTTGAGCCGGTTCAGCTGGTTGTAGATCTGGCCCAGGGTGGAGCGGAAGGAGTCGACGGTGTCGTCGCCGTCGACGATGTCGATGCCCTCGGCGGCCTTGACGAACGCGGTACGCGCCCGGTCGGTGGCCTGACGGGGCTCGGTGACCTTGAAGTCGCTGGCGTTGCTGTTGTTGGCGAGCGGACCGGCTGTGACATCGCGCTCGTACTGGAGCGCGATGGCGAGCTTGGTCGCCTCCTCGGTCATGTCCGTGAGCAGCTGCATGTGCTCCAGCTGTTCCATCTTGTCGAGGGACTCGTTGATCCGCAGCCCGCCCAGGGTCGTCGCGGCGACGACGGGGAGGGTGAGCAGGGAGATCAGCCGGGTGCTGATGCGCCAGTTGCGCAGAGCGAGCCGGGAGCCGGTGTCCACGACGGGCTTGGCCGGGGCGGTGGAGGAGTCATCCGTGCCGCCGTCGGCGGACGACGGTCCGGAGCCCTGGGGGCCCTGCGGCCCCTGGGGACCGCCGGAGCCGGGCGCGCCGGGAGGTCGTCCGGCCTGGGCGGGGGAGCCGCCGGGGCCTGCCGGGCCGGGCCGTGCGCCGCCCTGGCGGCCCGGGCCGCCCGCTCCGCCGTCACGGCCCGATCCGGGTGGTGTCGGGCCCTGTGCCGGGCTCGTGCCGTGCTGGCCGTGCTGGGGCGAGGGGCCGCGGTCGGTCCCACCGCGCGGCTCCTGTCCTGCCGCGGCTTCCCCACGGCCCTGGGGGGCCTGGGGACGCCCCGTGCCATCCCTCTTGAAACGTCCCTGCACTAGCGTCGCAACCTCTGAACCAGGCGTCCCGCTGACGAAGCGGCGGGACGGTGTCGGCGTCTGGCGAGGCGCGCGGGGCGCGCCTGTCCGGTGTGTGAGTACCGGCGCTCTCCCCCTTTCCCGCCGCCGCTCGGCGCTGCGTTGCGCCTCTTGCGCGCCGGACTGTTCCGCGGCGGTGCGTGGAATTCCAGCACAGTGCCGGATCTCCAACAAGGGCCGCGTACTCTGCTGTGACCTGGGTGACGCCATGTGAGCACCGGGTCACCAATCGTTGAAAGACTTACGGTGCGAATCGGACTTTCACGGATGAGTCACTAAGGTGAGGCCCGGGGGTGGGGTGCGTCCAGGTCGTTGTGATCGGCAGCGGAATAGCCGATTCAGGTAGGCAATGTCCGTTTCGCTGGTTGAATTTGACGGTATGTAATGTCCAAAATCAGCCAGATTGGCGGATGTCTGGTGAGGAAACTCACACCAGCCACACATGTCCTCCACGACTTTGCCGGGCAACGGATGTTTAACCTGTCGCGTTAGGCAAGAGCGCCTCTGTTGTAAAGCGCCGCCCGGCGGGCGGCCCGACGCCGATGGGTCCCGAGACAACCGATGAGTCAGCCGAAGACGACGCAGACGCAGCTGCTGCGCAAGATAGCCAACCCCCGCCGGACGACCCTGGCCCATCTCGGCGACGCCGCCGAGCTGCCGGCTCCGGCCCGTCCCGAGCACTCCCTGGCCCTGCCGGCCAGTACGGCCAACCCGCGCCGCACCGTGCTGATGGTCGCGCCCGCGTCCTGAACCGGAGCCCGTCCGGTGTACCGAGCCCGGGATCCGCGCCACCGCGCGGGTCCCGGGCTCGGCCGTCTCCGGCCCCGCTCCCGTGCCGTACGGCCCCGGCCGCGCACGGCGTCCCGGCGGTACGGCCCCGGCCCGCGTACCGCCGCTCTCCGCGCCCGGCGGCCCCGGGGCGGCCCGGCGGGTCCGACGGCGCCACCGGGGACACCCCGCCGCGTTAGCCTTTACAGGTCCGATTCCAGCAGTGTCACCAGCGACAGAGGGGCAGCGGCAACCCGTGCGCATCGCCAGATTCTCCATCGACGGCCATGTGGCCTTCGGCGCGGTCGAGGGCGAGGCCCCTGACGAACTCGTCCTCGACATCATCAAGGGCGTGCCGTTCGCGGACTTCGAACTGTCCGGGACCAAGGTCCCGCTCGACAAGGTGCGGCTGCTGCCGCCGGTGCTCCCGAGCAAGGTGGTGGCCTTCGGCCGGAACTACGCCGAGCACGCGGCGGAGCTGGGCAACGAGCCCGCCGCCGAGCCCTTCGCCTTCTTCAAGCCCTCCACCTCGGTGATCGGCCCCGGCGACCCCATCGGCTACCCCTCCTTCTCGAACGAGGTGCACTACGAGGCCGAGCTGGCCGTGGTGATCGGCCGGATGTGCCGGGACGTGCCCCGTGACCGGGTCGCCGAGGTCGTCCTCGGCTTCACCTGCGCCAATGACATCACCGCGCGGGACGTCCAGCGCCGGGAGAAGCAGTGGGCCCGGGCCAAGGGCTTCGACGGCGCCTGCCCCCTCGGCCCCTGGGTCGAGACCGGCCTCGACCCGGCCGCCGCCGGCGATCTCACCATCCAGTGCACCGTCAACGGCGAGCAGCGCCAGCTGGGCTCCACCCGCGACATGATCCATTCGATCGAGGACCTGGTCGTCAACGTCTCCGAGGCCATGACCCTGCTGCCCGGCGACGTCATCCTCACGGGCACTCCGGCCGGAGTCGGACCGCTCAATGTCGGCGACGAGGTCGCCGTCACCATCCAAGGCATCGGCACTCTCGCCAACAAGGTGATCAAGCGTGGCTAACCCGAACGTCCGCGTACGTTTCTGTCCCTCGCCGACCGGCAACCCGCATGTGGGCCTGGTCCGCACCGCCCTCTTCAACTGGGCCTTCGCCCGCCACAACGGCGGCACCATGGTCTTCCGCATCGAGGACACCGACGCGGCCCGGGACTCCGAGGAGTCGTACCGCCAGCTGCTCGACTCGCTGCGCTGGCTCGGGCTCGACTGGGACGAGGGCCCCGAGGCCGGCGGCCCCCACGCGCCGTACCGCCAGTCGGAGCGGATGGGGATCTACGCGGAGATCGCCGACCGGCTGCTGGCCGCCGGGCGCGCCTACCGCTGCTACTGCACCACCGAGGAGCTGGACGCCCGCCGCGAGGCAGCCCGGGCCGCGGGCCGCCCCTCCGGCTACGACGGCCAGTGCCGGGACCTCACCGACGGGCAGCGGGCCGCGTACGAGGCCGAGGGCCGGGCCGCCATCGTCCGGTTCCGGATGCCCGACGAGCCGATCACCTTCACCGACCTGGTCCGCGGCGAGCTGACCTTCACCCCGGAGAACGTGCCCGACTACGGCATCGTCCGGGCCAACGGCGCACCGCTGTACACCCTGGTCAACCCGGTCGACGACGCCCTGATGGAGATCACCCACGTACTGCGCGGCGAGGATCTGCTCTCCTCCACTCCGCGGCAGATCGCGCTCTACCAGGCCCTGATCGACCTGGGCGTGGCCAAGGAGATCCCGGCCTTCGGGCATCTGCCGTACGTCATGGGCGAGGGGAACAAGAAGCTCTCCAAGCGGGACCCGCAGTCCTCCCTCAACCTCTACCGCGAGCGCGGCTTCCTCCCCGAGGGCCTGCTGAACTATCTGTCGCTGCTCGGCTGGTCCTTCTCCGCCGACCAGGACGTGTTCTCGGTCGCCGAGCTGGTGGAGCGGTTCGACATCGCGGACGTCAACGCCAACCCGGCCCGCTTCGACCTCAAGAAGGCCGAGGCGATCAACGCCGACCACATCCGCCGGCTGGACGTGGCCGCCTTCACCGCCGCCTGCGAGCCGTGGCTCACCGCGCCCTTCGCGAACTGGGAGCCGGAGCGGTTCGACCGTACGGCCTGGGAGGCCATCGCCCCCTACGCCCAGACCCGGCTCACCGTGCTCTCCGAC
This sequence comes from Streptomyces sp. NPDC006798, assembly GCF_040635975.1. Classification (NCBI taxonomy): domain Bacteria; kingdom Bacillati; phylum Actinomycetota; class Actinomycetes; order Kitasatosporales; family Streptomycetaceae; genus Streptomyces; species Streptomyces sp. NPDC006798. Next base: position 74,133 of record NZ_JBEYIS010000014.1, read on the forward strand.
ATCACCGCCAATGTGGACTTCCTGTTCCGGGCCGAGCCCGTCGAGGACGAGGCGTCCTGGGCCAAGGCGATGAAGCCGGGCGCGGCCGAGCTGCTGGTCACCGCGCGGGAGAAGCTGGCGGCGGCCGACTGGGAGAGCCCCGAGGCGCTCAAGGAGGCCGTACTGGCCGCCGGTGAGGCCCACGGCCTCAAGCTGGGCAAGGCGCAGGCCCCGGTCCGGGTCGCGGTCACCGGCCGTACCGTCGGACTGCCGCTCTTCGAGTCGCTCCAGATCCTGGGCGCCGAGCGGACCCTGGCCCGGATCGACGCCGCCCTCGCCGGGCTGGCCCGGGAGGCCGCCGCGCAGGACGCATAGGCTGCGGGCATGAGACCACGCGCGATCATCTGGGACGTCGACGACACGATCTTCGATTACCGGGGCGCCGATCTCGCCGGAATGCGCGCGCATCTGCTGACCGAGGGCCTGCTCGGCGGGGACGACTCCGCCGAGCGGGCCCTCGGCCGTTGGCAGCGGATCACCGTCCGGCACTGGGCGCGTTTCTCGGCGGGCGAGACGGACTTCCAGGGGCAGCGCCGGGACCGGGTCCGTACCTTCACCGGGCGGCCCGGGATGGCGGACGCCGAGGCCGACGCCTGGTTCGGCCGGTACATCGTCCATTACGAGGCAGCCTGGTCCCTCTTCCCCGACACCGTGCCCGCCCTCGACCGGCTGAGCGGCTACCGGCACGCGGTGCTCTCCAACTCCTCCTCCGAGGTCCAGGAGCACAAGCTGCGGACCCTCGGGGTACGGGACCGCTTCGAGGCCGTGGTCTGCGCCGCCGAACTGGGGGTCTCCAAACCCGCCGCCGAGGCATTCCACACCGCCTGCGCGGCCGTCGGACTCCGCCCCGACGAGGTGGTCTACGTGGGCGATGAACCCGATATCGACGCCCGCGGGGCCGTCGAGGCGGGGCTGCGGGGGATCTGGCTGGACCGGACCGGCCGGGGCGGCCGGCCCGAGCTGATCCGGATCACCGGTCTCGACCAGCTTCCCGGCCTGTTGGCGGGCGATACCCGTTTTGGAGCGCCGTCCACCTTCGGGTAATGTTCTTCCTGCGCCGCCCGAGAGGGCCGAAAGGCCCGGCAGGACGGCGCAAGCCGAGCAAGCCCCCGTAAAGGGGTTGCGCTCCGGTGGCCTATGGTGTAATTGGCAGCACGACTGATTCTGGTTCAGTTAGTCTAGGTTCGAGTCCTGGTAGGCCAGCTCGCAGAGCTCATCTGCAAAGCCCCCGTTGTGTAGCGGCCTAGCACGCTGCCCTCTCAAGGCAGTAGCGCCGGTTCGAATCCGGTCGGGGGTACAGATCCTTCCCGTGTACGTATCTGGGTCGCTCCCGGTGCTTACGACGCAGGATCGCTAGGGCCCCCGTTGTGTAGCGGCCTAGCACGCCGCCCTCTCAAGGCGGTAGCGCCGGTTCGAATCCGGTCGGGGGTACTGGTCTAAACCACCATGGGCTATGGTGTAATTGGCAGCACGAGTGATTCTGGTTCATTTAGTCTAGGTTCGAGTCCTGGTAGCCCAGCTGGTCCCTAGGATCATGGATTTGCCCCCGTTGTGTAGCGGCCTAGCACGCCGCCCTCTCAAGGCGGTAGCGCCGGTTCGAATCCGGTCGGGGGTACGGAAAGAGAAGGCCCTTCGCGTCAGCGCGGAGGGCCTTCTCTCGTTGTGCTCCCGGATCCGGCGGTCCACCGCGGCCCGGACGGCGAACTCCCCGCCCGGGGCGGCCGGGACGCGACGGCGGGCGTTCCGGGCCCGGCGGGCGGGGAGCGGTGGAGGTTACGGGCGGGAGGACGGGGCCGGTCAGCCGCTGCGGCGCAACGCCTCGCTCAGCCGTCCCGCCGCGTCGATCACGGCCTGGGCGTGCATCCGGCCGGGGTGGCGGGTCAGCCGCTCGATCGGTCCGGAGACCGAGACGGCGGCCACCACACGGTTGGAAGGGCCGCGTACGGGCGCGGAGACCGAGGCCACCCCCGGCTCCCGCTCGCCGATGGACTGGGCCCAGCCCCGGCGCCGTACGCCCGAGAGGGCCGTGGCCGTGAAACGGGCGCCCTGAAGGCCGCGGTGCAGCCGCTCCGGCTCCTCCCAGGCCATCAGGATCTGGGCCGAGGAACCGGCCTTCATGGTGAGGGTGGAGCCGACCGGAACGGTGTCCCGCAGTCCGGACAGCCGCTCGGCCGCCGCCACGCAGATCCGCATATCGCCCTGGCGCCGGTAGAGCTGGGCGCTCTCGCCGGTCACATCGCGCAGATGGGTCAGTACCGGCCCGGCCGTGGCCAGCAGGCGGTCCTCGCCCGCCGCGGCGGCCAGCTCGGCCAGCCGCGGCCCGAGGATGAAGCGCCCCTGCATGTCCCGCGCCACCATCCGGTGGTGTTCCAGTGCCACGGCCAGTCGGTGGGCGGTGGGCCGGGCCAGTCCGGTGGCCGCGACCAGCCCGGCGAGGGTGGCCGGACCGGACTCCAGTGCGCTCAGCACCAGAGCCGCCTTGTCGAGAACGCCGACGCCGCTAGAGTTGTCCATGAAACGATATTCGCGTCTCACACTGTGAAACGCAAGTTCAATTTTCCGGAGAACCCGCCAGTCTGTAGAGGCGGGCCGGGTTCTGCGGGGCCGCACCTGATGTCTAGGAACGCCGGCACCGTGGCCGGGCGGAGGGAAGCCAATGGGTAGGACACTGGCGGAGAAGGTCTGGGACGACCATGTCGTCCGGCGCGCCGAGGGCGAGCCCGACCTCCTCTACATCGATCTGCACCTGCTGCACGAGGTGACCAGCCCCCAGGCGTTCGACGGCCTCCGGATGGGCGGCCGCAAGGTCCGGCGGCTCGATCTGACCATCGCCACCGAGGACCACAACACCCCCACCCTCGACATCGACAAGCCGATCGCCGACCCCGTCTCCCGGGCCCAGCTGGAGACCCTGCGGCGCAACTGCGCCGAGTTCGGGGTACGGCTGCACCCGCTCGGCGACGTCGAGCAGGGCGTCGTCCATGTGGTGGGCCCGCAGCTGGGCCTGACCCAGCCCGGCACCACCGTGGTCTGCGGCGACTCCCACACCTCAACCCACGGCGCCTTCGGCGCGCTGGCCTTCGGCATCGGCACCTCCCAGGTCGAGCACGTGCTGGCGACCCAGACGCTGCCCCTGGCCCGGCCGAAGACCATGGCGATCACCATCGAGGGCGAGCTGCCCGACGGGGTAACCGCCAAGGACCTGATCCTGGCGATCATCGCCCGGATCGGCACCGGCGGCGGCCAGGGCTACGTCCTGGAGTACCGCGGCTCCGCCATCGAGAAGCTCTCGATGGAGGCCCGGATGACCATCTGCAACATGTCGATCGAGGCCGGGGCCCGGGCGGGCATGATCGCCCCCGACCAGACCACCTTCGACTATCTGGCGGGCCGGCCGCACGCCCCCGAGGGCGCCGACTGGGACGCGGCCGTCGCCTACTGGCGGACGCTGCGCACCGACGACGACGCCGTCTTCGACGCCGAGGTCGTCATCGACGCCGCCGAGCTGTCCCCGTTCGTCACCTGGGGCACCAACCCCGGCCAGGGCGCCCCGCTCTCCGCGAAGGTCCCCGACCCGGCTTCGTACGACGACGCTTCGGAGCGGCTCGCCGCGGAGAAGGCCCTGGAGTACATGGGGTTGGACGCCGGACAGGCGCTCCGCGACATCCAGGTGGACACCGTCTTCGTAGGCTCCTGCACCAACGGCCGGATCGAGGACCTGCGCTCCGCCGCCGCCGTACTGGACGGCCGCAAGGTCGCCGACGGTGTCCGGATGCTGGTCGTCCCCGGCTCGGTCCGGGTCGCCCTGCAGGCCGTCGAGGAGGGCCTCGACAAGGTCTTCACCGCGGCCGGCGCCGAATGGCGGCACGCCGGGTGTTCGATGTGCCTGGGCATGAACCCCGACCAACTGGCGCCCGGTGAGCGCTCCGCGTCCACCTCCAACCGCAACTTCGAGGGCAGGCAGGGCAAGGGCGGCCGGACGCATCTGGTCTCCCCGCAGGTCGCCGCCGCCACCGCCGTCGTGGGCCGGCTGGCCGCCCCGGCCGACCTGTCCGACGCCGCCCGTACGCCCGCTGGAGTCTGATCAGCCATGGAAGCATTCACCACCCACACCGGCCGGGCCGTCCCGCTGCGCCGCAGCAATGTCGACACCGACCAGATCATCCCGGCCCACTGGCTGAAGAAGGTCACCCGGGACGGCTTCGAGGACGGCCTCTTCGAGGCATGGCGCAAGGACCCCGAGTTCGTACTGAACCTGCCCGAGCGCACCGGGGCGACCGTGCTGGTCGCGGGCCCCGACTTCGGTACCGGCTCCTCCCGCGAGCACGCCGTCTGGGCCCTCCAGAACTACGGCTTCAAGGCTGTGATCTCCGCCCGCTTCGCCGATATCTTCCGCGGCAACTCCCTCAAGAACGGTCTGCTGACCGTGGTGCTCCCGCAGGAGACCGTGGACGCGCTCTGGGAGCTGACGGAGAGCGACCCGACCACCGAGATCACCGTCGACCTGGAGGCCCGCGAGGTCCGGGCGGCCGGTCTCACCGCCCCGTTCGAGCTGGACGAGAACGCCCGCTGGCGGCTGCTGAACGGGCTGGACGACATCAGCCTCACCCTTCAGAACGAAGCGGACATCGCGGCCTACGAGTCCTCGCGGCCCGCCCATAAACCGTCCACTGCTCAGGTCTGATCGGGTCTGATCAGCGGTTATCCCCGACTGCGCCCCCCACCGTCCGGTGGGGGGCGCAGTCGTCTGTTGAGGGCCCGCCGGGCGACAACTCGCCCCAGATGGCACAATCGGTGCATGGAACGCGACAGTCAACTCGACCTGTACGAGGTGGTCGCGGCCCGATTGAAGGAAGCGCACACCGTGGTGCGCGCACTGCAAGTCCCGGAGGGCACAAAGGTGGCCCTCTCCCGGAAGCTGCTGGTCATCACGGCCGCGGCGAAGCACGATCTCCCGGACGCGGCACGGCGTCTGGACCGCTTGATGCGGGACATCGACGAGCGCCGATTCCCCGAAGGCGACTGAACATCCGGCACGTGAAGGAGCGACATGCGGCGACATGAGCGGTCGACTTCATTGCGGCACTAGGGTGATTAGCCCGTTTCGTGTTTGATTTGCGGTATATATCTGCCTAACGTGCGAAAAAGCCTGGACAGATTCGGTCCGGCAATGTCTCCGAAGGGGAAGACGTGAACAAGGCGCAGCTCGTAGAAGCGATTGCCGACAAGGTCGGCGGCCGCCAGCAGGCCGCCGACGCGGTCGACGCGGTCCTCGACGCGATCGTCCGCGCGGTCGTCGGCGGGGACCGGGTCTCGGTCACCGGCTTCGGTTCGTTCGAGAAGGTCGAACGACCGGCCCGCTACGCCCGCAACCCTCAGACGGGTGAGCGGGTCCGGGTCAAGAAGACCTCCGTTCCGCGCTTCCGCGCGGGCCAGGGCTTCAAGGACCTGGTCAGCGGGGCCAAGAAGCTGCCGCGCGGCGGCGAGGTCTCGGTGAAGAAGGCGCCCAAGGGCAGCCTCTCGGGCGGTGCTTCCACCCGGACGACGGCCAAGGCCGCGGCGAAGAAGGCCACCGCCAAGAAGGCCGCCGCGAAGAAGACCACGGCGAAGAAGGCGGCACCCGCCAAGAAGGCGGCGGTGAAGAAGACCGCGGCCAAGAAGGCGACGACCACCAAGACGGCCGCCGCCAAGAAGGCCACGGCGAAGAAGGCCGCGCCCGCGAAGAAGGCCACCGCCAAGAAGACCGCCCCGGCGAAGAAGGCCACCGCCAAGAAGGCCCCCGCGAAGAAGGCGACGGCCCGTACGACCGCCGCCAAGAAGACCACCGCACGCAAGCGGTAGGGACCGGGGCGGCCGCCACGGCCACCACGGTAAGCGGCACCCGCCGCACGGGCCACTCACGCGCCGGGCCGGGCTCCCCTCGGGGAGCCCGGCCCGCGGCGTGTTCCGCACCGGGGGTTCCGGCGGTTCCCGGGGGTCAGAAGGTCTGCAGCGTCACCAGGGTGATCCGCAGCCCGGCGCCCTCGCCCTCGGTCTCGATCCGCACCCGCTGACCGGGGCGCAGCAGCCGCAGCCCGCCCGCGTCGAAGGCGTCGGAGCCGAACTCCACGGGAGTGCCGTCGTCCAGCAGCACGCTGCCGGCCCGGGTCTCGGAATCGTAGGTGTACGAGGTCGCCTGCATACCCCGCAGCGTAGTCGCCCGCCGCTGCGGCCCGCGCCCTTGAAGGCCCCTCGCCCCGAGGCGTATCCGGGAGCGCGGTCGGCCGCGGCCCGTCGTGGGCTGGTCGCGCGGTTCCGCCCCCTGTGCCTTCGGCGACGGGGGGACCCCCAGCGCCTCGGCTCTCCCGGGCATCGCCCCGAACGAGCCGGGCCGCGTCCGGCAGCCTGATGTCGTCGGCGGCCCGCGGACAGCCACGGACGGCGCGCGGTCGGCGAACACACGGCAAGGACCACGGCGAAGCGCCGCTTGGCGTCAGGCCGGAGACCCAAGGCGTTGGGTCCCTCATCGCCGAAGGCACAGGGGCGCGGGGAACTGCGCGACCAGCCACCGACGGGCCGCGGTCGGATACATGCCGCCAGGGTCACGGCGAAGGGCCGCGCGGGGCCGGTCGAGGGCCCGAGGCGTTGGGGGTCACCCAAGGGGGAGGGGGAGGCGGGAGCGGGTGAAGGGGCCGACGCCCAGGTGGAGCGCCGCTTCGAGGTCCGCCGCCGTGTCCACGTCGCGCCGTACCGAGTCCACATCCCCCGGCCGCAGCTCGACCGCCCCCGACGCCCGGTGGCGGCGCCGGGAAGCGCCACCGAATGCGGGACGCAATTCGACGCCTTCCGAAGCGGCGAGCATTGTCGTTCCCACTCCGGCCGCGTCCGGCAGAAATGACCGGGGGAATCGGGCCGCCTCGGTCAGGACCCGGAACAATTCCACGGACCGCAGTGCCGGGAGATCCGCGTTCAGAGTGGCGACCGGCGCGCCGGGCCGGGACCGCCGTATCGTACGGGCGCCGTGGGCCAGGGCCGCGTCGAGTCCGGCGCCCGGCTCGTCGGGCACGATCAGGGCGCCCAGCGCCGCCAGCCGCGACCCGGCCTCGGGGTCGTCCGTGACAACGGCCACATCCCGTACGGCTCCGCAGTTCAGCGCCGCGACCACGGTGTCCTGCGCGAACGCCAGCACCAGACCGGGCCGGGCGGCGGCCGGGACGGCGCCGGAGAGTCTGCTCTTGGCCAGGGCAAGGGGCTTGAGGGGGACCACCAGGGACCAGGTGGTCCGCACGTCGCTGTCCAGGTCGGCTCTCCGTCCGTGTGTAACGGCCCCCCATTGTCGCCGAGCCCTGTGACAGGACGGGATCCGGTGCGATCACCGGGGCGTACGGTGTCCTCGACAGACGGTGGGACCGGGGCGACACTTGATCCCCGCCTTCCGGGCGAAGGCCCGCTCACCGGCGAGTCCGTCCGGTCTCGTACGCGTCCGCAGAGGGAGAGGATGTCCGCGTGTCCCGCCGAAAAATCGGCTTCTGGTACCGCCTGGCGGCGGTCATCGCCAAACCGCCGCTGCTCGTTCTGTTCAAACGGGACTGGCGCGGCACGGAACACATTCCGGCCGACGGCGGATTCATCACCGTGGTCAATCACAACTCGTATCTCGACCCGCTTTCGTATGCGCACTTCCAGTACAACACCGGACGCGTACCGCGCTTTCTCGCGAAGGCCCCCCTCTTCCGTACCCCGTTCGTCGGGATGATGCTCCGGGGTACCCGGCAGATTCCCGTCTACCGGGAATCCAACAACGCCCTCGACGCCTACCGGGCCGCCGCGCGGGCCGTCGAACGCGGCGAGTGCGTCGCCTTCTACCCCGAGGGCACCATCACCCGGGACCCCGGCATGTGGCCCATGGCGGGCAAGACCGGTGCCGCCCGGATCGCCCTGGAGACCAGGGTCCCGGTGATCCCGGTCGCCCAGTGGGGTGCGAACCTGGTGATGCCGCCGTACGCCGAGGAGAGGAAGATCAGGCTCTTCCCCCGGAAGACCCTGATCGTGCAGGCCGGACCGCCGGTGGACCTCAGCGGGTTCTACGATCTGGAGCCCACGCCCGAGGTGCTGAAAGAGGCCACGGAGGTCATCATGGGCGCCATCACGGCGCTCCTGGAGGAGGTCCGCGGCGAACAGGCGCCCCGGGAGCCGTGGGACCACCGCACAGCCCGTGCAGAACAGCGGCGCAAGGCCGCAGGGGAAGGACAGCAGTGACACAATCGGCCCACCTCGCCGACCGGCCCGTCAAGGCAGCCGTCTTCGGGACCGGTTCCTGGGGGACCGCCTTCGGTACGGTGCTCGCGGACGCGGGCTGCCGGGTGACCCTCTGGGGGCGCCGCGCGGAGCTGGCGGAGGCCGTCAACACCACCCGTACCAACCCCGACTATCTGCCGGGTATCGAGCTGCCCGCCGGGCTGCGGGCCACCACCGACCCGGCCGAGGCACTGGACGGCGCCGACTTCACCGTGCTCGCCGTGCCCTCGCAGACGCTCCGCGGCAATCTCGCGGCCTGGGCGCCCCTGCTGCCCCCCGAGACGGTGCTGGTCTCCCTGATGAAGGGGGTCGAACTGGGCACCACCAAGCGGATGAGCCAGGTCGTCGAGGAGGTCGCCGGGGTGCCCGCGGAGCGGGTCGCGGTGGTCACCGGACCCAATCTCGCCCGGGAGATCGCCCGGCGGCTGCCCGCCGCCGCGGTCGTCGCCTGCCGGGACGAGGAGGTGGCCCGCCGCCTCCAGGCCGCCTGCCACACCCGGTACTTCCGGCCCTACACCAATACCGATGTCGTCGGCTGCGAGCTGGGCGGCGCCGTGAAGAACGTCATCGGGCTCGCCGTCGGCATCGCCGACGGCATGGGACTCGGCGACAACGCCAAGGGCTCCCTCATCACCCGCGGCCTCGCCGAGACCACCCGGCTCGGCCTCGCCATGGGCGCCGACCCGCTGACCTTCTCCGGGCTCGCCGGGCTGGGCGACCTGGTGGCGACCTGCTCGTCGCCGCTGTCGCGCAACCACACCTTCGGGCTCAACCTCGGCAAGGGCATGACGCTGGAGCAGACCATCGCGGTCACCAAGCAGACCGCCGAGGGCGTCAAGTCGTGCGAGTCGGTACTCGACCTGGCCCGGCGGCACGGGGTCGACATGCCCATCACGGAGACCGTCGTCGGGATCGTCCACGAGGGCAAGGCGCCCGCCGTCGCGCTCAAGGAGCTGATGTCCCGCAGCGCCAAGCCCGAACGCCGCTGACGGACCGTCGCCGCCGCCTTCGCGGGCGGCGTGGCATCCCGGGACGTACGACCCTTACCGCGCCCGGCCGTACGGCCCCGTCTCCCGTCCGGTCGTACGGCACCCTTTCCCGCCCGGCCGTACGGTGCCCCGCGCCCGGCCGGACCGGCGGCGCCGGGCCCGGTCCACCGGTCCGGCGGCCGACCGGAGCCGGGCCCGCGGGCCGAACTCCCCGCGACCCGGCCCGCGTCGGGCGGAGCGGAACGGACCGTACCGGTACGGGGGATCCCCCGGTGCCGGGCCATGACCCTCCCGGGGGACCCGTCGCGGCGGATCCCGGCCCCGTGCCGACCCTGGCGGATGACGGTTCGCACGGTAGTCTCAGGACGATATGAGCACCCAGAACCTCCCCCAGACCTCCGATCAGCAGGGCCGCAGGCCCCGGGTGGCCGTCGTCTTCGGCGGGCGCAGCTCCGAGCACGGGATCTCCACGGTCACCGCCGGTGCCGTGCTGAGGGCCATCGACCGGACCCGGTACGACGTCATCCCGGTCGGCATCACGGTCGACGGCCGCTGGGTGCTGACCGCCGACGACCCGGAACGGATGGCCATCACCGACCGGCGCACCCCCGAAGTCGCGGAGCTGACCGACGGCGCCGACGGCGCCGTGGTGCTCTCCGCCGAACCCGGCAGCCGTGAACTCGTCTACAGCGAGCCCGGGGCCGTCCCCAAGACGCTCGGCGAGGTCGATGTCGTCTTCCCCGTACTGCACGGCGTCTACGGCGAGGACGGCACCATCCAGGGCCTGCTGGAGCTCGCCGGGGTGCCGTACGTCGGCTCCGGCGTCCTCGCCTCCGCCGTGGGGCAGGACAAGGAGTACATGAAGCGGATCCTGGTCTCCTACGGGCTGCCCGTCGGCCCGTACGAGGTGATCCGCCCCCGCGAGTGGGAGCAGGACCAGGGCGCCGCCCGCAAGCGGCTCCTCCGGCTCGCCGACGAGCACGGCTGGCCGCTCTTCGTGAAGCCCGCCCGGGCCGGTTCGTCGATCGGGATCAGCAAGGTCACCTCGGCCGACGGGCTGGACGCCGCGATCGAGGAGGCCCGCCGCCACGACCCCAAGATCATTGTCGAGGCGATGGTCCGGGGCCGCGAGATCGAGTGCGGAGTGCTGGAGTTCGAGGACGGGCCGCGGGCCAGCGTCCCCGCCGAGATCCTGGTCGACCAGGACGGCCAGTTCTACGACTTCGAGGCCAAGTACATCGACTCGGCCGACGGGGTCGTCCCCGCGAACCTCACCGAGGAGCAGACCGCCGAGGTCCGCCGGCTGGCCGTCGCCGCCTTCGAGGCCACTAGCTGCGAGGGCCTGGTCCGGGCCGACTTCTTCCTCACCGACGACGGCCGGTTCGTGATCAACGAGATCAACACCATGCCCGGGTTCACCCCGATCTCGATGTATCCGCGGATGTGGCAGGAGACCGGGGTCTCGTACCCCGAACTGATCGACCTGCTGATCGGCGCTGCGCTGCGCCGCTCCACCGGCCTGCGCTGACGGACCGCGCCGGGGCGAGAGCGCCGGAGCGCACGGCCCGTACCGGGCCCGGTGAACCCGGGCCCGGCCGCCGGGCCCGGGTGCACCGGATCCCGCCGGGGAACCGGGAGCAGGGGGCTACGGGACGTCGAGCACGGCCGGGACGGCCTCCTTCACCGCGTCGGCGAGCTGGGCCAGCGGCGTGGAGTCGTGTGCGTACCGCTCGTCCATCGACACCTCCACATAGGCCGTGCGGAACGTGGTGGTGAAGCGGGTACCGCCGTCGGTCTCCTCCAGCAGCCAGCCGACGCCCTCCGCCTCGATGCCCTGGGCCGCCGGATCGCTCATCCCCTCGGGCCGCGGCACCCCGCAGCGCAGTACGATCGCCGCGTCACCCCAGCCGGCGGTCAGCGCCGACGCGGGCTCGGGGTCGGAACGGTCCTGTCCGCCGACCGTCTCCGGCAGGGCCCCGTCCAGCGCCTCGCAGACCGCCGACTCCTCGGCATCGGGACGGGGGACGGCGACCTCGGGCCGGTCCGCGGTACACGCGGAGACGGCGAACAGCACGGCCGCGGACAGAGCGAGCGGAAGGGCCGGGACCGCGCGGCGGGAACGCGCGGGAACGCGGTGGCGGGAGCGGGACCGACGGGCGGAAATCACCGCCCCAGGGTAGACGGGGGCTACAGGTGCACGACCGGGCAGGTGAGGGTACGGGTGATGCCGTCGACTTGCTGGACCTTCGCGACCACCAGACGGCCCAGCTCGTCCACGGTGTCGGCCTGGGCCCGCACGATCACGTCGTAGGGGCCCGTCACGTCCTCCGCCTGAATCACTCCCGGAATCTTCCCGATGGTCTCGGCGACGGCCGACGCCTTGCCCACTTCGGTCTGAATCAGGATGTACGCCTGTACCACGGAACCTCCTGGGCGGCCCTGGGTCCGCTTCCCCGTTCGACGGTGTCATCGGCGCCCTCGGCGCCCCGGGCGGGGAAACCCCAGGGGGGAGAAAGGGACGCCACGGTATCGCGTCGCCGCGGGCGACGGGGAGACCCGCGCGCCGGGTGGCGTCCGTAGTGTGGCGCGGGTCGAGCGCACATTGACGTATCCCTTGACGGTACCGAGCGGCCCGGCGGGTCGCGACCGCTCGGTGACGGGGGCGCCCGGCGGCCCCGTCCGGCGCGACCCGCCACAGCACGACAGCCCGGCCGGGTGGTCCGGCGGGACGACGGAGAGGTGAGACTCGGGTGAAGGGCACTGTGGGCGAGTTGGGAGAGTTCGGCCTGATCAAAGAGCTCACCTCCCGGCTCACCTCCACCCCCGCGGTCCGGATCGGACCCGGTGACGACGCGGCCGTCGTGGCCGCGCCCGACCGGCGGGTCGTGGCGAGTACCGACGTACTGCTGGAGGGGCGGCACTTCCGCCGCGACTGGTCGACGGCGTACGACGTCGGACGCAAGGCCGCCGCGCAGAACTTGGCCGACATCGCGGCCATGGGCGCCGTCCCCACCTCCCTCCTGCTCGGTCTGGTCGTCCCGGCCGACCTCCCCGTCACCTGGGCCACCGAACTCATGGACGGCATCCGCGACGAGAGCCAGGTGGCGGGCGCGGCCGTGGTCGGCGGCGACGTCGTCCGCGGCGAGCTGATCACCCTCGCCATCACGGCCCTCGGCGATCTGCGCGGCCACGAGCCCGTCACCCGGGGCGGCGCCAGACCCGGTGACGTCGTCGCCTACACCGGCTGGCTCGGCTGGTCGGCGGCCGGTCACGCCGTCCTCTCCCGGGGATTCCGCTCACCCCGCGCCTTCGTCGAGGCCCACCGGCGGCCCGAACCCCCGTACCACGCGGGGCCCGCCGCCGCCGGGCTCGGCGCGACCGCGATGTGCGACGTCAGCGACGGGCTGATCGCCGACCTCGGGCATATCGCCGAGGCCAGCAAGGTACGGATCGATCTGCGCTCCGGCGCGATCGACATCCCCGGCCAGATGAACGACATCGGGCAGGCCGTCGGGGTCGATCCGGTGCAGTGGGTGCTCACCGGGGGTGAGGACCACGCGATCGTCGCGACCTTCCCGGCCGACACCAAGCTCCCGGCGCGCTGGAAGGTGATCGGCGAGGTGTTCCGTCCGGCGGCGGCGCCCCAGGTCACCGTGGACGGACTGCCGTGGACCGGCGGAAGCGGCTGGGACCACTTCGGGGACGGATCATGAGAGGGGCGGGCAGGATATGAGCGCGGACGCGGGTACGGACACGGACACGGACGCGGGTGCGGTGGTGCCGGGCCGGGTGCCCGGCGCGCGGCCGGGCGGCGATCCGGGCGGCGGCGGTACGGGACCGGGCGCGCGGGTCGCGCCGCCCCGGGTCCTGACGGTCGCCGGATCCGACTCCGGCGGCGGCGCCGGAATCCAGGCCGACCTCAAGACCATGCTCGCCCTCGGCACCCACGGCATGAGCGTGATCACCGCGGTCACCGCGCAGAACTCCCTCGGTGTCCAAGGGGTCTGGGAACTCCCGGAGGAAGCCGTCCGGGCCCAGTACCGCAGCGTCGTCGACGACATCGGCGTCCAGGCCGTGAAGACCGGCATGCTGGCATCGGCCCGGCTCGTGGAGACCGTCGCCGCCCTGCTCGCGGAGGTCGAAGCGCCGGTCGTGGTCGACCCCGTGGGGGTCTCCAAGCACGGCGACTCACTGCTCGCCGAGTCGGCGCTGGACGCGGTACGCGGCGTACTGCTGCCGCTGGCCACCGTCGCCACCCCCAACCTCGACGAGGTGACCCAGCTCACCGGAGTCGCCGTCGAGGACGAGGACGGAATGCGCCGGGCCGCCGGGGCGATCCTGGCGTACGGGCCCCGCTGGGCACTGATCAAGGGCGGCCATCTCGCGGGCGACGCGGTCGATCTGCTCACCGACGGCACCGCGGAGCACTGGCTGCGCGCCCCGCGCCACGACAACCGCCACACCCACGGCACCGGCTGCACCCTGGCATCGGCCATCGCGGCGGGGCTGGCGAAGGGGATGACGGTGCCGGAGGCGGTGGCGGCGGCGAAGACGTATGTGACGGCGGCGATTCTGGAAGGCTTCCCCCTGGGCGGCGGAGTGGGCCCGGTCCACCACGGCGTCACGCTCCCCTGAGGACCCGTGCCCCTGTGCGGTGCTCGCCGTAGTGCTTGCGGTGTATACCGACTGCGGCCCGTCGGTGGCTTGTCGCGCAGTTCCCCGCGCCCCTCAACGCTCTCCCGCTCCTCGCCCCTGAAACGACGAGGTCCCGCCTCTCTCTGAGGGCGTTCAGGCGGGCAACCAGGGGCGCGGGGAACTGCGCGAACGGTCACCGACGGGGCGCAGTCGGCATACACCGCCAGGGTTACGGCGGAGCGCCGCTTGGCGCCGGGCCGGAGAGCCAAGGCGCCGGGGGCCGTGGGCGCGGTCGCCCACGGAAAAATCCCCGGGCGGGCCCACCTTGGTGAGGTGGGCCCGCCCGGGGTAAAGGCAACCGGAAGGCTGCGCTAGCGACGGAGCATCCGCGTTAGCGCGAGACCTTGCCGGCCTTGATGCACGAGGTGCAGACGTTGAGCCGCTTCGGCGTCCGACCGACCACGGCACGCACGCGCTGGATGTTCGGGTTCCAGCGACGAGACGTACGGCGGTGCGAGTGCGAAATGTTGTTGCCGAAGCCCGGCCCCTTGCCGCAGACGTCGCAGTTGGCAGCCACGGGTCACTCCAAAGACTTCAGATGCACGTACAGTGAATTCCGGCGTGCCGGAAATCAGTAACTGACTCGGTGGCTTTGCCGGGAGATGGACGGCCTGATTTTCATCAGGCAACCGGAGCAGCATACAACGGCTTCGTCCTTTCCATGAAACTACCATGTCCGCCCGCCCCGCCCCCGCCCCCTGCCTCACCGGCGCACGGGGTCTACCCTGCGGTGCGACCCCGCCGACCGGGCCCGCCCGGGACCGCGCGTGCCCGGCAGCGGACGAGCCCACGACGGAGGAGGACCCCCAGGTGCCGCAGAAACTCGACGCCGCAGCGGTACGGGTCTGGTGCGCCGGGGCGCTGGAGTCGCTGGGCCGGGAGCGCGAGGAGATCGACGCGATCAATGTGTATCCGGTCGCGGACGGTGACACCGGTACCAATCTCTATCTGACGGTCGAGTCGGCCGTGACGGCCGTCGAGGCGGTCTTCGCCGCGCACGAGACGGCGGATCCGGACGGCGGCGAGCCGGAGACGGCGGCGGTGATCGGGGCCATGGCGCACGGCGCGCTGCTGGGCGCCCGGGGCAATTCGGGCACGATCCTGGCCCAGCTGCTGCGCGGGGTCGCGGACCGGGTCGGCGCGGGCGCCGGGCTCGCGGAGGCGCTGGACCGGGCCGCCGTACTGGCCCGGGAGGCGGTGGCGCACCCCGTGGAGGGCACCATCCTGACCGTGGCGTCGGCCGCCGCCTCGGCCGCGGCCGAGGCGGAAGCCGAGGGCGGCCCCGGGGACGCCGGTGCGGCCCGCGCCGCGTACGACGGCGCGCGTACGGCGCTGGCCGCGACCCCGGGCCAGCTCGACGTGCTGAGCCGGGCGGGCGTGGTCGACGCGGGCGGCCGGGGGCTGCTCGCCGTACTGCGGGCCCTGGTGGCGGCGCTGACGGGGGAGTCGCCCGCGGTGCCCGCCCGCTCCCACGCCCCGGTCGCGGCGGTCGGCCCGGCCGGTCCCGGGGAGTGCGGCGACGGCGGCCCGGCGTTCGAGGTGATCTATCTGCTGGAGGCCGGCGACCCGGCCGTGGCCCGGCTGCGGGCCCGGCTCGACGCCCTGGGGGAGTCCCTGGTGGTGGTCGGCGGCGACGGGCTGTGGAACATCCACGTCCATACCGACGACGCGGGCGCCGCCGTCGAGGCGGGTGTGGAGGCCGGCCGTCCGCACCGGATCCGGATCACCCATCTCACCGGGGCGGCCCCGGGACCCGTACCGGAGCAGGTCCAGCGGGCCGTCGTGGTGGTCGTCCCCGGCGAGGGCCTCGCGGAGCTCTGCGCGGAGGCGGGCGCGACGCCCCTGCTGGCCCGCCCCGGGGAGCCGCCCGCCAGCGGGGAGCTGGTGGAGGCGATCCGCCGGGCCCACGCCCGGGAGGTGGTGCTGCTGCCGAACTCCGCCGAGCTGCGGCACACCGCGGCCGCGGCGGCCGAGCAGGCCCGTACGGAAGGCGTCCGGGTCGCCCTCGTGCCCACCCGCGCCGCCGTCCAGGGCATCGCGGCCCTCGCGGTCCACGAGCCGGGCCGCCGGTTCGACGAGGACGTGGTGGCGATGACGGCGGCGGCCGGGGCCACCCGGCACGCGGAGCTGGCGGTCGCCGAACACCGGTCGTGGACCAGTGCCGGGGTCTGCCAGGCCGGGGACGTCCTCGGCCTGATCGACGGGGACGTCGCCGTCATCGGCCAGGACGTCGCGGAGACCGCCGTCGCCGTACTGGACCGGATGCTGGCGGCGGGCGGCGAGCTGGTCACCCTCGTCCTCTCCGGGGACCTGCCGGACGGCACGGCGACGGCCGCCCGCCTGGAGCGGCACGTCCGGGAGGCGTATCTGGCCGTGGACACCGTGGTCTACCAGGGGGGACCGGGCACCAGCCCGCTGCTGATCGGGGTGGAGTGAGGGCCGTCCCGTACGGCCGCGGCCCCGGATGTCGGTGCCGTGGTGTGCAATGGACGATGTGTCCGTCCTGAGTGAACCCCTCAAGAAGAC
This sequence comes from Streptomyces sp. NPDC006798, assembly GCF_040635975.1. Classification (NCBI taxonomy): domain Bacteria; kingdom Bacillati; phylum Actinomycetota; class Actinomycetes; order Kitasatosporales; family Streptomycetaceae; genus Streptomyces; species Streptomyces sp. NPDC006798. The sequence goes on from NZ_JBEYIS010000014.1 coordinate 90,659, forward strand.
GCTCGGCCCCGCCACCGCGAAGGTGCTCGGCGAGCAGCTCGGCCTGCACACCGTCGGGGATCTGCTGCACCACTACCCCCGGCGGTACGAGGAGCGGGGCCAGCTGACCCGCCTCTCCGAGCTGCCGCTGGACGAGGACGTGACCGTGGTCGCCCAGGTCGCCGACTCCCGGGTGCACACCTTCAACGGCGGCCGGGGCAAGCGTCTCGAACTGACCATCACCGACGGCAGCGGCCGGCTCCAGCTCGTCTTCTTCGGCCGCGGCGTCCACAAGCCGCAGACCGAGCTGCCGCCCGGCAGCCGGGCCATGTTCGCCGGGAAGGTCTCGGTCTTCAACCGCAGACTCCAGCTCGCCCACCCCACCTACGCCAAGCTGGGCGCCGAACCCGGCGGCGGAGACGGTGCCGGGGGCGGGGGCGGGGGCGGCGAGCCCGGGGGGCCGGGCGCCGCCGGGGGAGACGACGCGGCCGTGGAGTCCTGGGCCGGCGCCCTCATCCCGATCTACCCGGCCTGCAAGGGCATGGAGTCGTGGAAGATCGCCAAGGCGGTGGACGCGGTGCTGCCCAGGGCCCGGGACGCGGTGGACCCGCTGCCGGACGCGCTGCGCGAGGGCCGGGGCTTCGTACCACTGCCCGAGGCGCTGCTGAAGGTGCACCGGCCCCGCACCAAAGCCGATGTCGAGGACGCCAGGGCCCGGCTGAAGTGGGACGAGGCGTTCGTCCTCCAGGTCGCGCTGGCCCGGCGGCGGTTCGCGGACGCCCAGCTCCCCGCGGTCGCCCGCCGGGCCCCGGCGGACGGGCTGCTCGCCGCGTTCGACGCCCGGCTGCCGTTCACCCTCACCGAGGGCCAGCGGAAGGTGACCGCCGAGATCTTCGACGACCTGGCCACCGAACACCCGATGCACCGGCTGCTCCAGGGCGAGGTCGGCTCCGGCAAGACGCTGGTCGCGCTGCGGGCCATGCTCGCGGTCGTGGACGCGGGCGGCCAGGCGGCCATGCTCGCGCCCACCGAGGTGCTGGCCCAGCAGCACCACCGCTCGATCGTGGAGATGATGGGCGAGCTGGCCGAGGGCGGGCTCCTCGGCGGGGCCGAGCACGGCACCAAGGTGGTGGCCCTGACCGGCTCCATGGGTGTCCCGGCCCGGCGGCAGGCCCTGCTGGACCTGGTGACCGGCGAGGCGGGGATCGTGATCGGTACGCACGCCCTGATCGAGGACAAGGTCAAGTTCCACGATCTCGGTCTGGTGGTCGTGGACGAACAGCACCGGTTCGGGGTCGAGCAGCGGGACGCGCTGCGCTCCAAGGGCAAGCAGCCGCCGCATCTGCTGGTGATGACCGCCACCCCCATCCCGCGGACCGTCGCGATGACCGTCTTCGGCGATCTGGAGACCTCCGTCCTCGACCAGCTGCCCGCCGGGCGGTCCCCGATCGGCAGCCATGTGGTGCCCGCCCGGGACAAGCCGCACTTCCTCGCCCGCGCCTGGGAACGGGTCCGCGAGGAGGTCGGCAAGGGCCACCAGGCGTATGTGGTCTGTCCGCGGATCGGTGACGAGGCCGACGAGAAGCCGAAGGGCAGGAGCGCGACCGCGGCCGACACCGCCGCTGAAGGTGGCGCCGACGCGGCGGAGAAGCGGCCTCCGCTGGCCGTGCTGGACGTCGCCGCCGATCTGGCGGGGGGCGCGCTGGCCGGACTGCGGGTCGAGGTGCTGCACGGCCGGATGCCCCCCGACGACAAGGACGACGTGATGCGCCGCTTCGCCGCGGGCGAGGTGGACGTCCTGGTGGCGACGACCGTGATCGAGGTCGGGGTGAACGTCCCCAACGCCACCGCGATGGTGATCATGGACGCGGACCGGTTCGGCGTCTCCCAGCTCCACCAGCTGCGCGGCCGGGTCGGCCGGGGCTCGGCCCCCGGGCTCTGTCTGCTGGTCACCGAGGCGCCGGAGGCGAGCCCCGCCCGGGCCAGACTGGGCGCCGTGGCCGCCACCCTCGACGGCTTCGAGCTGTCCCGGATCGACCTCGAACAGCGCCGTGAGGGCGATGTGCTGGGCCAGGCCCAGTCCGGGGTCCGCTCGTCGCTGCGGATGCTCGCCGTCATCGAGGACGAGGAGGTCATCGCGGCGGCCCGGGAGGAGGCCGTGGCCGTGGTCGCCGCCGATCCCGAGCTGTCCGGCCTGCCCGAGCTGCGGACGGCGCTGGACGCCCTGCTGGACGCGGAACGCGAGCGTTATCTGGACAAGGGCTGAGCCGCGCCCGGAGCCGTACCGCCCGAGGCCGGGCCGGGGCGGGACTCGTACGGCTCCGGGAACCGCGCGGCGCCCGGACGGCCCGGCGGCGTGTGCGGTCCACGGGTCGTACGGCGGGGCCCGCCGCGCGCCGGGGCGCGGGCGCGCGGCGGGCGGCCGGGAGCTGAGAGAATGATCGCGGCGGCCGTGCTCCCGCGCGATCCGCCGGTATCCGACCCCGCCCCGGCCGAACCGTCCGGCCGGGGCGACCGCCGACCCGACCGACCCGCTTCGACCACAAGGACCGAGATGACCCGCGTGATCGCCGGTACGGCCGGCGGGCGTCGGCTCGCCGTACCGCCCGGCACCGGTACCCGCCCCACCTCCGACCGGGCACGGGAAGGGCTCTTCTCCACCTGGCAGTCCCTGCTGGGCACGGTCGACGGGATCCGGGTCGCCGATCTGTACGCGGGCTCCGGCGCCGTCGGTCTGGAGGCGCTCTCGCGGGGCGCGGCCCACGCCCTGCTGGTGGAGGCCGACGCCCGGGCCGCCCGGGTGGTCCGGGAGAACGTCCGCGCCCTCGGGCTGCCGGGCGCGGAGGTCCGTACCGGCCGGGCCGAGCAGTTGATCGCCGGGCCCGTGCCCGGTGCCCCGTACGACGCCGTCTTCCTCGACCCGCCGTACGCGGTCGGGGACGATGATCTTCGGGAGATCCTGCTCACACTCCTGGCCGGGGGGTGGCTTGCGGACGGCGCCCTCGTCACCGTGGAACGGAGCACCAGAGGCGGAACCTTCCGCTGGCCGCCGGGTTTCGAACCGCTGCGGTCCCGTCGCTACGGCGAGGGAACGTTTTGGTACGGTCGCGCCGCCTCTGTCTGCGACGAGGCATCCATGGGCGAAGACGCCTCATGACCGGACCGGAGAGCGAGGGACTTCCAGTGCGCCGCGCAGTCTGTCCCGGGTCGTTCGACCCGATCACCAACGGACACCTCGACATCATCGCCCGCGCCTCCAAGCTGTACGACGTCGTCTACGTCGCGGTGATGATCAACAAGTCGAAGCAGGGCCTGTTCACCGTCGAGGAGCGGATGGAGCTGATCCGCCGGGTGACGGCCGACTACGGGAACGTGGTCGTCGAGTCCCACCACGGACTGCTGGTGGACTTCTGCAAGGAGCGGGACATCCCCGCCATCGTCAAGGGGCTGCGGGCCGTCAGCGACTTCGACTACGAACTCCAGATGGCCCAGATGAACAACGGGCTCTCGGGCGTCGAGACGCTCTTCGTCCCCACCAACCCCACCTACAGCTTCCTCTCCTCCAGCCTGGTCAAGGAGGTCGCGGCCTGGGGCGGGGACGTCTCCCATCTGCTGCCCCCGGCGGTCCGGGAGGCGCTGGCGCGGCGGCTCGCCGAGAAGTGACCGTCCGTACCGGTTCCGCCCCGTACAGTCGTCCGCGCGACTCCCGTACCAGCGCAGGAACGGCGGAACCCCGGTGGACGTGCAGAAGAAGCTCGACGAGATCGCCGCGGCGCTGGACGGCGCCCGGTCGCTGCCCATGTCCGCCTCGTGCGTCGTCAACCGGGCCGGACTGCTCGCCCTGGTCGACGCGGCGCGGGCGGCGCTGCCCGGCTCCCTCGGCCGGGCCCGGGAGCTGATCGGCGAACGGGAGCGGCTGGTCGCGGGGGCCCGGGCGGAGGCGGGCCGGATCGTCGACGAGGCCCGCGCCGAACGGGCCGCCCTGCTGTCCGGGACCGGGGTCGCCCGGGAGGCGGAAGCGGAGGCCGCACGGATCCTCGCCGAGGCCCACCGGGCCGCCGCGGAGATCCGTACCGACGCGGACCGGTACGTCGACTCCAGACTCGCCAACTTCGAGGTCGTCCTCACCAAGGCCATCGGTTCGGTCGCCGTGGGCCGGGAGCGGCTGCCGGGCCCGTACGCGGAGCCGTACGCCGCCCCCGCGGTCCCCGGCCCGCGCCCGGAGGCGCCGGAAGCGGCGGCAGGTCCGGAACCGGCGGTACCGGATCCGGTGGCGGCCGCCGAGCGGGCCGACGCCTCCGCCCGGGCCACCCTCGACGCCTTCGAGACCGTGCTCACCAGGACCCTGGAGGCGGTCGGGCGCGGCCGCCGCACCCTGTACGCGCGTACGGGAGACGATCCGGCCGGGTTCCGGGACGCGCTCGCCGCCCCCGAGCGGGCCACCAGCGACGCCGAGTATCTGGCCGGTCTCGCCGAGCCGCCCGGCCGCGCCTTCCCGGCCGGGCCGGTGACCGGGGGCTGAAACCGCCCCACCGGGCCCCGGCGGGGCCGCCCGGCGCCGTACGGGATCGACCGCGCGCGGCCGGCGCCGTACGGGATCCGCCGCGACCCGGCCCGCCCGGCACCGGACCCGTGCGCCGGTGTCACGGTCCGTAGGGACAGCTCGCGGATATCTCGCGTGACCCGGCCGCAGAACCCGGCCGACGGCGGCGCTCCGGCCGTCCGAGGCCGGGACGATCGGGACCGGATTGGGCCGATGGCGCCCGGTCCAGTATCCTGGCTCTTCTGGTCGCGCCTCGTTCGCGATCCCGGCTGCCCGTATCCCCTCGCCGGGGACGGCGGCCCTCCCCATCCGACGCATCAGCCCGGCGCGTCGGCACGACCCGAAAGCAGGAAGCGCCCTGAACGCCCGCCTCGACCACCGCGACCCCCTCGTGTTCGACACACACGAGCTGGGGCGGCGTCCCGGCGCGCTCCAGCGGCTCTCCCGCTCCGTGCCGGCGCCGAAGGACCTGGGCATCGAAGACGTCGTGGCCGTGCCCGAGGGCGCGCCCGTCGAACTGGAACTCCGCCTGGAGTCGGTCATGGACGGAGTGCTCGTCACGGGCACCGCCCGTGCGTCGGCCGAGGGGGAGTGCGTAAGGTGTCTGGAGCCGCTGCGACTCGATGTCGTCGCGGACTTCCAGGAGATGTTCACGTACCCCGCCGCCGACGACCGGGGCCGCGGCCGTGCCGCGGAGCCCGGCGACGACGACGAGGACGAGGACATCCTCTTTCTCGAGGACGGCCTGTTCGGCCTCGAACCCGTGCTGCGTGACGCGGTGGTGCTCGCCCTGCCGATGCAGCCGGTGTGCCGGGAGGACTGTGCCGGACTCTGCGCCCAGTGCGGAATCCGGCTCGACGACGACCCGGACCACCACCACGACGCCGTCGACATTCGTTGGGCGGCACTGCAAGGACTCGCCGGCACCGTTCGGGACGGCGAGAAGGACAACATGGGCGGCGCCGGCTCCGGCGTCGACGAGAAGCAGGAGAAGTAGCCGTGGCTGTTCCGAAGCGGAAGATGTCGCGCAGCAACACGCGCCACCGCCGGTCGCAGTGGAAGGCTGCGGTCCCCACCCTGGTTTCGTGTGAGCGTTGCCAGGAGCCCAAGCTGCAGCACATCGCGTGCCCCAGCTGCGGCACCTACAACAAGCGCCAGGTCCTCGAGGTCTGAGCGGCTGGTGAGAGGCCCGATGTCTGAGCTGTCCAACGCCGGAGACGAAAAGCCGGCGGACAACGCCGACGCGGTCGACGCAGCCTCGCCCCACGCGCTTCTGGAAGGGCGGCTCGGCTATCAGGTCGAGTCCGCCCTTCTGGTGCGTGCGCTGACCCACCGCTCGTACGCGTACGAGAACGGCGGTCTGCCCACCAACGAGCGGCTGGAGTTCCTCGGGGACTCCGTCCTCGGCCTGGTGGTCACCGACACCCTCTATCGCAGCCATCCCGACCTCCCCGAGGGGCAGCTCGCCAAGCTGCGGGCCGCGGTGGTCAACTCGCGCGCGCTCGCCGGGGTGAGCCGCGGCCTCGACCTGGGCTCCTTCATCCGGCTCGGCCGGGGCGAAGAGGGCACGGGCGGCCGGGACAAGGCGTCCATCCTCGCCGACACCCTCGAAGCGGTGATCGGCGCCGTCTACCTCGACCAGGGGCTCGACGCGGCGTCGGAGCTGGTGCACCGGCTGTTCGACCCGCTGATCGAGAAGTCGTCCAACCTGGGCGCCGGTCTGGACTGGAAGACCAGTCTTCAGGAACTGACCGCCGCCGAGGGCCTCGGAGTCCCGGAGTACCTCGTCACCGAGACGGGTCCGGACCACGAGAAGACCTTCACCGCTGCTGCCCGCGTCGGTGGTGTCTCGTACGGCACCGGCACCGGCCGCAGTAAGAAGGAGGCGGAGCAGCAGGCCGCCGAGGCGGCCTGGCGGGAGATCCGCAGCGCCGCCGACGCGCGGCTGGCCGCCGAGCAGAAGAACCAGCAAGCGGAAGCCCCCGGGACGGACCGGGGCGAGACCGGGAACGGTGGCCGGGCCGACGCCTGACCACTGCTTCCGCCCTATGGGGCGACCGCAGGTCCGAGCCCCCTTTCCGGCAATGCCGGAAAGGGGGCTCGGCGCCGTTCACGACCCCCGTTCGGCGGTACGCTGCGGGCGTCGGCGAGAGCGCAACCGGAGGATGCCGTGCCCGAACTGCCCGAGGTCGAGGTCGTACGCCGGGGACTCATGCGATGGGTCACCGGGCGGACCGTCGCCGAGGCCCAGGTCCTCCATCCGCGGGCGGTGCGCCGCCATCCGGCCGGCGCCGTCGACTTCGCCGCCCGGCTGACCGGGCAGAGCCTCGGCTCGGCCTGCCGCCGGGGCAAGTACCTGTGGTTCCGGATCGGGGCGGGGGACATGTCGCTCCTCGGCCACCTCGGAATGAGCGGCCAACTGCTGGTCCAGCCCGAAGACGCGCCCGACGAGCGGCATCTGAGGATCCGGTTCCGCTTCGACGACACCATCGGGACCGAGCTGCGCTTCGTCGACCAGCGCACCTTCGGCGGACTCTCGGTCCATGACAACACCCCCGACGGGCTGCCGTCGGCCATCGCCCATATCGCCCGCGACCCGCTCGACCCGGCCTTCGACGACGAGGCGTTCCTGGTCGCCCTGCGGCTGCGGCGGACCACCGTCAAACGGGCCCTGCTGGACCAGACGCTGATCAGCGGGGTGGGAAATATCTACGCCGACGAGGCGCTGTGGCGGGCGAGGGTGCACTACGACCGGCTCACATCGGGCCTCGACCGGCCCCGGGCCGCCGAACTGCTCGGACATGTCCGCGATGTGATGACGGCCGCCCTCGCGGAGGGCGGCACCAGCTTCGACAGCCTCTATGTGAATGTGAACGGCGAATCGGGATACTTCGACCGGTCGCTCGACGCCTACGGGCGGGAGGACGAGCCGTGCCGCCGCTGCGGTACGCAGATCCGGCGCCGCCCGTGGATGAACCGCTCCAGCTACTACTGTCCCCGCTGCCAGCGCCCGCCCCGGCCCTGACGGCGGGCGGTCCGGCCCCGGGCCCCCGGATCGCCGGGCTGACCGGGCCCCCGGGATCAGTAGCCGAAGTTCTGGGTCCACCAGGGGCCGCCGTCGCCCAGATGGACACCGACGCCGAGGGTCTTGTAGTCGCAGTTCAGAATGTTCGCGCGGTGGCCTTCGCTCTTCATCCAGGCATCCATCACCGCCGCCGCGTCGCCCTGGCCGCGGGCGATGTTCTCGGCCGCCAGGTTCTTCACCCCGGCCTGCTCGGCCCGATCCCACGGAGTGTCGCCGTCGGGGTCGGTGTGGTCGAAGAAGCCGCGCCCGGCCATGTCGGAGCTGAAGTTCCCGGCGAGCTTCGCCAGCCCCGCGTCGTAGCGCAGGGGAGAGCAGCCCGCTTTGGCGCGCTCCTGGTTGACCAGCTCCAGGACCTCGGCCTCCATCGTGGACTCGGTGGTGGTCGCGGCGGTCCGCTTCCGCTCCGGGGCCTTGCTCTTCGGCGCCGGGGACGGGCTCCGCTTCGAGGCCTTGGCGTCGTGTCCGCCGGTGCGCTGCGCGGGGACGGTCGCCTTACGGGACGCCGGGGCCTCCCGCTCGATCCGCTCACGGGCCGACTCCTCCGCCTTCTCCCGTTCCGCGGGGGAGGGGGACGGCTTCGCCGCCGGGGAGCCGCTCGGGGAGCGCGACGGCAGATGCGGGGCCGCCGGGCCCGAGCCGGTCGTACCCGCCGTGGGGGACGAGCCGCTGTCGCCCTGGGTCTGGAGCGTCGCCGGGCCCTGGGACCTGACGGCTCCGCCGGGCGCGGCCTCGCCCCCGGTCACCAGGGTGTCGCCGCCGGGCAGCAGCCCCGACGCCATGGCCACGGCACCCATGGCCACCGCGGCGGAGGCGCCGAGCAGCCCCGTACGCAGGGGTACTCCCCGGCGTTTGGTGGTGCTTCGATGACGTCCCATCTGGCTGTGCCTTCCTCGTACCGCGGAACCCGGAGCGCACGAACACATCGCTTACCGGACCCCATCCGGGCAAAACCGGAGACGGGCTCGCCCGAACGGGTGACGTTCATTGCGAGGGGACTGTACGCCATGAGCCGAGTGACGGAAGTGCCTCCTGAGGAAGCAGTGCGGACCGTGCGACGGCTACCTTGACGCCATGAACGACGCGGCACGACTGACGGCCTGGGTACGCGGGCGAGTACAGGGAGTGGGCTTTCGTTGGTTCACCAGGGCAAACGCCTTGGAGATCGGCGGGCTCACGGGATTCGCCCTCAATCTCGACGACGGCCGGGTACAGGTGGTGGCCGAGGGGTCACGTGAGAATTGCCACCGTCTCCTGGAGTGGCTCCGCTCCGGCGACACACCCGGGCGCGTCGACGGTGTCACTGAGATCTGGGACACGCCTCGCGGGGGATACGACGGTTTCGCGATTCGTTGACCCGGCGCCCCGGACGCCACCCGCACGGCGGACGCCGCGGATCGCCCCCGGCACCCGCCCGAGCGGGAAACGGGCTGGTGGTTGCCAAGGTCGACGGTTCGTGCCAGGCTGCGCGGGAACGGATGATCTCCACGCCCCCGGGCCCCGGAAGACCGCCCGCGCCGCCCCTGAGGCGGTCGGATGCCGGTCGGTGCCGCCCCCGCAGCGGGGCGTGATCGTGTTGACCGTCAAACTTTTTGGTGAGACTCTGGAATCCCCGCGCACCCTAGCTGTTCGGCAGTAGGAACCGCAGCGAGATCAGCGTCAGCCACTCTGTCGGGCACCAGCGGGTGCGAATCCCTCACGACCCACACCGCATCGGTCGGTCACTCATTGTGGAGGACCATCCATCATGGCAAAGGCGCTTCTCGGTTATGTCGGCGGTTCCGACCCGCGACTCCTCGCCGAGATGCGACGGCTGCAGCAGCGCGTCCAGGACCTGGAATCCGAACTCGCACGGATCCAGACCGAGAACGACGCGCTGAACGCCGCTGTCGCCCAGCACCCCCGAGAGTCGCTGCTCGACGGCATCGACATCGACGTACCGCAGGCGGAGCCGGCGCTCACCTGAGCCCGGAGATCCACCGGAGATCCATCGCGCGAAGATATGCAAGGGACGCCTCGGCGTCCCTTCTTTCTTTCTCTTCCCTCTCGGTCTTCCCTCGTCCCCGTCCGTCCTTCGGCCGCCGGTCGCCCCGTGCGATATCCGAACCCGTCCGCCCTGCCCCGCCGATCCGCCCCTCGTCGCTCCCCGGACACTCCGCCACGGTCGGGGTCCGACCCCGGTCCCGTGCCTTACCGACAGATGTGCCCTGCGCCTCCCCCGGTGAAACCGCGACCGAACCACGGGTGGCCACCGGGGTACCGGGCGCCCCGAAAGGTAGAGTCCGGCTGCGTGCACCTCAAGGCCATGACCCTCCGCGGGTTCAAATCCTTCGCCTCCGCCACCACCCTGCGGTTCGAGCCCGGCATCACCTGTGTCGTGGGCCCCAACGGCTCCGGGAAGTCCAATGTGGTGGACGCCCTGTCCTGGGTCATGGGCGAGCAGGGGGCCAAGTCGCTCCGCGGCGGCAAGATGGAGGACGTCATCTTCGCCGGGACCACCGGCAGGCCCCCGCTCGGCCGGGCCGAGGTGTCCCTGACCATCGACAACTCCGACGGCGCCCTCCCCATCGAGTACGCCGAGGTCACCATCACGCGGATCATGTTCCGCAACGGCGGCAGCGAGTACCAGCTCAACGGCGACACCTGCCGCCTCCTCGACATCCAGGAACTGCTCTCCGACTCCGGCATCGGCCGGGAGATGCATGTCATCGTCGGCCAGGGCCGCCTCGACTCCGTACTCCACGCCGACCCGATGGGCCGGCGGGCCTTCGTCGAGGAGGCCGCGGGCGTGCTGAAACACCGCAAGCGCAAGGAGAAGGCGCTGCGGAAACTGGACGCCATGCGGGCCAATCTCGCCCGGATCCAGGACCTCACCGACGAACTGCGCCGCCAGCTCAAACCCCTCGGCCGGCAGGCCGCCGTCGCCCGCCGGGCCGCCGTCATCCAGGCCGATCTCCGCGACGCCCGGCTCCGGCTCCTCGCCGACGACCTGGTCGGGCTGCGGGCCGCGCTCAGCGCCGAGATCGCCGACGAGGCCGCCCTCAAGGAACGCAAGGAGCGCACCGCCCGGGAGCTGCGCGACGCCCTCGCCCGCGAGGCCGCGCTGGAGGACGAGGTACGCCGGATCGCGCCGCGCCTCGAACGCGCCCGGCAGACCTGGAACGAACTCTCCCGGCTCGCCGAACGCGTCCGCGGCACGGTCTCCCTCGCCGACGCCCGGGTCCGCAGCGCCACCGACCGCCCGGCCGACGAGCGGCGCGGCCGCGACCCGGAGGACATGGAGCGGGAGGCCGCCCGGATCCGGGAGCAGGAGGCCGAACTGGAGGCCGCCCTCGAAGCCGCCGAGCACGCCCTGGAGGACACCGTCGCCCACCGCGCCGACCTGGAGCGGCGGCTCGGCGCCGAGGAACGCCGCCTCAAGGACGTCGCCCGGGCCATCGCCGACCGCCGGGAGGGCCTGGCCAGACTCGGCGCCCAGGTCACCGCCGCCCGGGGCCGGGCCGCCTCCGCGCAGGCCGAGATCGAACGGCTCACCGTCGCCCGCGACGAGGCGCGGGAGCGCGCGGTCACCGCCCGCGAGGCGTACGAGGAACTCCGTGCCGAGGCCGACGGCGTCGACGCCGGGGACACCGAACTCGCCGGACGCCATGACGCCGCCCGCCGCGCACTGGCCGACGCCGAGACCGCCCTGACCGCCGCCCGGGACACCCTCGGCGACGCCGAACGGCGCCGGGCCGCCGTCGCCGCCCGCCGGGACGCCCTCGCCCTCGGGCTGCGCCGCAAGGACGGCACCGGCGCCCTGCTCGCCGCCCGGGACCGGCTGACCGGCCTGCTGGGACCGGCGTCCGAACTGCTCACCGTCACCCCGGGGCACGAGGTTCCGGTCGCCGCGGCCCTCGGCGCCGCCGCCGACGCGGTCGCCGTCACGGGCCCGGCGACCGCCGCCGAGGCGCTGCGGCTGCTGCGCAAGTCCGACGCGGGACGGGCCGCGATACTGCTCGGCGACGCCCCCGAGGCACCCGGGCCGCCGCGCGAGGAACGCCCGGGGCTCGTCTACGCAGCCGATCTGGTGCGGGGCCCCGCCGAACTGATGCCCGCCGTCCGGGGGCTCCTCCGCGACATGGTCGTCGTCGGAACGCTGGAGGAGGCCGAGGAACTGGTCTACGCCCGCCCCGGGCTCACCGCGGTCACCGCCGAGGGCGACCTCCTCGGCGCCCGCTTCGCCCAGGGCGGCTCCGCCGGGGCGCCCACCCTGCTGGAGATCCAGGCGTCGGTCGACGAGGCCGCCGCCGAACTCGCCGAACTGGAGATTCGCTGCGCCGGACTGGCCGACGCCCGGGAGAGCGCCGCCGCGCGGCGGGCGGAGAGCGCCGCGCTCGTCGAGGAGCTGGGGGAGCGCCGCCGTACCGCCGAACGGGAGAAGTCAGCCCTCTCCGGCCGCCTCGGCGCGCTCCAGGGGCAGGCCCGGGCCGCCGCGGGCGAGGCCGAGCGCACCGGCGCGGCCGTCGACCGGGCCCGGGAGGCGCTGGAACACGCCCGCGACGAGGCCGACGAGGTCGCCGGACGGCTGGCGGCGGCCGAGGAGGCGGCGCCTTACGGGGAGGACGCCGAGGAACCCGACACCCAGGAGCGGGACCGGCTCGCCGCCGACGGCGCCAACGCCCGGCAGACCGAGATGGAGGCCCGGCTCCAGGTCCGTACCCACGAGGAGCGGGTGAAGGGTCTTACGGGCCGGGCCGACGCCCTTGACCGGGGGGCGCGCGCGGAGCGCGAGGCCAGGGCGCGGGCCGAGCGGCTGCGTGCCCGGTTGCGGTACGAGGCCGAGGTGGCGGCGGCCGTCGCCACCGGTACCCGGACGCTGCTGGCCCATGTGGAGGTGTCGCTGGGCCGGGCGGAGGAGGAACGTACCGCCGCCGAGGCCGCCCGGTCCGAACGGGAGGGCGCGCTGGGTACCGCCCGGTCCCGGGGCCGGGATCTCAAGGCCGGTCTCGACCGGCTGACGGACTCGGTGCACCGGGGGGAGGTGCTGGGTGCCGAGAAGCGGCTGCGGATCGAGCAGCTGGAGACCAGGGCCTTGGAGGAGCTGGGCGTCGAGCCCGCCGGGCTGGTCGCCGACTACGGCCCCGACCAGCCCGTACCGCCGTCGCCGCCCGCCGAGGGCGAGGAGTTGCCGGAGGACCCCGGCCATCCGCGCAATCTGCCCAGGGCCTTCGACCGGGCCGAACAGGAGAAGCGTCTCCGGGCCGCCGAACGCGCCTATCAGCAGCTCGGCAAGGTCAATCCGCTGGCCCTGGAGGAGTTCGCGGCGCTGGAGGAACGCCACCAGTTCCTCTCCGAACAGCTGGAGGATCTGAAGAAGACCCGGACCGATCTGCTGTCGGTGGTCAAGGAGGTCGACGAGCGGGTCGAGCAGGTCTTCACCGAGGCGTTCCGGGACACCGCACGCGAGTTCGAGGGCGTCTTCTCCCGGCTCTTCCCGGGCGGCGAGGGGCGGCTGGTGCTGACCGATCCGGAGAACATGCTGACCACCGGGATCGATGTGGAGGCCCGCCCGCCGGGGAAGAAGGTCAAACGGCTCTCCCTGCTCTCCGGCGGTGAGCGGTCCCTGACGGCGGTGGCGATGCTGGTCGCCATTTTCAAGGCCAGGCCCAGCCCCTTCTATGTGATGGACGAGGTCGAGGCGGCGCTGGACGACACCAATCTCCAGCGGCTGATCAGGATCATGCAGGAGCTGCAGGAGTCGTCCCAGCTGATCGTGATCACCCATCAGAAGCGGACGATGGAGGTCGCGGACGCGCTCTACGGGGTCTCCATGCAGGGCGACGGGGTCTCCAAGGTCATCAGTCAGCGGCTGCGGTGAGCGCTCCGCGCGGCACGTGAGGCGCGGGGAACCGGCCGGGCGGCGCCGCGTACGGCCCCGGCGCCGTACGGCCGGTCGTCCCGCCGGCCGGCCGGTGGCGCGGGTGCCGGGGGAGTGGCCGTACGACATCGGGGCGCCGGGCCGCGCCGCGGCGCCGTACGGCCGTACCGGCGAGGTCGCGGTGGTCCGAGCCGTTCGGGTGACGGGGGCTCAGTCCCCGGCGGGGCGCGGCGGGGACGGGCGCGGGCGGCGGCGGGGATGATCCGGATGGGGCCGGGTAGGCGACGTCCGTGCCCGCCCGGCCCCCGGGCGGGTCCCGCCGTCCCGGCCACAGCCGACGGAACCGGGCCGCCGCGGACACCGAAGCAGCAGCTCAAGTGGTGCGCGGCGACAAGGTGTGCGCCACTTGAAGGGCTCCCACCGGAGTCGGCCCCAGGAGTAGACGTGTCGAGCACCGCCCAGCCACCATCCCCGCCGGGGCCCTCTCCGGCCCACGCCGAACACCTCGGCCACGTCGTCTTCATCACCGCCGCCGCGGCGATGGGCGGCTTCCTCTTCGGCTACGACAGCTCCGTCATCAACGGGGCCGTCGAGGCGATCCGCGACCGTTACGACATCGGCTCCGCCGAACTCGCCCAGGTCATCGCGATCGCCCTGATCGGCTGTGCGATCGGGGCCGCCACGGCGGGCCGGATCGCCGACCGGATCGGCCGGATCGCCTGTATGCGGATCGCCTCCGTCCTCTTCACCGCCAGCGCGATCGGCTCGGCCCTCCCGTTCGCCCTCTGGGACCTGGCGATGTGGCGGATCATCGGCGGCTTCGCCATCGGAATGGCGTCGGTGATCGGGCCCGCGTACATCGCCGAGGTCTCCCCGCCCGCCTACCGGGGGCGCCTGGCCTCCTTCCAGCAGGCGGCGATCGTCATCGGTATCGCCGTCTCGCAGCTGGTCAACTTCGGCATCCTGCAACTCGCCGACGGCGAGCAGCGGGGCGAGATCGGCGGCCTGGAGGCCTGGCAGTGGATGCTCGGGGTGATGGTCGTCCCCGCCGTGCTCTACGGGCTCCTCTCCTTCGCCATCCCCGAATCCCCCCGCTATCTGCTGTCGGCGGGCAAGGTGGAGCGGGCGAAGAAGGTCCTGGTGGAGGTGGAGGGCGAGCACATCGACCTCGACCACCGGGTCGCCGAGATCCAGCAGGCCATGCACCGGGAGCACAAATCGACCTTCAAGGATCTGCTGGGCGGCCGGTTCGGCTTTCTGCCGATCGTCTGGGTCGGGATCGGGCTCTCCGTCTTCCAGCAGCTCGTCGGCATCAATGTGGTGTTCTACTACTCCACGACGCTCTGGCAGTCGGTCGGTATCGACCCCGCGGGCTCCTTCTTCTACTCCTTCACCACCTCCATCGTGAATATCGTCGGCACCGTGATCGCGATGGTGCTGGTGGACCGGATCGGCCGCCGCCCGCTGGCCCTGATCGGCTCCGCCGGGATGGCGATCGCCCTGGCCTTCGAGGCATGGGCCTTCTCGGCGCCGCTGGTCGACGGGAAGCTGCCCAGTACGGAGGGCGCGGTGGCGCTGGTCGCCGCCCATGTGTTCGTGCTCTTCTTCGCCCTCTCGTGGGGTGTGGTGGTCTGGGTGCTGCTGGGCGAGATGTTCCCCAACCGGATCCGGGCCGCGGCCCTCGGCGTCGCGGCCTCCGCGCAGTGGATCGCCAACTGGGCGATCACCGCCAGCTTCCCGAGCCTCTCGGACTGGAACCTGTCGGCCACGTATGTCATCTACGCCTGCTTCGCGACGCTCTCCATCCCGTTCGTCCTGCTCTTCGTGCGGGAGACGAAGGGGAAGGCGCTGGAGGAGATGGGCTGACCGGTCGGACCGGCCGACCGGGTCGTGGTGCGGTGGGCCCGGGTTGACGATGTATCAGATCAACAGGGGTGGGACGCCGGGCGGCCGGTGCGGCAGCATGGGCCCATGTCGACGAGCTCTCCGGAATCCTCCACGACCGCAGAGACGGCGCCGGAACCCCGGGCCGAGCCCGCGGTGGCACCGGCCTCCGCCGTGCCCGCCGTGCCCGCCGGGCTCTCGGCGTCCGTGGTACGGGACCCCTCGGCGTCCGGCCCGGACGAGGCGGCCGTACTGGCCTACGCCGAGGAGCAGCTGGCCTGGTTCGCCCGGATCCGGGACCAATCCCGCCGCCTCCACCGGACCGTGGAGCTGACCGCCCTGCTGACCGGTGCCGCCACCGTGGTGGCCGCCGGGATCCAGGCCCCCGCCGCGATCACCGCGTCAGTGGCCGGAGCGGCCGTCTTCATCGGCGGATTCCGGCAGGTCTTCCACCACAACGAGCGTTATGTACTGGCCGCAGAGGCATGGACCCGGCTCCATCTGGCGGTCCGGCGGTACGGGACCGTACCCGAGGCGGGCCGCGACGACGAGACCCGGCGCCGGCTGCTGGCCGAGATCGAGGCCACGGCCACGACCGAACTCCAGAGCTGGGCCGCGTCCAGCCGGGGCGCGGCCGGAGCCCTTCCCCCGGGGCCGGGCGCGCCGATGCCCTGACGGCGCCAACCGGAACGCCGGCGCGAAGCGGGCGGCCCGGCGGCCCGGCCCGGCCGCGCGGGACCGCCGGGCCGCCCCGCCGTCAGAACTCGTCCGTCGTATGCGGCAGCAGCTCCGTACGCGACGCCGCGCCCAGCCGGGCCGCCGCGCCCGGGGTGTGCTCGACGGCCAGTCCGGCCCGGACCAGCTCGGCCGGGTCGAGATCGCCGAGATAGCAGGCGGCCAGCTCCCGTACGTCCAGAGTCAGATCCGGCGCCTCCTCCGTACGGTCCACCCGGACCACCGGACCCGCGTCATCGGCCCCGTGTCCGTCGGCGCCCGTGCCGGTGACGGTGAGCCGGTACCGGCCCGCGTTCTCCGGCAGACCGGTGTCCGTCACCTCCAGCACCAGATCGACCGGGGCCGACCAGGCGCGTCCCGCCAGCGCCCCCGGCACGTCCACCAGCCGCAGCCAGAGCGCCGGGAACTCCTGGACGACGCTCACCTGGTCCCGGTCGGCGGCGAACCGCAGCAGCGGATCGTCCAGCGGCCGGCCCCACGCCCTGACCTGGTCGACCAGATCGACAGAGGTGACGTACCGCCACAGCGCCGCCGCCACCGCGGGCGACTCCGCCTCCAGCTCACCGATGTGCAGCCGCCCCCGGCCCTCGTCGTCCGACTCGGTCCGGTAGATCACATACCCCGCGGGCGGAGCGCCCGGATCGCCGATCGTCACCACGCGCGGCACGCTCAGATCGTCGTTCTCCCCGTCCTCGTCGGGAAGGATGTGCGTACGCCACCAGAAGTCGTCCCGGCCCACCCGGCCCGCGCGACCCTCCCGCGCGGACTGATGGGCCGCGCCGATCACCTTCGGCGCCTCGTCCACCGGCACCAGCCGCAGCGGTCGCTCGTCCGGGGCGATCCGCAGCGCCAGCGGACGGTCGGTGTCGATCTCCACCGTGTAGGAACGGGTCGCGGGCTCGAAACCGAACCGGCCGTAGATCGTCGCCTCCGAAACCCAGAGCGCGGCCAGCGGCACCTCGCGCTCGGCGCACCGGCGCCACAGCTCCGCGATCATGCCGCTGAGCACACCCCGCCTGCGGTGGGTCGGGGCGACCGAGACAAAGGTCACCCCCGCGCACGACAGCTCCCCGCCGGGGACCGACAGGGACATCGGGTGCGCCCCCAGCAGCCCGACCAGCTCCCCGCCCTCATAGGCGCCGATCCGGAGACAGTGCTCCAGAGTCTCCCGGTGCAGCTTCCGGAGGTCCCCCTCCGGGTCCTTCTGCAGAAAGACCAGATAGTGCAGATCCAGGGCGCGGTCGAGCTCCGCCTCCGGAATGGTCCGATATTCCACAACGGTCATGGCCGGGACGCTAACCCGGGCATCCGTGAGGAGTCACCGGGTTTTCGGCCACCGGCGCCACCCGCCCCCGGCCCTTCCGCTTCCCGCCCCGACGGCTCCGCCTCCCCGGCCCGGACCCGCTCGTCCCCGGGGGTCCGTACGGCTCCGGAGCCGTACGCCCGTTCCCGGTCCCGGGTCCGCGGCGGTCCACGAGCTCCGCGCGTCCCCGGCACCGCCCCGGCACAGGACCCGGGGGCGTCGTCCGGGCGCGCCCGGCCCGGGCGGAGGGGGTGTGACCGATACTGGGTGGGTTATGGAAATCGTCATCCTTGCTGTAGTCATCGCTCTGGTCGCGGTCGGCGCCATCAGCGGGCTCGTGATCAGCGGTCGCCGCAAGAAGCAGCTGCCGCCGTCGGCCCCGCGGACCACCCCGACCATCACCGCTCCGCCCGCCGAGCCGCACGTCGGCGACGAGGCCGAGACCCCACGGGACGAATCGCGCCGCACCATCGAGGAGGTCGGGCTCCCCGACACCGCCGAGGCGCCCGTCGAAACCGTCCCCGAGACCGCCGCGGAGGCCCCCGCCGAGGCCGCGCCTGCGCTGGACGTCCCCGAACCCACCGCGGGCCGGCTGGTCCGGCTGCGCGCCCGGCTCGCCCGCTCCCAGAACTCCCTCGGCAAGGGGCTGCTGACCCTGCTGTCCCGGGAGCACCTCGACGAGGACACCTGGGAGGAGATCGAGGAGACCCTGCTCACCGCCGATGTCGGTGTCGCCCCCACCCAGGAACTGGTGGAGCGGCTCCGCGAGCGGGTCAAGGTCCTCGGCACCCGGACCCCCGCCGAATTGCGCACCCTGCTCCGCGAGGAGCTGCTGACCCTGCTCGGCACCGACTTCGACCGCGCGGTGAAGACCGAGAGCGGCGTGGACACGCCCGGTGTCGTGATGGTCGTCGGCGTCAACGGCACCGGCAAGACCACCACCACCGGCAAGCTCGCCCGGGTCCTGGTCGCCGACGGCCGCTCCGTCGTCCTGGGCGCCGCCGACACCTTCCGGGCCGCCGCCGCCGACCAGCTCCAGACCTGGGGCGAGCGGGTCGGCGCCCGCACCGTACGCGGACCGGAAGGCGGCGACCCGGCGTCCATCGCCTTCGACGCCGTCAAGGAAGGCATCGCCGAGGGCGCCGATGTCGTCCTCATCGACACCGCCGGGCGGCTGCACACCAAGACCGGCCTGATGGACGAGCTGGGCAAGGTCAAGCGCGTCGTGGAGAAGCACGGCCCGCTCGACGAGGTCCTGCTGGTCCTCGACGCCACCACCGGTCAGAACGGACTGGTGCAGGCACGGGTCTTCGCCGAGGTCGTCGACATCACCGGCATCGTCCTGACCAAGCTCGACGGCACCGCCAAGGGCGGCATCGTCATCGCCGTCCAGCGCGAGCTGGGGGTGCCCGTCAAGCTCGTCGGACTGGGCGAGGGCCCGGACGACCTGGCGCCCTTCGAACCGGAGGCGTTCGTCGACGCGCTCATCGGCGACTGAGCCCACCGGGCGCCCGGGCACCGCGGCCGGGACCCGTCGGCACTCTGTGGAGTTGTCGGCGGCCCGGCGGCGGCACCGGACCACGACCCCGCCGGAACGGGGGTGGCGGCGCCCGGCGCACGGGGGTGAAACGCGGGGCACCGCCGTCGGCGGGGGACCGGGGGAAGTACCGCCCGCCGCGGCCGGATCCGCGGGACCCGGCCTACTTCCGAGCATGCCCCACACAGCGCCGCGCGGCGGCGCGATGGCAGATGTACGCCAGAGTTCCCAGCAGCAGCCGGGCTTCCGGCGGGGCCGCCGCCGTGTCCAGCGACGGCGGCCGCAGCCAGCTCACCGGGCCCAGACCGGCGTGATCCGACGGAGGCGCGGTGATGAATCCGCCCGGCCCCGGACAGCGCAGATCCAGCTCCGCGTCGTCCCAGCCCATCCGGTACAGCAACTCCGGGAGCGCCGCCGCGGCGCCCGGCGCCACGAAGAACTGGCAGCGCCCGTCCGGTGTCGCCGCGACCGGACCCGGCGGCAGCCCCATCCGCTCCATCCGCACCAGCGCGCAGCGGCCCGCCGCCGCCGAGACGTCGAGGACGTCGAAGGCCCGCCCCACCGGCAGCAGCACCGTCGCGTCCGGTGTCGCGGACCAGGCGTCGCCGACCTCGTCGAGGGTGGCGCCCGCCGGGATCTCGAAGCCGGGGGAGAGCGGATGCGCCCCCGGGGACGCGCACCCGGCGAGCCCGCAGGAGCAGCCGCCCGGCGCCGAGGCCGCCACCCGGGCCCCCGGCACCACCGCCCAGCCCCACAGCCCGGTGTACTCGGCCACCGCCGTCACCGCGCGTTCCGCCGCCCGCCCGCGGCGCCGGGAACCGGGCCGGGCGGACCGGATGTCCCTGATCCCCCGGCTGCCGCCGATTGTGAAGCCCATGCCCCCTCCAACGTGTCCCGCTCGCCGGTGGTTACGACCCGAAGTCAACTCATGACACAGCGTCGCCGAGCCGTTATTCGCGGGCGCGTCGAGGCGGGACCGGTAGTGCGTATCGCGCCACGCGCCGGTGAATACACCGATCCGCCGACTGCTGATCGTCCTCTGTCAAGTGAATCGCGCCCGGCGGCGGGGGAGTTCATTCGAAGGGGTGGCGAATGGTGGCGTTTCTGGATTCCCGCGCCCGGCACGGTGATCGTAGGATTACTTTCGGTAGGCGAACCCCGGCGCCGTGCGCGCCGTTGGAGATCCCGGGGCCACCCCTCCCACCTGTGCGGATCCGGTCGATGTTTCCGCAAGTTCCGTACATAAGGCCCCGGGGCACGGCATTCTGACGGCATCCGGCGAGGGCTCGGCTTCAGGCTTCATGGATGGGGGCTCAACCAGTGGACGGCAGCGGAGCCGGTACGAACACCGGTACCGGCAAGCGCCCGAACGAGATGCTCGGTTCGTGGTTCGTACGCAGCGGCTGGTCCAAGGGAGAACTGGCCCGGCAGGTCAACCGCCGGGCCCGGGAGATGGGCGCGCACCACATCAGCACGGACACCTCCAGGGTCCGCCGCTGGCTCGACGGCGAGCAGCCGCGGGAACCCATCCCGCGCATCCTCTCCGAACTCTTCTCCGAACGGTTCGGCACCGTTGTCGCCGTGGAGAGCCTGGGGCTGCGCACCGCCCACCAGACGCCCTCGTCCTCCGGGGTCGACCTGCCGTGGGCCGGGCCGCAGACGATCTCCCTGCTGAGCGAGTTCTCCCGGAGCGATCTGATGCTGGCCCGGCGCGGCTTCCTCGGCTCGTCCCTGGCCCTGGCCGCCGGACCGTCCCTGGTCGAACCCATGCAGCGGTGGCTCGTACCCACCCCCGGCGACCCCGGCAAGGCGGTCCCGCCCCAGGCTTCCGCCGCACCCGGGATCCCCCGGCTCTCCGGGCCCGAGCTGGACCTGCTGGAGTCCACCACCGTCATGTTCCGCCAGTGGGACGCCCAGTGCGGCGGCGGACTGCGCCGCAAAGCGGTCGTAGGACAGCTCCACGAGGTGACCGACCTCCTCCAGGAGCCGCACCCGGACACCACCGCCACCCGGCTCTTCACCTGCGCCGCCGAACTGGCCGAGCTGGCGGGCTGGATGAGCTATGACGTCGGACTGCAGCCCACCGCCCAGAAGTACTTCGTGCTCGCCCTGCACGCCGCCAAAGAGGCCGGGGACAAGCCTCTGGGCTCGTACATCCTCTCCTCCATGAGCCGCCAGATGATCCATCTGGGCCGCCCCGACGACGCCCTGGAACTGATCCATCTCGCCCAGTACGGCAGCCGGGACTGCGCCACCGCCCGCACCCAGGCGATGCTCTACGCGATGGAGGCCAGGGCCTACGCCAACATGGGGCAGCCCAGCAAGTGCAAACGCGCCGTCCGGATGGCCGAGGACACCTTCGGGGACGCCGGGCTCGACGGCGAACGCGAACCCGACTGGATCCGCTTCTTCACCGAGGCCGAGCTGAACGGCGAGAACGCGCACTCCTACCGCGACCTCGCCTATGTCGCCGGACGCAGCCCCATGTACGCGTCCCTCGCCGAACCGCTGATGGACCGCGCCGTCCGGCTCTTCCGCGAGGACCCCGTCCACCAGCGGTCCTACGCTCTCAACCTGATCGGGATGGCCACCGTCCATCTGCTGAAGAAGGAGCCCGAGCAGGCCACCCAACTGGCCTCCGAGGCGCTGACCGTCGCCCGCCGGGTCCGCTCGGAACGGGTCAACAACCGGCTCCGCAAGACCGTCGACACCGCCGCCCGAGACTTCGGCGACGTCGCCCAGGTCGTCCAGCTCACCGACCAGCTCACCGCCCAGCTCCCCGAGACCGCGCAGGCCGTCTGACCGGCCCCCCGAACCCTCCGCCCCGCCGCACCGGCGGGCCCCCAGGGCCCCGGCCGCGGCGCCCGCCCCGGACCGCCGACCGGCTCCCCCGTGCCAGGTCACCCGGGTGGGCGCCGCGGCCGGTTCCGTACGGCCCCGCAGCGCTTCGGACAGCCGCGGGCCCGCCCCCGGCCGCCCCGGGCCGTTCATGGCCGCGTAACACACCCGACGCCTTCGTCACCGCCGTGAAACATCCCGCGGCACCGGCCGAAACCGCGCGCCGCCACGCTCGACGCCACGGCCCCCACACCGCCGACGAGCCCCCGGGCCGTGTCTGATCCCCGCCCGTCCCACGCCGCCCTCACCGGCCCGGGACACCCCCGTCAGGCACGGCCTGAGGCCCGCCCCGCCCGCGGCCCACCCGCACGCGGCCGACCGACGACGAGGAGACGCCGATGCCAGCAGGCATCCCGACGCTAGCCGCCGAAGCCCCCGCACTGTCCTCCGCCAACACCGGCTTCATGCTCATCTGCTCCGCCCTGGTGATGCTGATGACCCCCGGACTCGCCTTCTTCTACGGAGGCATGGTCCGGGTCAAGTCCACCCTCAACATGCTGATGATGAGCTTCGTCAGCCTGGGCATCGTCACCGTCCTGTGGGTGCTCTACGGCTTCGGCCTCGCCTTCGGCACCGACACCGGCGGCGTCATCGGCTGGTCCGCCGACTACGCCGGGCTCAGCGGCATCGGACTGACCGAACTCTGGGACGGCTACACCGTCCCCGTCTACGTCTTCGCCGTCTTCCAGCTGATGTTCGCGGTGATCACCCCCGCCCTGATCAGCGGCGCCCTCGCCGACCGGGTCAAGTTCTCCGCCTGGGCCCTCTTCATCGCCCTCTGGGCCACCGTCGTCTACTTCCCCGTCGCCCACTGGGTCTGGGGCGCGGGCGGCTGGCTCTTCGAGATGGGCGTCATCGACTTCGCGGGCGGTACCGCCGTCCACATCAACGCCGGCGCCGCCGCCCTCGGCGTCATCCTCGTCATCGGCAAGCGGATCGGCTTCAAGAAGGACCCGATGCGCCCGCACAGCCTGCCCCTGGTGATGCTCGGCGCCGCCCTCCTCTGGTTCGGCTGGTTCGGCTTCAACGCCGGATCCTGGCTCGGTAACGACGACGGCGTCGGCGCGGTGATGTTCGTCAACACCCAGGTCGCCACCGCCTCCGCGATGCTCGCCTGGCTCGGCTACGAGAAGATCCGGCACGGCGCCTGCACCACCCTCGGCGCCGCGTCCGGCGCCGTCGCCGGACTGGTCGCCATCACCCCCGCGGGCGGCGCCGTCTCCCCGCTCGGCGCCATCGCCGTCGGCGCGATCTCCGGAGTGCTCTGCGCCGTCGCCGTCGGCTGGAAGTACAAGTTCGGCTACGACGACTCCCTCGACGTGATCGGCGTCCACCTGGTCGGCGGGATCGCCGGATCCCTCCTCGTCGGGTTCTTCGCCACCGGAGGCGTACAGTCCGAAGCCAAGGGCCTCTTCTACGGCGGCGGACTCGACCAGCTCGGCAAGCAGGCCATCGGCGTCGCCGCCGTCCTCGCCTACTCCCTCGCCGTCTCCGCCCTCCTCGCCCTGATCCTCGACAAGACCATGGGCATGCGGGTCGACGAGGAGACCGAGATCGCCGGGATCGACCAGCGGGAGCACGCCGAGACCGCGTACGACTTCAGCGGCGCGGGCGGCGGCACCGGCACCCGTAGCGCGGCACCCGCCCCCGGGGACGCCCTCGTGACTGCGGACCGCACCAGGAAGGTGGACGCATGAAGCTCATCACCGCCGTCGTCAAGCCGCACCGGCTCGACGAGATCAAGGAGGCCCTCCAGGCCTTCGGGGTCCACGGCCTGACCGTCACCGAGGCCAGCGGCTACGGCCGCCAGCGCGGCCACACCGAGGTCTACCGGGGCGCCGAGTACACCGTCGACCTCGTCCCCAAGATCCGGATCGAGGTCCTCGTCGAGGACGACGCCGCCGAACAGCTCGTCGAGGTCGTCGTCAAGGCCGCCCGCACCGGCAAGATCGGCGACGGCAAGGTGTGGACCGTCCCCGTCGACACCGCCGTCCGCGTCCGGACCGGCGAACGCGGACCCGACGCGCTCTGAACCGAGGGCCCCGCCACCCCGGGGGCGGGGCCCGTACCACCGAACCGACCAGGGAGCAGCGGTGCACGGTCAGCACACACCGGCGAGCGGCACGGACCCGGCACGGGACAAGTACGTGACCCGCGAGACCGATCCGGTACGGCACAAGGGCCCGGCCGGGACCACCGATCCGGTACGCGGCCCCGGCCCCGGAAACCCCGCGCCCGGCGGCGGATACGCCGCCGACCGGCTACGGCTCCTCAACGACCCCGCCCTCCCCGGCCCCGCCCGGCGCACCGCCCTCGCCGCCCTCACCGACCACTGGCTCGCCGACCTCTTCCACACCGCCCGCCGCGACACCGGCGTCCACGACGCCACCCTGATCGCCGTCGGCGGCTACGGCCGCACCGAACTCTCCCCCCGCAGCGACCTCGATCTGCTCCTCCTCCACGACGGCGAAGCCGACCCGCGCGCCCTCGCCGCCCTCGCCGACCGCGTCTGGTACCCCGTCTGGGACCTGGGCATCGCCCTCGACCACGCCGTCCGCACCCCCACCGAGGCCCGCGCCACCGCGGGCGCCGACCTCAAGGCCCACCTCGGCCTCCTCGACGCCAGGACCGTCTCCACCGACCCGGCCGGCCTCGCCGCCCCCCTCCGTACCGCCGTCCTCGCCGACTGGCGCGCCCACGCCCCCGCCCGGCTCCCCGAACTCGCCGAACTCTGCCGCGAACGCGCCGACCGCCACGGCGAACTCCGCCACCTCCTCGAACCCGACCTCAAAGAGGCCCGCGGCGGACTGCGCGACGCCACCGCCCTGCGCGCCGTCGCCGCCTCCTGGCTCGCCGACGCCCCCCGCGACGGACTCGACACCGCCCGCCGCACCCTCCTCGACACCCGCGACGCCCTCCACCTCACCACCGGCCGCGCCACCGACCGCCTCGCCCTCCAGGACCAGGACCAGGTCGCCGCGGCCCTCGGCGAACCCGACGCCGACGCCCTGCTGCGCCGGGTCTGCGAAGCCGCCGGAACCATCGCCTACGCCGCCGACGTCACCTGGCGCGAGGTCCACCGGGTCCTGCGCGCCCGCCGCACCCGCCCCCGGCTGCGCGCCCTCCTCACCGGCGGCACCCGCCGCCCCGCCCCCGAACGGGCCCCCCTCGCCGACGGCGCCGTCGAACAGGACGGGGAGGTCTGGCTCGCCAGGACCGCCCGCCCCGAACACGACCCCGTACTCCCGCTGCGTACCGCCGCCGCGGCGGCCCGGGCAGGACTGCCTCTCTCCCGGCACACCGCCCGCACCCTCGCCGGATCGGCGCCGCCGCTGCCGGTACCCTGGCCCGCCGAGGCCCGGGAGGAGTTCGTCACCCTCCTCGGCGCCGGGCCGCCCGCCGTCCCCGTCTGGGAAGCCCTCGACGCCGAGGGCCTGATCACCCGGCTGCTGCCGGTCTGGGACCACGTACGCCACCGCCCCCAGCGGAACGCCGTCCACCGCTGGACCGTCGACCGGCACCTGATCGAGACCGCCGTCCGGGCCGCCGCCCTCACCCGCCGCGTCCACCGTCCCGATCTGCTCCTCGTCGCCGCCCTCCTGCACGACATCGGCAAGGGCCTGCCCGGCGACCACGCCACCGCCGGCGCGCCCCTCGCCCGGGACGCCGCCCTGCGGATGGGCTTCGGCACCGCCGACGCGGCCGTCGTCGAAACCCTCGTCCGCCACCATCTGCTGCTGATCACCACCGCCACCCGGCGCGACCTGGACGACCCGGCGACCGTACGGGCCGTCGCCGACGCCGTCGGCACCACCGGAACCCTGGAACTGCTGCACGCCCTCACCGAGGCCGACGCCCTCGCCACCGGGCCCGCCGCCTGGTCCGGCTGGCGGGCCCGGATCGTCGCCGAACTCGCCGACCGGGCCGCCGCCGTACTGGGCGGGGCCCGGCCCGAACCGGCCGGGTCCGGAGCGCCCGGCGCAGACGAGGAGCGGCTGGCCGTCGAGGCACATCGCACCGGCGGGCCCGTACTCGCGCTGCGCGCCCGTACCGACGCGGCTCCCGGCGGCCCCGGCACCGGGCAGGAACCGGTCCTCGGTACCGATGCCGGTACCCAGGGGGCGTCCGAACCCGTCGGCGCCGTGCTGCGGATCGCCCTGCCCGACCGGCCCGGGATCCTGCCCGCCGTCGCCGGAGTGCTCGCCCTGCACCGGCTCACCGTCCGCTCCGCCGACCTCCGGGAGATCCCCCTGCCCCCGTCCGTCGGCCCCGGCACCGCCCCCGTCACCGTGCTCGACTGGCGGATCGCCGCCGAATACGGCGCCCTCCCGCCCGCCGACCGGCTCCGCGCCGACCTGGTCCGGGCCCTCGACGGCACCCTCGCCGTCCGCGACCGGCTCGCCGAACGCGACGCCGCCCAGCCGCGCCGCCGGGGCGCCGAACCGCCCCCGCCCCGGGTCACCGTCGCCGCCGACGCCTCCCGGCACGCCACTGTCATCGAGGTCCGGGCCCCGGACGCCCCGGGACTGCTCCACCGGGTGGGGCTCGCCCTGGACGAGGCGGGCGTCCGGGTCCGCAGCGCGCATATCGGCACCCTGGGCGGGGACGCCGTCGACGCCTTCTACGTCACCGGGGCCCGGGGCGGACCCCTCGGCGGCCCGGCCGCCGAACGGCTGGCCCGTGCCGTCGAGACCGCCCTGCGCTGACGCCCCCGCCGACGCTCCGGCCGACGCCCCCGGTACCGCCCTCCGGTACGGCCGGACGGCGTCACATCCCCGCGGCCGGGTCCGGCGGACCACCGCCGGGCAGGCCCCGGGCCGTCTTTCCGGGCCCGGAGCGGGCGGGTACCTCCCGCGGCCGGATACCCTGGAGGGCGATTTCCCGTTGCCCCCGACTCTGAGGACCGAAGAGCGCCGTGTTCGATACTCTCTCCGACCGCTTGGCGAACACCTTCAAGACCTTGCGGGGCAAGGGGCGCCTCAGCGAGGCGGACATCGACGGCGCGGCCCGGGAGATCCGTATCGCGCTGCTGGAAGCCGATGTCGCCCTCCCCGTCGTCCGGGCCTTCATCGCCAAGGTCAAGGAACGGGCCCGGGGCGCCGAGGTCTCCAAGGCGCTCAACCCCTCCCAGCAGGTCATCAAGATCGTCAACGAGGAACTGGTCAGCATCCTCGGCGGCGAGACCCGGCGGCTGCGGTTCGCCAAGCAGCCCCCGACCGTGATCATGCTCGCCGGTCTCCAGGGCGCCGGTAAGACCACCCTCGCCGGAAAGCTCGGCAGCTGGCTCAAGGCCCAGGGCCACAGCCCGCTGCTGGTCGCCTGTGACCTCCAGCGCCCCAACGCGGTCAACCAGCTCTCCGTCGTCGCCGAGCGCGCGGGTGTCGCCGTCTACGCGCCCCAGCCCGGCAACGGCGTCGGCGACCCCGTCCAGGTCGCCAAGGACTCCGTCGAGCACGCCCGCGCCAAGCAGTACGACGTGGTCGTGGTCGACACCGCCGGCCGGCTCGGTATCGACCAGGAGCTGATGCGGCAGGCCGCCGACATCCGCGACGCCGTATCGCCCGACGAGATCCTCTTCGTCGTCGACGCCATGATCGGCCAGGACGCGGTCAACACCGCCGAGGCGTTCCGCGACGGCGTCGGCTTCGACGGCGTCGTGCTCTCCAAGCTCGACGGCGACGCCCGCGGTGGTGCCGCGCTCTCCATCGCCCATGTCACCGGCCGCCAGATCATGTTCGCCTCCAACGGCGAGAAGCTGGACGACTTCGACGCCTTCCACCCGGACCGGATGGCGTCCCGGATCCTCGGCATGGGCGACGTGCTGTCGCTCATCGAGAAGGCCGAACAGACCTTCAGCCAGGAAGAGGCCGCCAAAATGGCCTCCAAGCTGGCGAGCAGCAAGGGCAAGGACTTCACGCTCGACGACTTCCTGGCCCAGATGGAGCAGGTCCGCAAGATGGGCTCCATCTCCAAGCTGCTCGGCATGCTGCCCGGCATGGGGCAGATGAAGGACCAGATCAACAGCATCGACGAGCGCGATGTGGACCGTACGGCGGCCATCATCAAGTCGATGACCCCCGCCGAGCGTGCCGAGCCCACCATCATCAACGGCTCCCGCCGGGCCCGGATCGCCCGTGGTTCCGGGGTCGAGGTCAGCGCCGTCAAGAGCCTGGTCGAGCGGTTCTTCGAGGCCCGGAAGATGATGTCCCGGATGGCCCAGGGCGGCGGCATGCCCGGGATGCCCGGCATGCCGGGCATGGGTGGCGGCCCGGGGCGGCAGAAGAAGCAGCAGAAGCAGGCCAAGGGCAAGCGGCGCAGCGGTAACCCGATGAAGCGGAAGGCCGATGAGCAGGCCGCCGCCGAGCGCCGGGAGCAGGCCGGTCAGGCCAACCCCTTCGGGCTTCCGGCCGGCGGTGGCGACGGCGACCAGCAGTTCGAGCTGCCCGACGAGTTCAAGAAGTTCATGCGCTGACCCCGGGCCGTCGGGCGTCCCGTACGGGGCGGCCCTCCGCGCCCGGCTTCCGCAGTCGATCGGCACCCTCTGTCCGCAGGGGGTGCCGAGGCGTTTCCGGGGGTGCTTCCGGGGTTGTCCACAGGGGGATGCCGGTTCCGCCGCCCCGGTCTACCGTCCCGGATATGAGCGATCCCGTGCTGCCCGCCGTGCCCACTGTGCCCGCTGTGCCCGCGCCTGCCGTGCCCTGCTCCGGTCGCCGCCGCGCTGTCGTCGGCGGCCGTCCCCGAGCCCTGGCCGGTCCCGGGGGCCGGGCCTCTCCGGTCCCGGCCCCCGGACCGCGCGTTTCGGCCCCGGGGACCGCGCATCTCGGCCCCGCCCGTACGGTCCCGGCCGGAATCCGTGCCGATACGGCCGGAAGCACCAAGTCGGCCTTTTCCCGATGTCGGTTTCGGTACGGTGTCCGATGTCCGGTGAGCGGGGCCCTCCGGCCTGCCCGGAGAAGCCGTGCGGTGCGGGGAGCCGTACGAGGTGCTACGTACCACCTTGCGGCGCACTGAGAGTCTTCTCCGCAGATCGGCGTACCCGCCCTCGTCAGGACACATCAATGCCAACTGACGGGTACGTGCAAAATATTTGGGATGCCCCGTAATGGAACCGTGGGCCGTTCAGGCTCGTTATCACGACGTGAGCACGACACCACCTGTTCTCGCCGCAGAACTGGCACAGGCCTGGGCCGACATTCAACGGCACCACCCTGAGCTGCCGGATCTTGCCGCGCCAGAGTCCCTGATCGGAGAGTCGTCGTCCGCCTGCGGCGGCGAGCTGTCCTTCGAACGACTGCTCCATGAGGCAGTCCACGGCATCGCCGCCGCGCGAGGAGTCCGCGACACCTCGCGCGCCGGCCGCTACCACAACCGCAGATTCCTGGCGATCGCCGAGGAGATGGGTCTCGACCATGCCGAGGAGCCGCATCCCAGCAGCGGCTTCTCCCTGGTCGTCCTCAGCCCCGAGGCCAAGCGCCGCTACCGTCCTACGATCGAGCGCCTCCAGCGCGCCCTCAGAGCCCATACGGTCGCCACGGCGTCCGACACCAAGCGCTCCTTCCGCGGACCGGCCGCCAGGCACGGTTCCTCGGGCGGCGGCGTCCGGGTGAAGGCCGTCTGCGACTGCGGGCGCAATGTCCGGGTCGTCCCGTCGGTCCTCGCCCAGGCGCCCATCGTCTGCGGAGGCTGCGGCAAGCCCTTCCGAATCCCCGAACCGGTCGCCGCGGCGAGCTGAACCCCCGGCCCGGCCGCCTGACGGGGGCGGCGCAGGTCCGGGGGAGAGCCCGCCATCGGCGTGTGGCACAATGGCTAGCTGTACTCGACGGCCGCACAGGACCCCTCTCTCCTCCGGCTGACGCGTCCATCGGGCACCCGAGTACCGCAACCCCACGTGGCATCTCGTTGTGCCCAACCACGTCAAGACCAGGAGACACCACTTCCGTGGCAGTCAAGATCAAGCTGAAGCGTCTGGGCAAGATCCGTTCGCCTCACTACCGCATCGTCGTCGCCGACTCCCGTACCCGCCGTGACGGCCGGGCCATCGAGGAGATCGGCCTGTACCACCCGGTGCAGAACCCCTCGCGCATCGAGGTCGACTCGGAGCGCGCCCAGTACTGGCTGTCCGTCGGCGCCCAGCCGACCGAGCCGGTTCTCGCCATCCTGAAGCTCACCGGCGACTGGCAGAAGCACAAGGGCCTGCCCGCCCCCGCGCCGCTGCTCGTGGCCGAGCCGAAGGCCGACAAGCGCGCCGCGTTCGACGAGTTCGCCAAGTCCCTCGAGGGCGGCGAGCCCAAGGGCGAGGCCATCACGCAGAAGGCCAAGAAGGCCGAGAAGAAGGCGGACGAGGCGGCCGACACCGCCGGCGCCGCCGAGTCGACCGAGGCCTGAGCATGCTCGAGGAGGCTCTCGAGCACCTCGTCAAGGGCATCGTCGACAACCCGGACGATGTGCAGGTCGCCTCGCGCAACCTGCGCCGCGGACGGGTGCTGGAGGTCCGGGTCCACCCCGATGACCTCGGTAAGGTGATCGGCCGCAACGGCCGCACCGCGCGCGCCCTGCGCACCGTCGTGGGCGCCATCGGCGGCCGTGGGATCCGGGTCGACCTCGTCGACGTGGACCAGGTCCGCTGACACCAGTGGAACACCGGCTCGGGCCGGGGGTGGCCGACCGGCCGCCCCCGGCCCGAGGCGTATCCACGGGTCCGTGTCTCCGGGCTCTCCCGGCGCCCGGTCCCGTACGGACGGCCGCGTCCCTCCGGCCCCGTACCGCCGCTCCGGAGCGCCGCGACGGCCGCCCCGGCCTACCGTGGATCCGGAGATCCGTGGCGCCGGGCCGCGTGCAGCGGCGGGCGCGGCGGAACGTACCCCTCACGGGGCGGGCCGGTCCCGGACCGGACCCCCGCGGCCGGACCCCCGCGGCCGGACCAACCGGCCCCAACCACAGGAGAGGCAACGAAGTGCAGCTGGTAGTCGCCCGGATCGGCCGTGCCCACGGCATCCGGGGCGAGGTCACCGTCGAGGTGCGGACCGACGAGCCCGAGCTGCGGCTCGGCCCCGGAGCCGTACTCGCCACCGATCCGGCGGGCACCGGCCCGCTGACGATCGAGACCGGACGGGTGCACAGCGGCCGGCTGCTGCTGCGCTTCGCGGGTGTGACCGACCGCAACGGCGCCGAGGCACTCCGCAACACCCTGCTGATCGCCGACGTCGACCCGGAAGAGACCCCCGAGGACCCGGACGAGTACTACGACCACCAGCTGGTCGACCTCGACGTCGTCCTCGCCGACGGCACCGCCGTCGGCCGGATCACCGAGATCAGCCATCTGCCGTCGCAGGACCTCTTCATCGTGGAGCGGCCCGACGGCGAAGAGGTGATGATCCCCTTCGTCGAGGAGATCGTGGCCTCGGTCGACCTCGTCGAGCAGCGGATCGTGGTCGTGCCGCCGCCGGGGCTGCTCGACGACCGGGCCGTGATCGCCTCCGCGCGCGACGCCGAGGCGTCCGGTACCGGCACCGGCGCCGACGGATCCGACCCCTCCGGTACGGCCCCGAAGGGCGGGGCGTGATGCGGCTCGACGTCGTCACGATCTTCCCCGAGTACCTGGAACCGCTGAACGTCTCCCTCGTCGGCAAGGCCCGCGCCCGGGGCCGGCTCGACGTCCATGTCCACGATCTGCGCGACTGGACGTACGACCGGCACAACACGGTCGACGACACCCCCTACGGCGGCGGACCCGGCATGGTCATGAAGACCGAGCCCTGGGGCGACGCCCTGGACTCCGCCCTCGCCGACGGCTACGAGGCCGGGGCACACGACCCCGTCCTCGTGGTCCCCACCCCCAGTGGCCGCCCCTTCACCCAGGAGACGGCCGTCGCCCTGGCCCGGCAGCCGTGGCTGATCTTCACCCCGGCCCGCTACGAGGGCATCGACCGCCGGGTCATGGACGAGTACGCCACCCGGCTGCCCGTCCACGAGGTCTCCATCGGGGACTACGTCCTCGCGGGCGGCGAGGCCGCAGTCCTGGTGATCACCGAAGCCGTCGCCCGGCTGCTGCCCGGGGTCCTGGGCAACGCCGAGTCCCACCGCGACGACTCCTTCGCACCCGGCGCCATGGCGAACCTCCTCGAAGGCCCCGTCTACACCAAGCCGCCGAGCTGGCGGGGGCGTACCGTCCCCGAGGTCCTCACCGGCGGCCACCACGGGAAGATCGCCCGCTGGCGCCGTGACGAGGCGCTCCGCCGTACCGCGGCCCACCGGCCCGATCTGCTGGAGCGCTGCGAGGCCGCCGTCTTCGACCGCAAGGACCGGGAGACCCTGTCGATCCTGGGCTGGGAGCCGGAGCCCGGCGGACGATTTTGGCGCAGACCGCGCGCCGTGGAAGAATAGGCCGCTGCCGTACGTCCGGCGTGCGCCCCTGCCACGGGGGGACACGACGCCCGCCCCGACGCCGACGGCCATCCGAACAAACCGACTCTCCCGTCGATGACCTGTGGCATCGGCGAAGAAAGCAGACGAACATGTCGCATGT
Organism: Streptomyces sp. NPDC006798; assembly: GCF_040635975.1. Classification (NCBI taxonomy): domain Bacteria; kingdom Bacillati; phylum Actinomycetota; class Actinomycetes; order Kitasatosporales; family Streptomycetaceae; genus Streptomyces; species Streptomyces sp. NPDC006798. Next base: position 123,005 of record NZ_JBEYIS010000014.1, read on the forward strand.
GCTCGACGCAGTCAACTCCGCCTCCCTGCGGTCCGACGTCCCCTCGTTCCGTCCCGGTGACACCGTGAACGTCCACGTTCGCGTCATCGAGGGCAACCGCTCCCGTATCCAGCAGTTCAAGGGTGTCGTCATCCGCCGCCAGGGCGCCGGCGTCAGCGAGACCTTCACGGTCCGCAAGGTCTCCTTCTCCGTCGGCGTCGAGCGCACCTTCCCGGTGCACAGCCCGATCTTCGAGAAGATCGAGCTCGTCACCCGTGGTGACGTCCGCCGCGCCAAGCTGTACTACCTCCGTGAGCTGCGCGGCAAGGCCGCGAAGATCAAGGAGAAGCGCGACAACTGAGGCATCGGCCCGGCGGCTCCCCAGGGGTCGCCGGAACCGGGCTCAGGTCCCGTACGGGTCCATGGCGTGGCCGGATAGGCTCGTCCGCGATGGACACCGAGAACGTACGCACGGAGCGCGACCGCTCATCCCACCCCGGCAGCCGGGATTCCGCCGACACGGCGGGGCCCGGCATGTCCGGACCGGGGGAGGAGCGGTCGCGCTTCCGGCGTTTTCGGCGTTCTCCGCGTGCTCCGCGCCCGTTCCGCCGCTCCGGTGCGGAGGACCGCCGGGAGGAGCCGGACGCGGCGGGCGCCCGGGGGTCCTCCTGGCGCCGGACGCTGCTCCTGGCGGCGGTCTGCCTCGGGGCGGTGCTGCTGGTCAGCCGGTTTGTGATGCAGCCGTTCCACATCCCGAGCGACTCCATGAAGCCGACCCTGCGGCCCGGTGACCGGGTGCTGGTCAACAAGCTCGCGTACGGCTCCGGAGACGTACCGGAACGCGGCGATCTGATCGTCTTCGACGGGACGGGCTCCTTCGTCCGGGAGGCGGTGGCGGAGCATCCGTTCCGGGAGGCGGTCCGGGGTGTCCTCGCGGCCGTGGGGCTCGCGGAGCCCGCGGCCACCGACTTCGTCAAGCGCGTCGTCGGCGTCGGGGGCGACCGGGTGGTCTGCTGCGACCGGCAGGGCAGGCTCACGGTGAACGGGACGGCGGTCGACGAGGAGTATCTGTATCCCGGCGACGCGCCGTCGAAGGTGGCCTTCGACACCATCGTCCCGCCGGGCAGGCTCTGGGTGATGGGTGACCACAGAAGCGACTCGCGTGACTCCAGGGACTATCTGGGCGCCCCGGGCGGCGGAACGGTCCCGGTGGAGAATGTGATCGGCCGGGCCGAGTGGATCGGGTGGCCCGCGGGGCGCTGGGGATCCCTGGGGCGTACGGATGCCTTCGACGGGGTCCCGGACGCGCCGGAAGGATCCGCTCCGGACGCGGTCGACCGGCCGCTGCCGGGCGGTGCGCGGGGTGCGGGTGACGGCGAAGACGCGGGCGGTACGGGTGCCCCCGCCTACGGACGGCCGCATGGGTAGGCGGGGGCGGCCCGCCGGACAGCGCCCCGACCCCCTGCCCTCCGCCGGTCCCGGCACGGCGGACGGCTCGCCGGTCCCGCAGGGCGGCCGGGCCGAGCGGCGCAAGCTGGCCCGCAAGGTGCGCCGCAGGCGGCGGCGGTGGGCGCTGACGGAGATCCCGCTGCTGATCGTCGTGGCGCTGGTGATCGCCCTGGTGCTGAAGACCTTCCTGGTGCAGGCGTTCGTCATTCCGTCGGGCTCGATGGAGCAGACGATCCGGATCGACGACCGGGTGCTGGTCGACAAGCTCACCCCCTGGTTCGGCTCCGAACCGGAACGGGGGGACGTGGTGGTCTTCAAGGACCCCGGCGGCTGGCTCGTGGGCGAGGCCGCCCTGCCCGAGAAGAAGGACGACCCGGTCGTCGTCAAACAGATCAAGCAGGGGCTCACCTTCATCGGGCTGCTGCCGTCGGAGGGCGAGCAGGACCTGATCAAGCGGGTGGTCGCGGTCGGCGGGGACACCGTCGCCTGCTGCGACCCGGACGGGCGGGTGACCGTCAACGGCGTCCCGCTGACCGAGTCGTACCTCAAACCGGGCAATGTCCCCTCGACCCAGACCTTCGAGGTCGCGGTGCCACCCGGGCGGCTGTTCGTGATGGGGGACCACCGGGCGAACTCGGCGGACTCCCGGGCCCATCTCGACGAGCCGGAGCGGGGCACGATCGCGGTGGACGCGGTCGTCGGACGGGCCGTGGTGATCGCCTGGCCGGTGCGCAACTGGGCCCGGCTCGACGGGCAGGAGATCTACGCCTCCGTGCCGAACGTACGTGCGAATGGTGAGGTGGCGAGGGGTGATTCGCATACCCTGTCGTCCCAGGGCCACAAAGGAATGGTCCTCCTCCCGAGCCCTGCGGAACTCTCGCTCGTTATGGGAGTGATGGGTCTGGTCGTCCTGCGGAGAACTCCGTGGCGGACGGGCGGACGGTTCACACAGACTGAGGAGTTGATGTGCGGGACGTCGCGGTCGGCGCACAGTCCGGACACGAGCAGCCGGAGGACGGGCCCGAGGGGCGCGACGGGTCCGCCGGGGCCAAAGGGTCTTCGGGGAGTACCCCGGCGGCCGGGCCCGCCGTGGCGTCGCCGTCCCTCAGGGACACCGCGTCGCCGGTGGCCTCGTCCCCAGCGGCGGCGTCCGTGAAGGGCGGTGACGGGAGGCCCGGCGAACTGCCGGACGGTTCCGGCGGCCCGGGCGGTCCCGGTGCCCCCCGGGACGGCCGGGGGACCGGGGGCAGTGGTGGACCCGGAGGTTCCGGCCCCGGCGGTCCCGCGGGGGGGCAGACCCCCTCGCCGGGTGCCGGTCCCGGCCCGGAGGGCACCGAGGGCGGCGACGAGAACGAAGAGGACGCAGAAGGGCGCCGCAAGCCGCAGCGCTCCTTCTGGAAGGAGCTGCCGATCCTGATCGGTATCGCCCTGGTCCTGGCGTTGCTGATCAAGACGTTCCTGGTCCAGGCCTTCTCCATCCCGTCGGACTCGATGCAGAACACCCTCCAGCGGGGCGACCGGGTGCTGGTCGACAAGCTGACCCCCTGGTTCGGCTCCGAGCCCGAACGCGGTGAGGTCGTCGTCTTCCACGACCCGGGCGGCTGGCTGGAGGGCGAGCCCACTCCCGAGCCCAACGCGGTCCAGAAGTTCCTCAGCTTTATCGGCCTGATGCCGTCCGCCGAGGAGAAAGACCTGATCAAGCGGACCATCGCGGTCGGCGGTGACCGGATCGAGTGCAAGAAGGGCGGCCCGGTCAAGGTCAACGGGAAGGCGCTCGACGAGCCGTACATCTTCCCCGGCGACACCCCCTGCGACGATCAGCCCTTCGGCCCGCTGACCGTTCCCGACGGCAAGATCTGGGTCATGGGCGACCACCGCTCCAACTCCCGTGACTCCCGCTACCACACCGAGGACGTCAACGGCGGCTTCGTCCCTGTGGACAAGGTCGTCGGGCGGGCCGTGGTCATCGCCTGGCCCGTGAACCGCTGGGCGACCCTGCCGGTCCCCTCGACGTACGACCAGCCCGGCATCGGGAACAAGGCCGCCGCCCTGGTGACCTCCTCCGCGCCGCTGGCCATGGGCGCCCTCGGAGCCGTACCGCTGGTGCTGTGGCGCAGGCGGCGGCTGATCGCCCGCGAGACGGCCCGGGACACCGCCCCGGCGAGCGCGACCCGTGCGACGGCGCCCGCGGCCGGGCGGGAGCCGGGGCTGTAGCGACGGACCCGCGAGGGAAAACCGCCCGGTAGGGTGCCGTCCCGGGGCGCGGCCGCGCGGGATCACCGCACGGCCGGAAGCCTCCTGGAGCGGGGGAGCGCCGGAATGACGGCAGCACGGACGGGCGGCGGACGAACGGAAGACGGCCACGGCCGGCTCGGCGGGAAACTGTCGGGCCTGGCCGTGGCCGTCGGCTGTGCGCTCTTCCTGGGGAGTTTCGGCTGGGGCGCCCTGGTGTACCGGCCCTATCTGGTACCGACGGACTCGATGACACCCTCCGTACGGGCGGGGGACCGGGTCCTCGCCGAACGGATCGACGGCGCCGACGTACGCCGCGGTGACATCGTGGTGTTCCGGCTCGCCGCCTGGGGCGACACGCCCATGGTGAAGCGGGTCGTGGCCACCGGCGGCGACACCGTCGCCTGCTGCGGGCGGGACGGACGACTCACGGTCAACGGCACCCCGGTCGCCGAACCGTATCTCCGCACCGCCGGACCGGCGTCGCCCACCGAGTTCAGCACCACCGTCCCCGAAGGACACCTCTTCCTCCTCGGCGACGAGCGGAACAACTCCCTCGACTCCCGGAAACACCTCCAGGACGCCGTCGGCGGATCCGTACCCCGGTCCGCCGTGGAAGCCCGGCTGGACGCCGTGGTGTGGCCCCTCGACGGCGCCTTTCTGGAACGGCCCGAGGGCTTCGCCGACCTGCCCGGGGGGATCTCCCGGATGGGACCGGTCAAGACGATCCTCTGGGGCATGGCCGCCGGAGCGCTGCTGGTCTTCGGCGGCGCACTCCACGACCCCGTACGGCGAGCCCTGCGCCGACGCGGCGAACGGCGGGAACGGCGGACGGAGGCGGCCACCGATGCCGGATGAGACGGACCCGGTACCCGGTCTTCCCGGTGGTACCGGCAGGTTTCCGGATGGCTCTGCGGACAGCTCCACGGCCGACTCCACGGGTGGTTTCGCGGGCGGCTTCGGCGGCGTTGACCTGCGGAGAGTCGCCCGCGTCGTACTACTCGACCCCCACGACCGAATCCTCCTCGTCCACGGCTGCCAGCCGGGCGACCCGACCGACGACTGGTGGTTCACCCCCGGAGGCGGACTCGAGGGCGACGAGACCCGCGCCGAGGCCGCACTGCGCGAACTCGCCGAGGAGACCGGCGTCACCGATGTCCGGCTCGGCCCCGTCCTCTGGCGGCGCCTCTGCTCCTTCCCCTTCGACGGACGCCGCTGGAACCAGGACGAGTGGTACTACCTGGCCCGTACCGAACAGACCACGACCGCGCCCGGCGCCCTGACCGAACTGGAACGCCGCAGCGTCACCGGGCTGAGATGGTGGACCTCCGCCGAACTGTCCGCCACGCGTGAGACGGTGTACCCGACCAGACTCGCCGGGCTGCTGCGCACGCTGCTCGACGAGGGCCCCCCGCCAACGCCGATCGTCCTCGCCCCCGAAATCGCCTAGAGACGGGTGCGACTGGCGCACAATAGGGGGACGCACGGCTGAAGGGGAACATGCCATGAGCGCCGAGGACCTCGAAAAGTACGAGACCGAGATGGAGCTGAAGCTCTACCGGGAGTACCGGGACGTCGTCGGACTGTTCAAATACGTGATCGAGACCGAGCGCCGCTTCTACCTCACCAACGACTACGAGATGCAGGTCCACTCGGTACAGGGCGAGGTCTTCTTCGAGGTCTCCATGGCGGACGCGTGGGTCTGGGACATGTACCGGCCCGCCCGCTTCGTCAAGCAGGTACGGGTCCTCACCTTCAAGGACGTGAACATCGAGGAGCTCAACAAGAGCGACCTCGAACTCCCCGGCAGCTGAGCAGCGGCCGATCAGCGGCCTTCGGCGCCCCGGCGGGCATCCGCGGTTCCCACGGATGCCCGCCGTCGCCATGACCGGGTGATTCCCGGATCCCTTCCGTCCTGCTTCCGGACCGTTGCCGGACGGCTCCGGGACCGCTCCGGCACCGCACTCGGTCCGCTCCGCTTCCGGTGAGCAGACCGGCCCGGCGGACCTGTACGGGTGACGGAGTTATCCACAATCCCCCCGTTGTCCACCAAGATCCACGGGCGGACGGCGGTCGCGTCACTCTCGGTGCAGGAGGTGGTGCCGAGATGAACGCCACGAAAGCACTGGGACACTACGGCGAGGAAATCGCCGCGCGCCTGCTCACCGAGACCGGAATGACCGTCCTCGCCAGGAACTGGCGCTACGGCCGCACAGGGGAGATCGACATCGTCGCCCGCGACGGCGACACCGTCGTGCTGTGCGAGGTCAAGACCCGCAGGGCAGGGCCCTTCGAACACCCCATGGCCGCGATCACCCCGGCCAAGGCCGCCCGGCTGCTACGCCTCGCCGAAGGCTGGATCGAGCGGTACGGCGGACCACCACCGGGCGGCATCCGGATCGACCTCGTCGGCGTACTGCTGCCCCGGCGCGGAGCACCCGTCGTGGAACACGTCCGGGGGGTGGCCTGATGGGATTCGCCCGTGCCTGCTCCGTCGCCCTGGTCGGTGTCGAAGGCGTCGTCGTGGAGGTCCAGGCCGACCTCGAACCCGGCATCGCCGCCTTCGCCCTCGTCGGACTCCCCGACAAGAGCCTCACCGAGAGCCGCGACCGGGTCAGGGCCGCCGTCGTCAACTCCGGTGCCGACTGGCCCCAGAAGAAACTCACCGTCGGACTCAGCCCCGCGTCCGTACCCAAAGGCGGCAGCGGATTCGACCTCGCCGTCGCCTGCGCCGTCCTCGGCGCCGCCGAACGTGTCGACCCCCGGGCCATCGCCGACCTCGTCCTCATCGGCGAACTCGGACTCGACGGCCGCGTCCGGCCGGTCCGCGGAGTCCTCCCCGCCGTCCTCGCCGCCGCCGAAGCCGGCTATCACAACGTCGTCGTCCCCGAACAGACCGCCGGGGAAGCCGCCCTCGTCCCCGGCGTCTCCGTCCTCGGCGTCCGCAGCCTGCGCCAGTTGATCGCCGTACTGAACGACGAACCCGTCCCCGTCGAGGAACCCGTCACCGACGGCCCCGACCCGATACTCGCCGGACTCGCGCTACCCGGCGCCGGCCTCGGCACCGGACTCGTCAGCGGCCCCGCGGACCAGCCCGACCTTGCCGACGTCGCGGGCCAGCACGCGGCCCGTACCGCCCTGGAGGTCGCCGCCGCCGGCGGACACCACCTCCTGCTCTCCGGACCACCCGGCGCCGGGAAGACCATGCTCGCCGAACGCCTCACCGGCATCCTCCCGCCCCTCACCCGGCGGGAATCCCTCGAAGTCACCGCCGTCCACTCCGTCGCCGGAATCCTGCCCCCCGGCCAGCCACTCGTCCGCACCGCGCCCTACTGCGCCCCGCACCACTCGGCGACCATGCCCGCCCTCGTCGGCGGCGGCAACGGACTGCCCCGCCCCGGCGCGGTCTCCCTCGCCCACCGCGGCATTCTCTTTCTGGACGAAGCCCCCGAATTCCCGGTCAAAGTCCTCGACGCGCTCCGCCAGCCCCTGGAATCCGGCTATGTCGTCGTCGCCCGCAGCGGCGGAGTCGTCCGCCTCCCCGCCCGCTTCCTGATGATCCTCGCCGCCAACCCCTGCCCCTGCGGCCGCCATACCAGCGACGGCACCGGCTGCGAATGCGCCCCAGCCATCGTCCGCCGCTACCAGTCCCGGCTCTCCGGCCCCCTCCTCGACCGGGTCGACCTCCGGGTCAGGGTCGAACCCGTCAACCGAGCCGACCTCATGGGACGAGGCGGCCGGGGAGAACCCAGCGCCACCGTCGCCGACCGGGTCCACCAGGCCCGCGAACGGGCCGCCCACCGGCTCCGGGACACCCCCTGGACCATGAACAACGAGATCCCCGGCCATGAACTGCGCACCCGCTGGCCCGTCGCCCCCGGCGCCCTCTCCGCACCCGAACGCGACCTCGAACGAGGACTCCTCACCGCCCGCGGACTCGACCGAGTCCTCCGCGTCGCCTGGACCATCGCCGACCTCACCGGCCGTGACCGGCCCCGGAACGAGGACGTCGCCCTCGCCCTCGAACTCCGTACCGGAGTACCCCGGGGCGCCACCCGGCCCACCGGAGGAGACACCCCGTGACCGAGGAACCCCCACCCGGCCCCACCGCCCGACACGCGCTACGGCCACCGGACCGATCAGCCACCGGCTCCCCGTACCCCCGGGAAACCGGCCCCCGGGACGACACCGAACGGCTCGCCCGCGCCGCGCTCACCCGCGTCGTCGAACCCGGCGACCAACTCGCCGGGCGATGGCTCGCCGACTACGGCGCCGTAGAAGTGCTCCACCGCATCACCAGCAGCCGCACCGGCACCGGCGCCGCCGCCGGGCAGGGCGGTGACCCGCCCCTGCCCGGCGCCACACCCCGCAGACTCGCCGGCTACCGGGCCCGCGCCGCGACCGCCGACCCTCACCGCGACCTCGCCGCCATCACCGCACTCGGCGGCAGATTCATCTGCCCCGGCGACACCGAATGGCCCACCCAACTCGACGACCTCGGCCCCACCCGGCCCATCGGCCTCTGGACCCGCGGCACCCCACACCTCAGAACCTGGGCCCTGCGCTCGGTCGCCCTCGTCGGCGCCCGGGCCTGCACCCCCTACGGCACCCACACCGCGGGCACCCTCGCCGCCGAACTCGCCCACCGGGGCTGGGTCGTGATCTCCGGAGCCGCCTTCGGCATCGACGGCGCCGCCCACCGAGGCGCCCTCGCCGCCGACGGCGCGACCATCGCCGTACTCGCCTGCGGAGTGGACTCCGCCTACCCGCCCGGACATACCGAACTCATCCGCCGGATCGGAGAACAGGGCCTCGTCATCGCCGAACTCGCCCCCGGCGATCACCCCACCCGCAGCCGGTTCGTCCTCAGAAACCGGGTCATCGCCGCCCTCAGCCGGGGCACCGTCGTCATCGAGGCCGCCTACCGCAGCGGGTCACTCGTCACCGCCCGCCACGCCCGTGAACTGGGCCGCCACATCATGGGCGTCCCCACACCTATTTCTGGGAGCAACGCTCTAGCTCCGATCCGGTTCCGGCTGGCCGTCGCGGCGTAGCCGGGCATAAGAGAGCCCCGGAGGGCGGGATGGGCCCTCCGGGGCTCTCTCGTACCTGCGCCGGGCCCAGGGCCCCGGGGCGCCATCCCGTGCGCTCCGGAGTACCGTCCTGGGCCGTCGCGCCCTACTGGCCGCCAGCCACCCAGCCCATGAACGCCCGCCAGGGCTGGCGAGTGGTCACGATCAGCGGGCCGTCAGCCCGCTTGGAGTCGAGGACAGCAACTGTCCCGTCGGCCGTCGCGTGGCACGCTCCGGCGACTCCAACGCAGTCGTCGCCTGCGGCCGATTCGGAGCTGAACAGAAACGGCTGGCCTACGTGAGTTCGGGTGACTCGTTCTTTGCGGATCGCCATGACGCGAGAACCTCTCGGATGAACATCTGGGTGGAGTCGGGGGACATGGCCTCCCTCACGATGTCGCTGAACGTCGAGTGGAGCTTGGCCACGTCGTCGAGCCGCGTCGAGTACCACGACCCCATGATCGTCTCAACGTAACCAACACGCTGGTCGTCGTCCATCCCGTAAAGCGCGAACTGTTCGGCCAGCGCGGGTGTTACGACCTTCTCCGGCATGACCTGGATGGAGATTTTGGCGTGCGTCGCCAGCATCAGCAGGTGGCGGAGCTGGAGGGCGTGCATGTTGCCCTCGTCCTCCATGTCGATGCACCTGGTGATGGCGCGCTCGCCGATGATGAACCACGCGCCGATCAGCTGCTCGTCGAACGTCCGGCGCAGGAACGCGCGGGCTCGCTCCTCCTTGATCAGGACCCGTCGGCGCACCTCGTAGTGAGGGAGCTTCGGGTGTGCGGCGTGGATGACCGCCGCCGAGTAGTTGGGCGTCTGGAGGTTGCCCGGGATCACGTTGCTGTCGAAGACACGCACGGTGGTGGCCAGCGCGTCCAGCGATGACAGCCGATTCAGGTTGTCGGCACCCACTTCGGCGGTCTCGATGCGCCCCATGTTCCGCTGGTCTGGGGCTCGTAGGTTTTTGATGATCTCCTGTGCGTTCACGGTCACTTGGCGACTCCGCTCACGGGCTGATGGCCTGTCATCATCCAGAATAGTGGCGTGGGTCACTCCGCATAATCACTCCGACCAAGGTGCACCCACACGGCTCTCCCCGGCCGTCCCCGGGCCTCGTGCTGGCGGGTGCGGCCGGACGCCCCCAGGCACCCCCGGAAGCCCACGGAGACCCCACGGGAGGCCCGGGAGATACCAGCCCGGGGCCGCTGGCGGCGCGGGGGAGACCTCGGGGTCGGGTTGGGCTCGCCGGCCTTACTTCTCGTGACTGATCTGAATACTTCTCGTGACTGCTCACCTTGCCGAAAACGCAAGGTCAGACGGGCATTGTGCGGGTGGTAAGGCCCATGGTGGAGTAGTCCTACACCCCGGCAGCCGTGGCTACCAGGTCGGGGGTCAGCAGGTAGTAGCCAGCGCATGGATATGACGCCCCGTCGTTACCCGCCTCACCTGGGCACCCTTCTTTCGAATGGGTCATCCATGTTGCAGTTCGATCCCGCCGCCCTGCGGCGGATCCGCGAAGAGCGCGGAATCTCTCAGCGCAAGCTCAGTACGACCGTCACGGGTGACGCCGCCCGGCTCTGCGCCTATGAGCGCGGCCGGTCCGTTCCCGACCTCCCGACCATCGGCAAGATCGCTGAGGCCCTGGGCATCGAGTACACGGCCCTCATCGGGTGGTCCAAGTGATCGCCAAGGACGCCCGGCAGATGACCGAGGCCGAACGCCAGCGACTCATCCGCCTGATCTTCGGACCGCGAAAGGGCGGCGAGGCCAAGTGACGACACACATGGAGCGACCCCCGGCGGACCAGGCCGAGGGTCGTCACGAGAGCCGCACTACCACCACCAACGAGACCAGCGAAGCACGCAGTTTCCCGGCGGTGCAAGCAGCCGCGTCGCCGTACGAGATCGCAGGTGAGTACGCGGAACTGGGCTTCGGCGTCTTCCCGATGCCCGTCAACAAGAAGCGCCCCGTGGTGGTGGGTTGGCCGGACAAGGCCCTGACCTCTTTCGAGGAGGTCGAGATCTACTGGCACTCGCTCGCCCGGCACGAGTGGCTGAACGTCGCGCTGACCCTGGACGGCTGGGTCGTCGTCGACGTCGACCCGAAGAACGGCGGGACGGCCTCGCTGGCCAAGCTCCAGGCCGATTACGGCCAGCTCCCGGCGACCCGGACGCACCACACGGCCTCCGGGCCGGACAGCCTCCACTTCGTCTACCGAGCCGATCCCGCAGTCGAGTTGAAGGCCGCGCCGCTTGACCCGGAGCGGTACCCCGGCATCGACATCAAGACCGGTCGGGCGTCGCTCATCGTCGCCCCCGGCTCGGTGATCTACAACCAGCGTTATCAGGTGGTGGACGCGGGCGAGTCCTCCGTGGCCCCTCCGTGGCTCTCGGAGATCCAGCAGGCCGCTCGGTACCTGCCCACCCGTCCTGTGGGCTCCGGGACCCCGTCCCGCCCCGCCGCTGGGCTGTCCGGCGGCCCGTCGCTGGCGGAGCTGCGGGCGCTGCCCTCGGACCACCCCGGGCGCGGCTGGCACTGGCTCGGCCAGGTGGCCGGGCACCTCGCCCGCAAGCACCGTAACGACGACTTCAACACCTACCTCGACGCGCTGGAGGAGATCGACAGCGAGTCCGACACCCCCCACGACAAGGACGCGCTGATGGTTACCGCCGAGCGAATCTGGCAGATGGAGCAGGACAAGCCCAAGGCGGTCAACGCCGAGCCGGTGTCTGACGGCCGGTACGAGGCCAGCCACCTGGGCGAAGCCCGGCGGCTCAAGGACTGGTCGGGCGCGGACCTGCGATACGTCATCGGGCGCGGCTGGCTCGGCTGGGACGGTCGGCGGTGGGTCCAGAACAACTCGACTGTCTTCCGGGCCGTCCACGAGATGACCGACCGGATGATGATCGAGGCCAAGGCTCTGCCGGACGACGACGAGAGCCGGTCGAAGCGCGTCGGCTACGTGCGCAAGCTCCAGGGCTCGGCCAACATCCGAGGCATCATCGAGCAGGCCGGACACTTGGCCGAGATCCAGGCGTCGGGCAAGGTCTTCGACGCCGACCCGTACAAGCTGCTCGTCGGCAACGGCGTGGTCGACCTCAAGACCGGCCAGCTCCTCCCGAACGGCCGCGAGTTCATGATCACCAAAGGCACCCGGATCGACTACGACCCGACCGCCTCGTGCCCGCGCTGGGAAGAGTTCCTGATGTGGGCCTTCAAGGGCGACGCCCAGCTCGTTGACTACGTTCAGCGGATGGTCGGCGAGATCCTGATCGGCCACAACGACGGCCAGCGCGCCTACTTCCTGTACGGCCCCGGCGGCAACGGCAAGTCGCAGCTGATCGAGGTCATTGGCGGAGTCGTCGGCGACTACTACACCCAGGCCCTGCCGGACCTGCTGACGGCGCAGGCCGCCGCCACGCACACCGAGGCTGAGGCCAACCTCGCCGGAGCCCGGATGATCTCCATCTCGGAGACCCGCAAGGGTCAGGTCCTGGACGAGTCCCGGTTCAACCGACTGTCCGGCGACAAGGTTCAGCGCGCGTCCCACAAGGGCGAGAAGTCGTTCGAGTTCCCGACCACGTTCACGATGGTCATGTACGGCAACGTCCGGCCCACCATCCCGTTCACGGAGGGCGTCCGCCGCCGGGTCAAGGTCATCAAGATGGACGCCAAGGTCGACCCGGCGAAGCGCGTTGAGGACCTGTCCGGCCAGCTCCTCCGGCAGGAGGGCCCCGCCATCCTGGCGTGGGCCGTGAAGGGCGCGGTGCGCGTCGCCAACGGCGAGCGCGTCGAGGACCCGCCGGTCGTGACCAATGCGGTCAAGGACTGGCAGCGCGAGAACAACCCGTTCGGCGAGTTTGCTGACGACTACCTGATCGTCGAGCCTGACGCGAAGATCTCGAACGATGACCTCTGGACGGCGTACGAGTTCTGGCGCAGCCACGGCGGGCGGGACTTCGCGAAGAACGTCACGCAGCTCGGTGACCGGCTCATGGAGTGGGCGGGCGTCGAGCAGATCGACGGCATCGAGCGGCCTCGGAACGCCATGAAGTTCGGCGGGGTCCGCAAGCGCGGATTCAAGGGCGTGAAGACCACTCTGCCCACCGTCTGACAGCGGCGGGCAGGGGGGTACACAGGTACACACCCGGTACACGCCCTCTCCCGGTGGATTCCAAAAAAAGAACTCCGAGAGCCGACCCCCGGAAGACCGTGTACCGACTGTGCACTGTGTACCCCCCTCGCCTGGGCCCCTTTCAGCACGTCAGCACCCACCCAGGATTTGAGGCATTGAAGTGACGAACATGCACCCGCTGGCCGTCGAGCTGGCCGAGAACGACATCGAGTTCAAGGAGCAGTTGGCCGCAGTGATGGCCGGGATCATCGAGACCGGGAACGTGACCCTGGTGCCCGAGTGGAAGACAGCGGTGGTCAAGGAAGCCGACCGCGCTGAGTTCGGCCAGATCACCCCCGGACCCCAGCCGCACCACATGCTCATGGTCCCCAACTCGGCGTCGATGCCGGGCGGCCCGTACTGGCTGTACCCGCTGGGCATGGAGGCGTGGCAGTACTTCACGGAGATGGCCGAGGGCTGACAGCCCGGGACGGCCAGCGGAGACCACCGGACGGCCGCCCGGGGCACAGAGCACCCGGGCGGCCCCAGAGGGCCAGGAAGACCCCACGGGAGCCCGCCGCGACGCCAGCCCGTCGCCCCCGCCAGCCGGGGGAGAGGCAGGGCGGCGAGACCAGTCACGACGAATCACAGATTCAACACGGGAAGTTAGGCCGGCGAGGACCCGCACGGCCAAAGTGAGAGGCAGGTGCAGGGTGGCCGTGGAGTTCAGGAAGGCGTATTCGGCGCGAGTGCTCGGGCAGCGGCTCAGCGTCATCCGGCGGCATGGTCTGTATGACCCGGACTGGTGCTTGGCCAAGGTGACCGAGGGCCCAGGGCGCGGGCAGCTCGACCAGATCATCCGAACCGAGTTCGCGAGGGCAGGGTTCAACTGCCTGTTCGACGCGACGGTTGTGTTGAAGATCGACGCGCCGGGCCTGCTGGCCAGGTTCGAGGAGATCGGACACGCGGAGCGGCTCGTGTTGAGGCTGCTCCCGCCAGCACCCAGAAAGTGGGTGTACGCGCCGCAGGATCGAGTGGTCCTGGAGGGCCCGGGGGAGGACCCGGAGCGACCCGACCCGTACTGGTGGGCGTCGGACGCGAAGCAGCCCCCGAAGGAGCCGCAGAACCCGCCGACCGGACCCCGGAAATTCTGGTCAGGGCTGTAGCGCTGCGGACATGAATGAGCCCCCGGAACCTACGCATTCCGGGGGCTCACCCGTGACCCCAAGGAAGGTCGCAACACATGCGCCGTGATGACCTCACCGCCGAATGTCGGCTCGGTATCAGGGTGTGCTGGGACCAGGAAAGCACGAGGTGGCCCCAGAGCGGTACTTGACAGAAACGCAAAAATTATGCGTATGCGCATGTGCATGATTTTCTGGGGATATGGACGGAAGGAGACTCCAGATGTTCATCGGAAAGGCTCTGCGTACTCTGCGCGAAGCCCAGCGGATGAGCCAGAGAGAAATCAGCGAAGCTCTTCTCGTGGAGCAGTCGACGGTAAGTCGGTGGGAAAACAACGAATGTCGGCCGAACGTGGAATCGCTGATCAAGCTGGCGGCCATGTTCCACGTTTCGCTGGAAGACCTCGTGGAAGGACACGTGAGCTGACATGAAGCAGGCGGAATACGCGGCGGCGTCGCCGGGGTGGTGGGTGGCCAATGGCCAGGGCATCGACCGGATGGGGCTGTGGCAGTTCGACGAGGACGGCGTAAGCCCGACCACCAAATCTCGGGATGGCATGTTCATGGCAAGCCAGCCGAGCGACGCGGTGTTCGAGATGCGGGGAACGGCCCGTCAGATCGCGGGGGCGGCGCACCTGCTGCGGCTGCTGGCCACGGTCGATGAGGCCGACCCGGACGAGGTCGAGCGGCTGCGGCGCAGGGTGCTGGAGGAGGTGGGCGAGTAGTGGCCGCGCTGGAGGGACCGGTCAACCCGGACGGGGAGCAGGGCGAAGGGCAGGGGGTCGGCGAAGACATACCGGTAGACCCTCGCGCGGAGCTGGTAATCGTGTTGGCGCAGCAGGGATTTGGCCGTAACGAGATTTCAAGGCGCACCGGGATCTCAACGTTCATGGTCTCGAAGATCGCCCAGGCTCACGGCGTCGAATTCGACCGCGCCAAGATGGAGCAGCCCCTTAAGGATCGGCTGAATGACCTGCGAGTCGCCCAGGCCGGAGCTGCCGAGGGCTTGAGCGAAGACCTGATCATCGCCCGAACCGTCTTCCGGATGGCGCGCACCCCTCGCGACTACGCCTTTGCCGCCAAGGCCATCGTCGACATTCAGAACTCGCTCTACAAGGCGATGCTGGCGGCGGCACCGGCCCTGGAAGACGTCAACGAGGAAGCCAAGTCCCTGCTGGGCGACCTGATGAAGGGCATCAAGGAAGTAAACGCCTTGATGGAGATTGAGGACGAGATGTACGAGCGGGGCGAGTTCGACCAGATGAGCCCGTCCTACCTCGAACAGAAGAGGAAGCGAGAGGCAAGTGAACGTGCAGATCGCGAAGGGTTCCACTGAGATCACCCAGGGCCCGACGACCCCGGACGGCCCGAGCGTGGACGAGCTGCGCACGATGCGGCGCGGATACGAAGAGACCAGCCGCCGGGTGACGGACCACTGCGTCGCCAACGGCATGGCCCTGAACACCGACCCCGGCGGCGAGGTGGCCGAGCACGAAATGGCGGCTCTGCGCCGGACGGCCAGCCACTCCGGCCAGCGGGCCCGGACGACGTCCCGCCAGCACCCGGAGTCGTACACCGAGGCCCGAGACCCGGTCACCCGGGCCGTGGTCCGCACGTACGAGGACGGCCGCACCGAGATCCGGGGATGACCGACGGTCCGAACGGGCGTGAGCCCACCCATTCCGCACACCACTCATGCCGAGGAGGCAACCCCATGAACGACGACCTGATGACCCGGGCCGAGCAGGCCATCGCCGACGAGGAGCACGCCCGGAAGGTGGCCAAGGCCCGGGAGCTGCTGGCCGACGACGAGGCCGCCCAGAAGGCCGCCGCCCTCAAGGCCCGGCAGGACCAGACCCGGGCCGAGGTCAAGGCGATGGTCGAAGCCGACGACGTCACGCTGGAGCACGTCGCGGCGAAGTTCGACGCGGCGGTGTCGGCGCTGGCCGAGCTGGCCCAGGCCGCCCTTCACCGTGAGCGGGTCATCTACGCGGCCAACCACAAGATGCAGGGCGCGCAGCTGCCGGAGGCGCGTGGCCGGACCAGCGAGGTCCAGGCGGACGGCGTGGTCCACCACGTCAACGACGCCCCGCCGCGTGTGCTGCTGGCTCGGGCCCTGGTCCTCGTCGCCCAGGCTGAGGGCACCCCCAACAACGGGTTCGACGCCCTCGCCACGGACCTGACCCGGATCGCGGGTCCGGTGCACCGCCGGACCAAGGTCGAGGAGATCCGCCGCTAGGTCGGCCGGACCTTGCCGGGTCGACATCGACCGCCGGACCTCGGTCCAGATCCCGTGTCGATCCGGCAAGTTGAGGCCCGGACCCGGTCTGGATCTGCTGGCGAGGTCGGCCCGGGTCTTGCGGACCAGGCACAGACCCCCACACCCCCCAAAGCGGGAGATCCGGCCGGGCCCACCCGATCTGGCCCCGGAACCCCTCACGCGAGGCCCACGCGGCGCGGGGTGGCCCCCAGGACTGGGGCCCAGCCCACGAGATACCCACGGGAGGGCTCCGGCGGTACTACGGACGGCCTCTCGTACCGGGGCCGGTACTCGGTGCCCGCCCGGGGGTCTCAGGCCCTCGGAGATACCTCCGGAGGGCTCGCCGGCCGCACCTTAACGATTCGACGCTGAACCGCACTGCCCGGACATACAGCGAGGGCCCCCGCACCCCGGTCGAGAGAACCGGTTGGACCGTCGGGGGCCCTCAGGAGGCGACGCGTCGCGCCAAATCCCCAAACCCGAGTGAACCAGCCTGCTAGCCGATGCCACCTCAGTGAGGACCGCCCCAGGGAAACACACACCTTGGGGCGCCCGGAAGGGATGCCAGAAATGGCCACCAAGAACTTCAAGCCCACTTTCCGAACCGCCACCGGACGGGTGGTGTCGTTCGAGTCGGCGACCACCAATGACGTCGCCGCCAAGAAGCGCGCCGGATTGTCCAAGGCGGGAATTCCGAAGCCGCCCAAGCTGGTGCCGCCGCCCGCGCTGGCGGAGCCCGAGCGCCACGAGAACGACGGAATTCCGGCCGTCCCGACGGCCCTTTTCCTGTTGAACGTGCTGGCGACCGGGTGGGCGTACGCCAGCCACGAGTTGGGCGGGGCGGTGCCCGGCTCGCTGGCCACCCTCCTGGCGCTCTACCTGCTGTTCTGCGTGGTCAAGCCCAAGTCCCGGAAGGGGAAGTAGTCATGGCGAAGTTCGATCCCCGCTGGCTGAAGGCGTACCGCAAGCTCAGCGGCTTGTCACAGCGGGAGCTGGCCGAGGCCGCCGGGGTGTATCAGCCCCAGGTGGCGAAGTGGGAGAGCGGCCAGCGGACGCCCGCCGAGCACAACGTGGCACGCCTCGCGTCGGCCCTCGGCCGAGACCCCGAGGACTTCCTGTCGTAGCCGATATCACTGTGCCACCGATATCACTGTAGCCGTGCCGCAGCCGCCCCCGGAGGCCCCCCGTGCCCGTGCACGGGGGGTGTGGGAGGGGGTGTCGTACGACAGTCCCAGTGATATCGGCTCGGGTGATATCGGGACCGGTTACTCGTCGTGAATTCAGGTGCGGGAATGGGTGCGGTCGAGCCTATGCGGAATGACGCTCTAGCTGGGAATTGTGCGCCAAATTTGCTGAATGTTTTAATGGCATTTCCAGCACGACAAGCCGCAATTCAGGGAGTACCGAAATGGCCGCCAAGAACACCGCCGCGAAGACCGCCCAGCCCGCCGCCGACGAGCTGCACGCCTGCGAGTGCTCCCGCTACGACGCGGTGTTCCCGGACGAGCTGACCGAGGAGAACCTGGAGTCGGGCAACTACCAGATCTTCGAGACCGGTTGCACCGCCCAGACCAAGCGGCTGTTCGCCCCCGGGCACGACGCCAAGCTCAAGAGCGCGCTCATCAAGTGGGGCGCCCTGGGCCTGGACATCCGCCGGACCGACGAGGGCGGGGTGGCCACCAGCGCCGAGGCCGTGAAGCACGCCAGCGCCTTCAAGTTCGCCCACATGGTGGCGGCCGGAATCAAGCGCGCCGAGGACAAGCGGCTGGCCAAGCTGGCGAAGGCCGAGGAGCGCGCCGCGAAGAAGGCCGCCCCGAAGGTCGTGACCGCCAAGGTCGGGCGCTGGGAGCGCCAGGGCACCGTCGAGGGCGGCGTCTTCACCTACCAGGACGCCAAGGGCGCGACCAAGACCACCACCAAGTTCGCCCTCGTCGGCTGACCCACCCGCCACCGGGTCCGGCCGGGGGGAGCACCCCGGCCGGGCCGACGCTGAGAACCAGAGGAACCAGCATGAGCCAGCTGAACACGGCGGCGGCCCTCGCGGCGATCGACCGAGCCACCGCCAGCACAGCCACCCTGCGCGCCGTCGATTACCTCCGGGTGTCTACCGAGGACCAGGCCAAGGGGTACGGCATCGACTACCAGGGCAAGCGGACCACCCGGCACATCGGTAAGAAGGGGTGGGCCCACGTCGGCACCTACGTCGATGAGGGCATCTCAGGGTCGCTCGAATCCGCCCACCGGCCCGACCTGAATCGGCTGATGGAGGATGCCCACCGGAAGCCCCGCCCGTTCGACGTGGTGGTCGTGAAGGAAGGCCGGGCGATTGGTCGTACCGGCCGCGCGTTCTGGCGGTGGGTCTGGAGCCTTGAGGAGATCGGCGTCTTTGTCGCCGTCGTCCAGGGCGACTACGACAACACCACCGTCGAGGGTCGTCGCAAGATGCGCGCTGACGCCGACTACGCCGAGACCGAGTGGGAGACCATCCGGGAGCGCACCCAGGGCGGCCTACAGGAGAAGGCCGAGGATGGCGGCTGGACCGGCGGCACCCCGCCCTACGGGTACGAGATCTGCTGCAAGGGTCAGAAAGGTAAATCGCACCTCATCAAGTGCGAGGCCGAGGTCCTGGTCCTGCGCGCGATGTACGGCATCGTCGTCGAAGACGGCATGAACACGAACCAGCTTGCCGAGCGGCTGAACATCATGGGTCTGCGGAACCGCTCGGGCGGTTTGTGGACGGCAGCCAACGCGGCACACAAGCTGTGGTCCGAGGCCACCCTCAACGCCCGGGTGATCTTCCGGAACCCCAACCGCACGAGGGCCGGACACGGGGCGAAGTTCGGGCCGGACGGCAAGCCGATCAACGGCGAGACCGTGTTCATCGAGCTGGACCCGATCTTTACCCCGGACGAGGTGGCCGCCCTCAAGAACGCCAAGGGGCGGCTGTCCAACGGCAAGAGGAAGGCCCCGCCGCACAGCTACCCGCTGTCGAAGCGACTGTTCAACGAGCACACCGGCTGCAACTCGCACCACGTCGGCATGAAGAGCACCAGCCGCAACGCCAGGTGGTACCGGTGCAGCAGCCTGTCCGAGCGGTTCCCGGGCGCTGGCCGCTGCGACTGCAAGATGGTCGACGCCGACGCGATGGAGGCGGCGGTCTGGGACGAGGTCGTCACCCTCTTGGGCGACCCCGACCGGCTCAAGGCGATGGCGGCTGAGTGGGTCGGCATGACCGAGGGCGACCAGACCAGCCACGCCGACCGCATCGCCGATTTCGACCGCCAGATTGCCAACCTGGACAAGGCCATCACGACCACCGTGAAGGAGTACGCCAAGGCGGGGCTGCCTGCGTCGGCCGTTGCTGAGGTAACCGCGTCCCTTATAGAGGAGCGACGCCAGGTCGCGGACCTGCGCGACGAGGCCGCCGCGTGGCTGGAGGAGACCGAGGCCACCGCCCAGCGGGCGCGCGACCTGGAAGCGCTGGCCGACATGGCGCGTACCCGGCTGGCGGAGATGACCCCGGCCGAACAGAAGGAGGTCCTGGACCTGCTCGACGTGCGGGTGACGATCACGGGCCCGGTGCCCAAGCCGAAGCTCGGGCTGGCGTGCTCGCTGGCGGCATGGTTCAAGGAAGCCGGGCGCAAGGTGCCCTCCGAACTGACCGACGCGATGTGGGCAGCAGCCGAGCCGATCGTCAAGGCATGGGAGCCGCCGCACCACAAGCTGAGGCCGGGCCGGGGGATGGTCGACGCGATGCTCTACAAGGTCCGCACCGGCTGTCGCTGGGAGGACCTGCCGGAGCGGTTCGGGGCCTGGAAGGGCATCCACACCCGGTACAAGACGTGGCGCAACACGGGCACCTGGGACCTGATCCTTGCGGCCCTGCCCGTGGACGGGCCCGGGTACCGACCGGCGCACGAGCTGAACCTCGTGCCGCCCTTCCGGGTGGAGGGCCGGGTGGACCCGCGCGTCCTGACTGGCGGGGCCGATATCCAGGAAGAAGCGTTGTCCGGAGAGACAGGTGTCCCCGGACCCGTCACCAGCCCCCTCTCCGCCGGGGTCCACGAACTGCTGCGCGGCGAAGCCACCCTCGTCACCGACGCCGACGACATCGCCGAACTCGTCGGCACCATCGGCGAACTGGCCCCCGACCGGCGCGGCCCCGTCCACCCCAGGGACCTGCTCACACCCCGAAACACCCGGATCCTCGAAGCCCTCCCCGCTCAGGGCCCCGCCCACCCGGCCGAGCTGGCCGGTACGGCCGGGACCACCACCGACGACACACTCGCCGGTCTGTACGAACTCCACGCCCTGGGGTTCGTCGAACGCAGAGGGGAGAGCTGGGAATTGGCCCACCGGACGAATCGCGAGTCGAACAAGCGGCGAGGCGGTTCGTGATCCGGAGCATTCGGGTGAAAAAGTGATGGGGGCGACCTCAGCGGTGCCGTCCACCACACCCGAGGACCGGCGTACGCCGTCGCGGCGCCGGTACACCGGACACGGGACGACTGATCCTCCGCGCGCGGTCGCCCACCCGGCCTTCGCCCACCGCGACCATTCAGTCACGCTACGCTCACCACCTCCGGACACATATCCACTCCCCGACGAACCCCGCCACCGCTCACCGGGCCCATCACCCCCCGCATACCCCCCCTCCCCCCGCACCGAGTCCCCCCTCAACAGCAGAACGGCTCAAGGCAACGCATGCCCCAGCACACCCCCGGGTCTGATCGCGCGCCAGTGCCCCCCGCTGCCCGTGGCACCGCACGGCCCCCCGCCCCCTCCTCGGTCGAGGAGCTGTGGCAGTCGTACAAGGCCACCGGGGACGAGCGGCTGCGCGAGCAACTGATCCTCCACTACTCACCCCTGGTGAAGTACGTGGCGGGCCGGGTCAGCGTCGGGCTGCCGTCCAATGTCGAACAGGCGGACTTCGTCTCCTCCGGCATCTTCGGACTCATCGACGCCATCGAGAAGTTCGACATCGAACGATCCATCAAGTTCGAGACCTATGCCATCACCCGGATCCGCGGCGCGATGATCGACGAACTCCGCGCCCTCGACTGGATCCCCCGCTCCGTCCGACAGAAGGCCCGGGCCGTCGAACGCGCCTACGCCACCCTCGAAGCCCAACTGCGACGCACCCCCACCGAAGGCGAAGTCGCCTCCGAAATGGGCGTCGGAATCGACGAACTCCACGCCGTTTTCAGTCAGTTGTCCCTGGCCAACGTCGTCGCCCTCGAAGAGCTGCTCCATGTCGGCGGCGAGGGCGGCGACCGGCTCAGCCTCATGGACACCCTCGAGGACACCGCGGCCGACAACCCCGTCGAGGTCGCCGAGGACCGCGAACTGCGACGGCTCCTCGCCCGTGCCATCAACACCCTCCCCGACCGCGAGAAGACCGTCGTCACCCTCTACTACTACGAGGGCCTCACTCTCGCCGAAATCGGCCAGGTGCTCGGCGTCACCGAGAGCAGAGTCAGCCAGATCCACACCAAATCCGTGCTCCAGCTCCGGGCCAAGCTCGCCGACGTCGGCCGCTGACCCGCCGAAACACCCCGCCCTCTTGCGCGGCATCCGTAAAGTGGGAGGGTGCCCAGGATTCGAGCGGCCTCCGTGGCCGAGCACCGGACCATGCAGCGCGACGCCCTGCTCGACGCCGCGCGCTCCCTGCTGTCCGAAGGCGGCACGGAAGCGCTGACCTTCCCCGCCCTCGCCGAACGCACCGGCCTCGCCCGGTCCTCCGTCTACGAGTACTTCCGCTCCCGCGCCGCCGTCGTCGAAGAACTGTGCGCCGTGGACTTCCCCGTCTGGGCGGCGGAGGTCGAGGCCGCGATGGACCGGCCCGACACCGCGGAGGGCAAGGTCGAGGCGTATGTCCGCAGCCAGCTCGCCCTGGTCGGCGACCGCCGGCACCGGGCCGTGGTGGCCATCTCCGCCGGGGAACTGGACGACGGCGCCCGGGAGAAGATCCGAGCCGCCCACGGCGGACTGATCGCCATGATCGTCGAAGCCCTCGCCGAACTCGGCCACGACCAGCCCCGGCTCGCCGCGATGCTGCTCCAGGGCGTCGTGGACGCGGCCGTACGCCGGATCGAACTCGGTGCCGCCGAGGACCCCGCCGTCATCGCCGACGCGGCGGTGTCCCTGGCGCTCCACGGCGTCCGCCCCTGACTTCTCCGATCCTTCCGGGGCCCCCTCCCCCCCCGCCCCCCACCCCACCCCCGCCTCCTCCTGGAATATCGGGCAGCCCGGCTCGACCCGAGAGCCCGGGCAGCCCGGGCCGACCCGATCGACCCCACCGATCCGACCGATCCGACCGATCGGGCCGGTCGTACGGCTTTCAGTGGCGGCTCGCGTCGCCGGAGCCGGGCGCGCCGGTCGAAGCCGGTTCACCCCCCGGCGCCGTTCGCGTGGTCCGTACCGTTGTGCGCCGGATCGGGGCGGAGACCTCCGCGCGCCCCGCCCCGCCCGACCGGGAAGGAGCGGGCGGGTCGCCCCGGGTGAGGGGAAGGAGCCGGATACGGGGGCGCTGAACGAGGGTGAGCGGGTTCAGATACTCCGTACCGCGGCGCAGTCCCCAGTGGAGACAGCTCTCCGGGCAGTGTCGCGGGGCGGCCGAGAGGGTGGCGACCGGGGCGCCCGCCGTGACCCGGGTGCCGGTGGGGAGCAGGGTGTCGACGGGTTCGTAGGTGACCCTCAGGGGTGGTTCGCCGGTGCCGTCGAGGACGAGGGAGAGGACCGACCGGTCCGCGATCCGGCCGGTGAAGAAGATCCGGCCTGGTCCCGGGGCCCGTACCGGGGTCTTCGGCGGGGCGGCCAGATCCACCCCGCGATGGCCGGGGCCGTAGGGCGAGGCGGGTGGCCGCCAGCCGCGGAGGATCCTGGGCCGGGGTACCGGCCAAAGCCACCCGTCACCCAGGGTGACGGACGGGTCCGGCCGGGCCTGCCCGGCGGTCGGTGAGGACGGCCCCGGGGCCGGTAACGGGTCCCCTGGCGGGGCCTGTGGCGGGGCCTGTGGCGGCGCCGGTGGCGCGGCCGGCGGAGGGGCCGGTGAAAGGGCCGGTGCGATAGCGGTGCGCGGTGAGGACCCGGGACCGGCGATCACGGAAGGTGACAGCAGGGCCGGGATCAGGACGAGCGCGGTGACAGTGGTCCGTGGCATGGGACGAGGATGCGCCGGGGGAGGGGATCCCGGGGGATCACGGCGCGGACCTGTGGACGGGGGAGCGGTTGTGGACAACGCCGTCACCCGGCACCGCCGGGGTCCCGTACACTTCTACTGGCGATCCGGGTCACCGGGTCGACTTCGCACGCCCCGCCACCGCTCACCCCTCCGGGGTCGGTGGCAGCGCCCCTCGGTCCTTCGTGGCAGGCGCGCCGGGGCGTCAGGAACATCAACCGAGAATCCAAGGAGATACGGCCATGGCCGTCGTCACGATGCGGGAGCTGCTGGAGAGCGGCGTCCACTTCGGTCACCAGACCCGTCGCTGGAACCCGAAGATGAAGCGCTTCATCTTCACCGAGCGCAACGGCATCTACATCATCGACCTGCTCCAGTCGCTGTCGTACATCGACCGCGCCTACGAGTTCGTCAAGGAGACCGTCGCGCACGGCGGCTCCATCATGTTCGTCGGCACCAAGAAGCAGGCCCAGGAGGCCATCGCCGAGCAGGCGACGCGGGTGGGCATGCCGTATGTCAACCAGCGCTGGCTCGGCGGCATGCTGACCAACTTCTCCACCGTCTACAAGCGGCTGCAGCGCCTCAAGGAGCTGGAGCAGATCGACTTCGAGGACGTGGCCGCCTCCGGCCTCACCAAGAAGGAGCTGCTCGTCCTCTCCCGCGAGAAGGCGAAGCTGGAGAAGACCCTCGGCGGCATCCGCGAGATGCAGAAGGTGCCGAGCGCCGTCTGGATCGTCGACACCAAGAAGGAGCACATCGCCGTCGGTGAGGCGCGCAAGCTCCACATCCCGGTCGTCGCGATCCTCGACACCAACTGCGACCCGGACGAGGTCGACTACAAGATCCCCGGCAACGACGACGCGATCCGCTCCGTCACGCTGCTGACCCGTGTGATCGCCGACGCCGTCGCCGAGGGCCTCATCGCCCGTTCCGGTGTCGCCACCGGTGACTCCAAGCCGGGTGACAAGGCCGCCGGTGAGCCGCTGGCCGAGTGGGAGCGCGACCTCCTCGAGGGCGAGAAGAAGGCCGACGACGCCGAGGCCGAGAAGCCCGCCGAGGCCCCCGCGGCCGAGGCCGTCGAGACCGCCGAGGCGCCTGCCGAGGCCCCTGCGGCTGAGGCCCCCGCGGCCGAGGCCGACAAGCCCGCCGAGGACGCCGCGCAGGGCTGAGCCCCGCCGCACCAGGCAGGTGAGGACGGCGGGTACGGTGCCCCGGGCACCGGCCCCGCCGCCCGCCCCCGGATCCGGACCGGCCGCGAACCCCGATCAGGGGTCGCGGCCCCGCCGGGCGCAGGCCCCGCCGGATCCGTCTCGACTTCGACTTCCGACCTTTCGAGAAAAGACTGAAGGACATGGCGAACTACACCGCCGCCGACGTCAAGAAGCTCCGTGAGCTGACCGGTGCCGGCATGATGGACTGCAAGAAGGCCCTGGACGAGGCCGACGGCAACGTCGACAAGGCCGTCGAGCTGCTGCGCGTCAAGGGCCAGAAGGGCGTCGCCAAGCGCGAGTCCCGTACCGCCTCGAACGGCGCCGTGGTCTCCCTCATCTCCGAGGACAAGACCTCCGGTGTGCTGCTCGAGCTGAAGTGCGAGACCGACTTCGTCGCCAAGGGCGAGAAGTTCCTCGCCGTCGCGAACGCGCTCGCCGCCCACGTCGCCGCCACCTCTCCGGCGGACATCGAGGCGCTGCTCGCCTCCGAGATCGAGGCCGGCAAGACCGTCCAGGCGTACGTCGACGAGGCCAACGCCAACCTCGGCGAGAAGATCGTCCTCGACCGCTTCGCGCAGTTCTCCGGCGCGTACGTCGGTGTCTACCTGCACCGCACCATGCCCGACCTCCCGCCGCAGGTCGGCGTGCTCGTCGAGCTGTCCGGCGCGAACGCGGACGCCGCCAAGGACGTCGCGCAGCACATCGCCGCCTTCTCGCCGACCTACCTGTCGCGCGAAGAGGTCCCGGCCGAGATCGTCGAGAACGAGCGCCGGGTCGCCGAGGCCACCTCCCGCGAGGAGGGCAAGCCCGAGGCCGCCCTGCCGAAGATCGTCGAAGGCCGGGTCAACGGCTTCTTCAAGGAGGTCACTCTCCTCGAGCAGCCGTTCGCCAAGGACAACAAGAAGACCGTCCGGAAGGTTCTCGACGAGGCCGGTGTGGAGCTCAAGCGCTTCGCCCGGATCCGTGTCGGCGCCTGACCGGGACGCAGGAACGAGAGTACCCGCGCACCCGGACCGTCCACCCGGACGGAACGGGTACGCCGAGTACGCGATCGATCCGTCGGCCCGCTAGGGTTTCCCCCGCAGTCATCACACGCGTGGGCCCCGGGCGCCGCCGTCGCGCCCGGAGCGCCGGACGACCGCAGATCTGACGAGGAGGCCATTGCCGACAGGGACACCAGTACCCAGCGGCGATGGCCTTCTCGTATGTGCACGAGGAGATCTCCATGAACAAGGGCGCGGACGCCACCCAGGCAGCCGGCGACAACAGCGACCACGACGGGAAGCACGACGTGACCAAGGCCGGTGCCGGACGCTTCATGCTGAAGCTCTCCGGAGAGGCGTTCTCCGGCGGCGGGGGTCTCGGTGTCGACCCCGACGTGGTGCACGCCATCGCCCGTGAGATCGCGGCCGTGGTCCGCGACGGCGCCCAGATCGCCATCGTGATCGGCGGCGGCAACTTCTTCCGCGGCGCCGAGCTCCAGGTCCGCGGCATGGACCGGGCCCGCTCCGACTACATGGGCATGCTCGGCACCGTCATGAACTGCCTCGCGCTCCAGGACTTCCTGGAGAAGGAGGGCATCGACTCCCGGGTCCAGACCGCCATCACCATGGGTCAGGTCGCCGAGCCGTACATCCCGCTGCGGGCCGTACGGCATCTGGAGAAGGGCCGGGTCGTCATCTTCGGCGCCGGAATGGGCATGCCGTACTTCTCCACCGACACCACCGCCGCGCAGCGCGCCCTGGAGATCGACGCCGAGGCCCTGCTGATGGGCAAGAACGGGGTCGACGGGGTCTACGACGCCGACCCGCGGACCAACCCCGACGCGGTCAAGTACGACGCGCTGGAGTACGGCGAGGTCATCACCCGCGATCTGAAGGTCGCGGACGCCACGGCGATCACCCTCTGCCGTGACAACGCCCTGCCGATCCTCGTCTTCGAGTTGCTGGCCGAGGGGAATATCGCCCGCGCGGTACGGGGTGAGAAGATCGGCACGCTCGTCAGCGACAAGGGCACCCGGTCCTGAGCCGGGGGATGTCCGGGGGGTCCGGCAACGGATGCCCGAGGATATCCGGGGATAGACAAAGCCCTGCCGGTCGGAGACCGTGCAGGGAAGACGCGACAGGTTCCGCCCGACCGGGCAGTTGTCAGCCGGGCCTACTCAAGACACGCAGGAGCAAGTGGTGATCGAAGAGACCCTCCTCGAGGCCGAGGAGAAGATGGAGAAGGCCGTCCTGGTCGCCAAGGACGACTTCGCCGCGATCCGCACCGGGCGTGCGCACCCGGCGATGTTCAACAAGATCGTCGCCGACTACTACGGCGCGCTGACCCCGATCAACCAGCTCGCCTCGTTCTCGGTGCCCGAGCCCCGGATGGCCGTGGTCACGCCCTTCGACAAGACGGCGCTGCGGAACATCGAGCAGGCCATCCGCGACTCCGACCTCGGCGTCAACCCGAGCAACGACGGCAACATCATCCGAGTGGTGTTCCCGGAGCTGACCGAGGAGCGCCGCCGCGAGTACATCAAGGTCGCCAAGGGCAAGGCCGAGGACGCCAAGATCTCGATCCGCGCCGTGCGCCGCAAGGCCAAGGAGACCATCGACAAGTTCGTCAAGGACGGCGAGGTCGGCGAGGACGAGGGCCGCCGTGCGGAGAAGGAGCTCGACGACACCACCGCGAAGTACGTGGCGCAGGTGGACGAGCTGCTGAAGCACAAGGAAGCCGAGCTGCTCGAAGTCTGATGAACGACGCTTCCTGGGGGGCCCCGCAGCGGGCCGACTATGTCGGGGAGTGGCGTCCGCAGGACCGGGGCCCGCTATCGGCGGGTCCCGCGTACGGCGGGCACGAGGCACAGCAGACTCGGCCCATGCCCATCGTGCCGGACTTCCCCGACGCAGGTAACAACGCCGAAGGTCCCGACGATCGCGACCGGCGGAACGAGCGGGACCAGCAGGGCCACTCGAACGGCGACGACCCGGGACCCGGGCGCCGGGGTGGTCCGCTCTTCCGCGACGAGGTCCCGGCGGGCGCCGCTCCCACCGGGCCGCCCGGTCCGCCGCCGCCACCCGCCGGGCCCGGCCCCGGCTACGACGGCGGTGAACCGGGCCGCGGCCGCGGGCCCGCCGGGCGGAGCGACGGCCGGCGCGAGAAGAAGCGCGCCGGGCGCGATCTGCGGGCGGCCATAGGGGTCGGCGTCGGACTCGGCGTGGTGATCGTCGCCTCGCTCTTCGTCGTCAAAGCCGTCTTCGTCGGCGTCATAACGGTCGCCGTCGTCGTCGGGCTCTGGGAACTGACGTCCCGCCTCCAGGAGCGCAAGCAGATCAAGGCGCCGCTGGTGCCGCTGGCGGTCGGCGGCGCCGCGATGGTCGTCGCCGGGTACGTCCGCGGTGCGGAAGGCGCCTGGGTCGCCATGGCGCTGACGGCGCTCGCGGTCCTGGTGTGGCGGATGACGGAGCCCCCCGAGGGGTATCTGAAGGACGTCACGGCGGGGGTCTTCGCGGCCTTCTACGTACCGTTCCTGGCGACGTTCGTGGCGATGATGCTCACCGCCGACGACGGGGCGCAGCGGGTCCTGACGTTTCTGCTGCTGACCGTCGTCAGCGATACCGGCGCCTACGCCGTCGGCTGGCGCTTCGGCAAGCGGAAGCTGGCCCCGCGGATCAGCCCGGGGAAGACCCGGGAGGGCCTGCTGGGCGCGATCGGCTTCGCGATGGTGGCCGGCGCGCTCTGTATGGAGTTCCTGGTCGGCGGCGGCAGCTGGTGGCAGGGTCTGCTGCTGGGTCTTGCGGTCGCGGTCACGGCCACCCTGGGCGACCTGGGCGAGTCGATGATCAAGCGTGACCTGGGCATCAAGGACATGGGCACCCTGCTCCCCGGCCACGGCGGCATCATGGACCGGCTGGACTCGCTGCTGCCGACCGCCCCGGTGGTCTGGCTGCTGCTGGTGATCTTCGTCGGATCCGGCTGAGCCCCGTTCCGCCCGGCTGACCCGCGGTTTTTTAGGGCAAGGGCCCGTCGTCCACAGGATGGCGGGCCCTTCGTCGTATCTCTGCGACACTGGATGGACCATGCCCAAGCCCGGAGAACTCACATTCATCGCGCCCCGCGGAGCCAAGAAGCCCCCGAGGCATCTCGCCGACCTCTCGCCCGCCGAGCGGAAGGAAGCCGTCGCCGCCGTCGGTGAGAAGCCGTTCCGCGCCAAGCAGCTGTCGCAGCACTACTTCGCGCGGTACGCGCACGACCCCGCCGAGTGGACGGACATCCCGGCCGCCGCGCGGGAGAAGCTGGCGGCCGAGCTGCTGCCCGAGCTGATGTCGGTGGTGCGGCACATCTCGTGCGACGACGACACCACCCGCAAGACCCTCTGGCGGCTGCACGACGGCACGCTGGTCGAGTCGGTGCTGATGCGCTACCCGGACCGGGTCACGATGTGTATCTCCTCCCAGGCGGGCTGCGGGATGAACTGCCCGTTCTGCGCCACCGGGCAGGCCGGGCTCGACCGCAATCTCTCCACCGCGGAGATCGTCCACCAGATCGTGGACGGGATGCGGGCGCTGCGCGACGGCGAGGTGCCCGGCGGGCCCGCGCGGCTGTCGAACATCGTCTTCATGGGGATGGGCGAGCCGCTGGCGAACTACAAGCGGGTCGTCGGTGCCATCCGGCGGCTCACGGACCCCGAGCCCGACGGGCTCGGCCTGTCGCAGCGGGGTATCACGGTCTCCACGGTCGGGCTGGTGCCCGCGATGCTGCGCTTCGCCGACGAGGGCTTCAAGTGCCGGCTCGCGGTCTCGCTGCACGCCCCGGACGACGAGCTGCGGGACACCCTGGTGCCGGTCAACACCCGCTGGAAGGTCCGGGAGGTGCTCGACGCCGCCTGGGAGTACGCGGAGAAGTCGGGCCGCCGGGTCTCGATCGAGTACGCCCTGATCCGGGACATCAACGACCAGGCATGGCGCGGTGACCTGCTGGGACGGCTGCTCAAGGGGCGGCGGGTCCATGTGAACCTGATTCCGCTGAATCCGACGCCCGGATCGAAGTGGACCGCGTCGCGGCCGGAGGACGAGAAGGCGTTCGTCGAGGCCATCGCCGCCCACGGGGTGCCCGTGACCGTACGGGACACCCGGGGCCAGGAGATCGACGGGGCCTGCGGGCAGCTCGCCGCCTCCGAGCGGTAGCGGTACGGGCGGTACGCCACCGGGCGGGGCCGCCCCCTGCCCTGGCGGGATTCGCACCTTGTAGGCTGGCCTGAACATTTGCATATTTCCGACAGGGGAGCGCCACAGCGCTGAGAGTGCGGTACCCACGGGGCCGCAGACCCTCTGAACCTCGCCCGGGTCATTCCGGGTAGGAAGTTCGGTCTCACACTCCGGCTGTTGCGCCCTGCCCGGATTCCACCGGAATCCGGGCAGGGCCGCGTCTCTTCCTGGCTGTCACCAGGAGGAATTCGTCTCGTGAGCAGTATCAGAAAGACCGCGGCCGTCGCGCTGGCCGGCGCGCTCGGGGTATCCGTGCTGGCCGCCTGCGGCTCCGACGACGGCGGCGGCAAGGACTCCGGCGGCGGTACGGGGTCGAAGACGGTCACCCTCGTCAGCCATGACTCCTTCGCCGCCTCCGAGGCCGTACTGAAGGAATTCACCAAGCGCACCGGCTACACCGTCAAGGTCCTCAAGAGCGGTGACGCCGGGGTCGCGCTCAACAAGGAGATCCTCACCAAGGGCCGCCCGCAGGGCGATGTCTTCTTCGGCGTCGACAACACCCTGCTCTCCCGCGCCCTCGACAACGGCATCTTCACCTCCTACCGGGCCAAGGGCCTCGACCGGGTCCCGGCCGACGTCCAGCTCGACCGGGGCGAGCACCGGGTCACCCCCGTCGACACCGGCGACATCTGCGTCAACTACGACAAGAAGTACTTCGCGGACCGGAAGCTGGCGCCGCCCCGCACCCTCGACGATCTGATCAAGCCCGAGTACAAGAACCTGCTGGTCGCCGAGAACGCGGCCACCTCCTCGCCCGGACTCGGCTTCGTCCTCGGTACCGTCGCCCGCTACGGCGAGGACGGCTGGCAGGAGTACTGGAAGAAGCTCAAGGCCAATGGCGTCAAGATCGTCGACGGCTGGGAAGAGGCGTACAACCTGGAGTTCTCCGGCTCCGCCGGGGGCAAGAAGGAAGGCGGCGACCGGCCGCTGGTCGTCTCCTACGCCTCCAGCCCGCCCGTCGAGGTGCTGTACGCCGAACCGAAGCCGAAGGACGCGCCGACCGGCGTCGCCACCGGTACCTGCTTCCGGCAGATCGAGTTCGCCGGACTCCTCAAGGGCGCGAAGAACGAGGCGGGCGGCAAGGCACTGCTGGACTTCCTGATCTCCACCACGTTCCAGGAGGACCTGCCGCTGACCATGTTCGTCAACCCGGTCGTGGAGGGCGCGAAGCTGCCCGAGATCTTCACCCGGCACGGGGTCCGGATCACCGACCCGCTGACCCTGGCGCCCGACACCATCTCCGAGAACCGTGAGCAGTGGGTTCAGACGTGGTCCTCGACCGTCGTGAAGTGACGGGCGGCCCGTCCCGTTCCCGGTCCGGGCGGGGCGGCCCGTCCCGTACCGGGAACGCGGCGCGGCCGGCGCTGATGCTGCTGCCCGCCGCGTTCTTCGCCGTCTTCTTCGCCTACCCCGTCGCGGCCATCACCGGCCGCGGCCTGCGGGACGGCGGCGCCTGGCGGTTCGACCGGATCACCGAGGTACTCGGCCGGGACGACATCGCGGGCGTGCTGTGGTTCACCACCTGGCAGGCCGTGGTGTCGACCCTGCTGACGCTGGCGGTCGCCCTGCCCGGCGCGTATGTCATGGCCCGGTACGAGTTCCCCGGCAAGCGGCTGCTGCGGGCCGTGGTGACCGTCCCGTTCGTCCTCCCCACCGTCGTCGTCGGCACCGCCTTCCTGGCCCTCGTCGGCCGCGGCGGACTCCTCGACGAGCTGTGGGGCGTCCGGCTCGACACCACCGTCTGGGCGATCCTCGTCGCCCATGTCTTCTTCAACTACGCCGTCGTGGTGCGGACCGTCGGCGGGCTCTGGGCCCAGCTCGACCCCCGCCAGGAGGAGGCCGCGCGGGTCCTCGGCGCCGGGCGGTTCACCGCCTGGCGGACCGTCACCCTGCCCGCCCTCGCACCCTCCGTGGCCGCCGCCGCCCTGATGGTCTTCCTCTTCACCTTCACCTCCTTCGGCATCGTGCAGATCCTCGGCGGGCCCGGCTTCGCCACCCTGGAGGTCGAGGTCTACCGGCAGACCGCGCAACTCCTCGACCTGCGGACCGCCGCCGTGCTCACCCTGGTGCAGTTCGCGGCCGTCGGCGCGGTGCTCGCCGTACACGCCCGCACCGTCCGGCGGCGCGAGAGCGCCCTCGCCCTGGTCGACCCCGGGCAGACCGCGCACCGGCCGCGCGGCCCCCGCCAGTGGGCCCTGCTGGGCGCCGTCCTCACCACCGTCGCCCTGCTGGTGCTGCTGCCGCTGGGCGTCCTCGTCGAACGCTCCATCGACACCCCCCGCGGCTACGGCCTCGACTACTACCGGGCGCTCGGCACCCTCGAAGGCAGCGGCGGCGCCTTCCTCGTACCGCCGCTGCACGCCGTGGGGAACTCCCTGCGGTACGCCCTGGCCGCCACCGCGATCGCCGTCGTCGTCGGCGGGCTCGCCGCCGCAGCCCTCGCCCGCCGGGGCGGCGGCCGGACCGGCCGGCTGCTCCGGGGCTTCGACGCGCTGCTGATGCTGCCCCTCGGGGTCTCCGCCGTCACCGTCGGCTTCGGCTTCCTGATCACCCTCGACGAACCGCCGCTGGACCTGCGGACGTCCTGGATCCTGGTACCGCTCGCCCAGGCCCTGGTCGGCGTCCCGTTCGTGGTCCGCACCATGCTGCCCGTCCTGCGGGCCGTGGACGACCGGCTGCGGGAGGCCGCGGCCGTACTCGGCGCGTCACCGGTCCGGGTCTGGCGGGAGATCGATCTGCCGCTGGTCCGCCGCGCCCTGCTGATCGCCGCCGGATTCGCCTTCGCGGTCTCCCTCGGCGAGTTCGGCGCCACCGTCTTCATCGCCCGCCCCGACCAGCCCACCCTGCCCGTCGCCGTGGCCCGGCTGCTGGGGCGGCCCGGCGAGCTGAACTACGGCCAGGCCATGGCCCTGAGCACGATCCTGATGGTGGTGTGCGCGGTCGCGCTGCTGTTGCTCGAACGGATCCGGACCCGCACCACGACCGCCACGACCGGGGAGTTCTGATGCTGGAACTGGACGATGTGACGGTACGGTTCGGGGCCCGGGCCGCCCTCGACGCGGTCGGCCTCACCGTCGCCGACCACGAGATCGTCTGTGTGCTCGGCCCCAGCGGCAGCGGCAAATCCACCCTGCTGCGGGTTGTCGCCGGACTCCAGCACACCGACGGGGGCCGGGTCCGGCTCGGCGGCGACGACCAGACCGGCGTCCCCGTCCACCGGCGCGGTGTCGGCCTGATGTTCCAGGACCACCAGCTCTTCCCCCAGCGGGACGTCGCCGGGAACGTCGCCTTCGGACTGCGCATGCAGGGCCGGGGCCGGGGAGCGGACCGGGCCGCGCAACGGCGCCGCGTCACCGAACTGCTGGAACTGGTGGGGCTGCCGGGAGCCGAGGCGCGCGCGGTCTCATCGCTCTCCGGCGGCGAGCAGCAGCGGGTGGCCCTTGCCCGCGCGCTCGCGCCCGAACCCCGGCTGCTGATGCTCGACGAACCCCTCGGCCAGCTCGACCGGGGCCTGCGGGAGCGGCTCGTCGTCGAACTGCGGGCCCTGTTCGGGCGGCTCGGTACGACCGTGCTCGCCGTCACCCACGACCAGGGCGAGGCCTTCGCCCTCGCCGACCGGGTGGTCATCATGAGGGACGGGCGGATCGCGCAGAGCGGCGCGCCGCTGGACGTCTGGCGGCGTCCGGCGGACGCGTTCGTCGCCCGCTTCCTCGGCTTCGACAACGTCACCGCGGACGCCGTGGTCCGCGACGGCGCCGCCGACACCGACTGGGGCCGGGTCCCGGTCCTCGGCCCGGTGCCGGACGGCACGTACGACGTGATGATCAGACCGTCGGGCGTACGGCTCACCGCGCCCGGCGCGGGCGAGGGGCCCGGGTATCTCGTGGAGTCCCGGACGTTCCGCGGCACCCATGTCGCCCTGCGGCTGTGCCCGGAGTCCGGCCCCGTACTGGAGGCCGAGACCGGTCTCCGGGACGCGCCGGAGCAGGGGGTACGGGTGGGGGTGGAGTTCGCCCGGGACGAGGTGGTCGTCCTCGGGGAGGGGCCCGCGCGGGGATAGCCGGGGGCGGTTCGCCGTCTCCCGGCCCCGGGCAACAGGCCCTTTCACGCGCCCGGGCGCCTCCGGTCAGGACTCCGGGGCCGGGTCCTCCGCGCAGGCCGCCGCGATGGCGAGGCTGTCCTCGATCACGCGGAAGCGGACGATCAGGCCGTCCCGCACGGTGAAGTGGAGGGCGAACGGCGACTGGAACGCCTTGCCGGTGCGGCGGACCGTACCGGCGAACGAGCCGACCACGACCGCGTCCTCGCCGGTGATCACGACGGCGTCGAACCCGGTCCGCTCCGGGTCCAGCTCCCGGCCCTCCGCCAGCTCCCGGTAGTGGTCGGCGACATCGGCCCGGGTCGAGCGCGGCTTGATCCAGGGCACCCGCGGATTGGGGGCGATGTACCAGTCGACCTCCTCCGCGTACAGCTCGGCGAGCGCCTCCGGCGACCCGTCGCCCAGCCGGGCCAGGAACGCGTCCAGGACGGCCCGGGTCGCCGCCGTCCCGGCGGGCTCGGGGGCTTCCGTGGTTCCGGCGGCGGTCGTGGTAGCGGTCGCATCGGTGGTCATGGCGGGGTCCCTTCGGGCGCGGTGGCGTCGTCGGGAACGATCCTGCCGGGCCGCCCCGGACCGGTCGATTACCTCGCGGGTCATACCCGGCCCCCGGGCCCGCCGCGGCCCGTACGGCGGCGGTGTCAGCCCCGCAGGGGCGCCGCGGCCAGCGTGGCGATCGCCCAGGTCAGCGGGGCGAAGACGGTCAGCAGGGCGACGACCCGGAGTCCGGCCGCCGCCCGCAGCGCCGAACCGGGCGCGCCCATCCGGCGCAGTTCGGTACGGACATCGCTCCGTACCCTCCGGGCCTCCGCGGCGGTGACCAGCAGGGTCGCCGTCGTACAGGCGATGACGAGGGCCGCGCCGAGGCCGGTGAGCGGGCCGAAGGGGCGGGAGCCCTCGCCGCTCAGGGTCACCGCGGCGATCACGGCCGCCGCGACGGCCGACACCACGCCGAGGGGGCGGCCGATCCGGCGGGCCTCGGCCATCAGGATCCGGCCCGAGAGGAGCCGTACGGCGCCGGGCCCGGCGAGTTGGAGGAGACGGCCCGCGACATGGGTGAGCGCCGGGCCCGCGACGGCCAGGCCGACGGCGGTGACCGCCCAGCCGGTGAGGACGCCCGCCGGGTCGGCGCCGAGGTCGCCGGGGAGCGGTACGTCGCCGCCGGTGCCGGTACGGGCCGTGTAGACGCCGATGGCCAGGCCCGCGGCGGTCAGCGCGCAGCCCCAGGGCAGCCCGCCGGGCATGGTGGCGAGATCGGCCGGTGCCGGGGCGTGGTCCGGATCCGGGGGAGTGGTCCGGGCCGCCGTTCGACGGGGCCGGGGCCGGAGGGCGAGTACGGCCGCGGCGGTCGCGGTCAGCGGCGGCAGCGCCAGCAGGGTCAGCGCGGCGGCGGCGGGCAGCGGCCGGTCGGCGGCGAGCAGTTCGGCGGCGGCCCCGTCGAACGGCAGCCCGGTCAGATCGCCGCGCAGATGGAGGAAGAACAGCAGGGCGAGGGCGCTGCCGAGGGTGGCGGCGATCGCCGTGGACGCGGCGGCCAGAGCGGCCAGCCGGGCGGGGCCGAGGCCGACGGCGGAGAGCCCGCCGCGCGGCCGGGTGCCGGGGTCGGTCCTGGCGACGGTCACCGCGAAGTGGACGGTGGCGGCCAGCGGGACCAGGCACCAGACCAGGCGCAGTACCGACGCCGACGGGTCCTCGGGGTGGGCGAGGGCATGGGTCAGAGCGCTGAGCAGCAGAAAGCCCACTCCGGCCGAGGCCGCGGCGACCAGGAGCCGACGGGTCAGGACGAGAGGGCGGGCGCCGCGGGCTAGACGGAGAGCGAGCACGCGGCCCGGCCTTCCGTGCCGTCGGCATCGGCGTCGGCGTCGGCGGCCGGAGCGCCGGGGCGGGGGCGGGGGCCGGGGTCGGTACGCCGCCCGTCGAGGAGGGTCAGCTCCCGGTCGGCGAGGGCCGCGACCTCGGCGTCGTGGCCGGCGAGCAGGACGGTGATCCGGTGGGAGCGGGCCGCGGCCAGGACCGTACGGAGCAGCTGGCCGGCTTCGGCGCGGTGCAGGGTGGCGGTGGGTTCGTCGGCGAAGAGGACGGCGGGTTCGGCGACCAGGGCGCGGGCGGTCGCGGTCCGCTGCCGCTGGGCCGGGGTGAGGGTGTCGGGGCGGCGGCGGGCGACGGCGCCGATGTCGAGCCGCTCCAGCCAGTCCCGGGCGGCGGTCCTGGCCCGCCGGTGCGGTACGCCGCGCAGCAGCAGCGGCAGGGCCGCGTTCTCCCAGACGGTCAGCTCGGGGACGAGGGCCGCGTCGGGGCCGATCCAGCCGAACCGTTCCCGGCGGAGCCGTTCGCGGTGGGCGGCGGGCAGGGTGTGGACGGGGGTGCCGTTGAACCAGACCTCGCCCTCGGCGGGGACGAGCTGGCCCGAGAGGCAGCGCAGCAGGGTCGTCTTCCCGGCGCCGCTCGGGCCGCGGACCGCGAGGATCTCGCCCTCCCGGACCGAGATGTCGACACCGGTGAGCGCCGGTGAACCGCGGTGGGTGTGGTGCAACGAGCGCGCCCACAGTACGTCGTCGTCCGGCGGAGCCTCCATGGCGTACACCTCGCCTCTGATCGGATGCGGCGGCCTCGGCCGGCTGCGGCCCGGTTCCGGAACGTTCCCCCGTCCGGGGGAACGATCCGGGGGCGGATCGGTCACCGGCGCACGCCCGGGGCCGTCCCGTGATCCATGGCCCGGGGATTACGGGGACCACCATCGGGCAGCGGGCCGCGGGGGCCGGGGAACCACACGGCCCGGGTACCCGCCATCCACTCGGATGGGCGTACCCGGGCCGTGGTCCGGGGGCGTGCGGCCGCCGGGGTGCTCAGAGCTTGGTCCACGCCTCCGTGAGGACGGCCCGCAGGACGGCCTCGATCTCGTCGAAGGTGGACTGGTCGGCGATGAGCGGCGGGGCGAGCTGGATCACCGGGTCGCCGCGGTCGTCGGCCCGGCAGTACAGGCCGTTGTCGAAGAGGGCCTTGGAGAGGAAGCCGTAGAGGACGCGCTCGGTCTCCTCGTCGGTGAAGGTCTCCTTGGTGGCCTTGTCCTTGACCAGCTCGATGCCGTAGAAGAAGCCGTTGCCGCGGACGTCGCCGACGATCGGCAGGTCGTACAGCTTCTCCAGGGTGGCCTTGAAGGCGCCCTCGTTGTCGAGGACGTGCTGGTTGAGGCCCTCGCGCTCGAAGATGTCGAGGTTCGCGATGCCGACCGCGGCGGAGACCGGGTGGCCGCCGAAGGTGTAGCCGTGCAGGAAGGTGTTGTCGCCCTGGTAGAACGGCTCGGCGATCCGGTCCGAGACGATGCAGGCACCGATCGGGGAGTAGCCCGACGTCATGCCCTTGGCGCAGGTGATCATGTCCGGGACGTAGCCGAACTTGTCACAGGCGAAGGTGGTGCCGAGCCGGCCGAAGGCGCAGATGACCTCGTCGGAGACGAGCAGCACGTCGTACTGGTCGCAGATCTCGCGGACCCGCTGGAAGTAGCCGGGCGGCGGCGGGAAGCAGCCGCCGGCGTTCTGCACCGGCTCCAGGAAGACCGCGGCGACGGTCTCCGGGCCCTCGAAGAGGATCTCCTGCTCGATCTGGTCGGCGGCCCAGCGGCCGAAGGCCTCGGGGTCGTCGCCGTGGATCGGGGCGCGGTAGATGTTGGTGTTGGGCACCTTGTGCGCGCCGGGGACCAGCGGCTCGAAGGGGGCCTTCAGGGCCGGGAGGCCGGTGATGGACAGGGCGCCCTGCGGGGTGCCGTGGTACGCCACCGCACGCGAGATCACCTTGTACTTGGTGTGCTGTCCGCGGAGCTTCCAGTACTGCTTGGCCAGCTTCCAGGCGGTTTCGACGGCCTCGCCGCCGCCGGTGGTGAAGAAGACCTTGTTGAGGTCGCCGGGGGCCTCGTT
This sequence comes from Streptomyces sp. NPDC006798, assembly GCF_040635975.1. NCBI lineage: Bacteria > Bacillati > Actinomycetota > Actinomycetes > Kitasatosporales > Streptomycetaceae > Streptomyces > Streptomyces sp. NPDC006798. The sequence goes on from NZ_JBEYIS010000014.1 coordinate 160,954, forward strand.
CGCCAGCCGCTCGGCCAGTTCGACGGCCTTCGGGTGGGCGTAGGACCACACCGGGAAGAACGCCAGCTCCTGCGCCTGCTTGTAGGCGGTCTCGGCCAGCTCGACCCGGCCGTGTCCGGCGTTGACCACGAAGAGCCCGGCCAGGCCGTCTATGTAGCGCTTGCCCCGGTCGTCGTAGATGTAGGTGCCCTCACCGCGGACGATGGTGGGGACGGGGGAGTTCTCGTACGACGACATGCGGGTGAAGTGCATCCACAGGTGGTCGTAGGCGGTCTTTGACAGGTCGCTGCGGTCCTTGCTCACGGCTATCGGGTTCCCCACATGTAGGTCTGCTTCTTGAGCTTGAGATAGACGAAGCTCTCGGTGGACCGCACACCGGGGAGCGCGCGAATCCGTTTGTTGATCACTTCGAGCAGGTGGTCGTCGTCCTCGCAGACGATCTCCACCATCAGGTCGAAGGAGCCCGCGGTCATCACCACGTACTCGCATTCGGCCATGGCCGTCAGCGCGTCCGCCACGGGGTCGAGGTCGCCCTCCACCCGGATACCGACCATCGCCTGGCGGCGGAAGCCCACGGTGAGCGGGTCCGTCACGGCGACGATCTGCATGACGCCCTGGTCGAGCAGCTTCTGCACCCGCTGGCGCACCGCCGCCTCGGAGAGGCCGACGGCCTTGCCGATGGCGGCGTAAGGACGGCGTCCGTCCTCCTGGAGCTGTTCGATGATCGCGAGGGATACGGCGTCGATCGCCGGGGGGTGTGAATTCCCGGCGGACCCGTTCCTGGAGTCTGCGCTTCGACTGGCCACCTCCTCACTCTGCACCGGGACTCCTCCGTCTCGCAAGCCCCGAGCGATGAAATTCGTTGTTCAAGGGCGCTATGGATACTGAATCCGAAGGTGAGGTGGGTCGGGGCTGTCGAAAGCGTCACTGGACGGTTTAGGGTGGACTGAACTGGGTGGATCCTCACCCGGGCACGGAGAAGAACCGACCTGACAAGGCCGTCAGATCAGGAGGGGTGGCAACAGTGACCACCGAGCCGCGTCGTCTGCGCAACTACATCAACGGGGAGTTCCGGGACGCCGCCGACGGGCGGACCCTCGATGTCGTCAACCCGGTCACCGAAGAGGTCTACGCCACCTCCCCGCTCTCCGGCCAGGCGGACGTCGACGCCGCCATGGAGGCCGCCGCCGCCGCGTTCCCCGCCTGGCGCGACGCCACCCCCGCCGAGCGCCAGCGGGTCCTCCTCAAGATCGCGGACGCCTTCGAGGAGCGGGCGGAGGAGCTGATCGCGGTCGAGTCGGAGAACACCGGCAAGCCGCTGGAGCTGGTCCGGACCGAGGAGATCCCGCCGATGGTCGACCAGATCCGGTTCTTCGCGGGCGCCGCCCGGATGCTGGAGGGCCGCTCCGCCGGTGAGTACATGGAGGGCCTGACCTCCATCGTCCGCCGTGAGCCGGTCGGCGTCTGCGCGCAGGTCGCGCCGTGGAACTACCCGATGATGATGGCCGTGTGGAAGTTCGCCCCGGCGCTCGCCGCGGGCAATACGGTCGTCCTCAAGCCCTCGGACACCACCCCCGCCTCCACCACACTCTTCGCCGAGATCATCGGCGCGATCGTGCCCAAGGGCGTCTTCAACGTGATCTGCGGCGACCGGGACACCGGCCGGGCCATGGTGGAGCACCCGACGCCCGCGATGGCCTCCATCACCGGCTCCGTACGGGCCGGGATGCAGGTCGCCGAGTCCGCCGCCAAGGACCTCAAGCGGGTCCACCTGGAGCTGGGCGGCAAGGCGCCGGTCGTCGTCTTCGGAGACCTCGACAGTGACGCCATCGCCAAGGCCGTCGAGGAGATCGCCGTCGCCGGCTACTTCAACGCCGGACAGGACTGTACGGCCGCCACCCGCGTCCTGGTCCAGGAGTCCGTCCACGACGAGTTCGTCGCCGCCCTCGCCGCCGCCGCGGCCGAGACCAGGACCGGCGCCCCCGACGAGGACGTGCTCTACGGCCCGCTGAACAACGCCAACCAGCTCGCCCAGGTCACCGGCTTCATCGAGCGGCTGCCCGCGCACGCCAAGGTCGAGGCGGGCGGCCACCGGGTCGGCGACAAGGGCTACTTCTACGCCCCGACCGTGGTCTCCGGCCTCAAGCAGGACGACGAGATCGTCCAGAACGAGGTCTTCGGCCCGGTCATCACCGTCCAGTCCTTCACCGACGAGGCGCAGGCGCTGGAGTACGCCAACGGGGTCGAGTACGCCCTGGCGTCCTCGGTCTGGACCAAGGACCACGGCCGGGCGATGCGGATGTCCAAGGCCCTCGACTTCGGCTGCGTCTGGATCAACACCCATATCCCGCTGGTCGCCGAGATGCCGCACGGCGGCTTCAAGAAGTCGGGTTACGGCAAGGACCTGTCGGCGTACGGCTTCGACGACTACACCCGGATCAAGCACGTGATGACGTCCCTGGACGCCTGACCCGCACCCGCACCGGTGCGGGGACCGGAGCCGTAACGGCCGCCGGTACGGAACGAGGGGCGCGGGCCCGTGCCCGCGCCCCTTCGCCGTACCGGGGCCGTACCGGCGCTACGGCTTGCGGGCCACCGCGCCGTACTGCGCCACCACCGGCGGCAGCGACCCGTCCGCCGCGGGCTCGGGACGCCACCGGGAGCAGGAGACCAGACCCGGCTCCAGCAGCTCCAGACCGTCCAGGAACGAGGCGATCTCCGCGCCCGTACGGGCCGTGATCGGCGGTGTCGCGTTCTCGTTCCAGAACGCCATCGCCTCCGCGTTCCCCTCGCCGCCCAGCTCCAGCGTCGGATGGGTGATCACCAGATAGCTCCCCGACGGCACCGCGTTCATCAGCGTCCGGACCACCGACCGCGCCTTCTCGGTGTCCAGGACGAAGTTGAGGATGCCCAGCATGATCACGGCGATCGGCCGGTCCGGGTCGAGCGTCGGCCGCAGCGCCCCCACGATCACCGCCGGATCGTGGGCGTCCGCGTCGATGTACTCCGTCCGGCCCCGGGCCGACGAGGTCAGCAGCGCCCGGGCATGCGTCAGCACGATCGGGTCGTTGTCGACATAGACCACCCGGGACTCCGGCGCCACGCGCTGTGCCACCTCATGGGTGTTCTGCGCGGTCGGCAGCCCGGTGCCGATGTCCAGGAACTGCCGGATCCCCGCCTCCGCGGTCAGGAACGTCACCACCCGGCCCAGGAACGCCCGGTCGGCGCGGGCGACCTCGCCGATACTCGGATAGAGGTCCGTGACACGGTCGCCGACCGCGCGGTCCACCGGGTAGTTGTCCTTGCCGCCCAGCCAGTGGTTCCACACCCGGGCGTTGTGCGCCACATCCGTACGGATCCTGCTGTCACCCACCGGACTCCGCGGTCCCCTGGGTTCGTTCGGGCTCATGGCGCTCCTCCGTGCGGTGGGTGCGGTCGGTGCCGGGCGGCGGATCCGGCGCCCGGCCGCACGGTCATCATGCCGGACCGTCCGCCGCCCGGCCCGGCGGACGGGCACCGAGTACGGAACGGAGGACGGCGACCCGGTTGGTGGTGATCGAGTCGACCCCCGCCGCGACCAGCCGCCGCATGGTGCGCCGGGTGTCCGCCGTCCAGGCCGACACCAGCAGCCCCTCGCCGTGCAGCCGGTCCGTCAGGGCCCGGCTCACCAGGCCGAACCGGTAGTTCAGGGTCCGGGGACCGACCGCGGCCAGCAGTACCGGCCGGGGCGGGGCGAGCGTCGTCCAGGTCAGGGCGATCTCGGCGGCGGGATCGGCCTCCCGGACCGCGAGCATCGTCGCGGGACCCGCGCAGTAGTACGCCGCGTCCGCCGCGCCCGCCGCCCGGACCGTACCCACCACCGCGCGGACCGCCGCCCGGTCCGCACCGGGCAGATCCAGCATCACCCGGGCCCCGGCCGCCGTGATCAACGCCAGCGCCTCGGCGAGTTCCGGCACCCCGCCCCCGGTCAGCCCGGCGACCTCGGCCCGGGTCAGCCGGGACAGCGGCACGTCCCGGCGCCACAGCCGCTTCAGCGTGGCGTCGTGGAGCAGTACGGGCACGCCGTCGGCGGTGAGCCGGACGTCGACCTCCACCGCGTCAGCGCCGTGCGCCAGGGCGGAACGGAGCGACGCCAGGGTGTTCTCCCGGACGCGGTACGGGTCGCCCCGGTGCGCGACCGCGGCCACCGGACGCGCCGGGACGTCCCGCCCGGACCCCGGAAGGACACGCTCCGGGAGGGACTCCGGTACGGCGCGCGGGCCGACGGCCGCCATCGGTCAGTCGCCCGGGGCCGCGAGCCAGGCGGTGGTGTAGGCGTCGATCTCCGCGGCGATCCGGTCCTTGCCCGCCGGGTCCAGGAAGCTCGCCGTCACCGCGTTCTTCGCCAGTTCGGCCACGCCCCGCTCGTCCAGGCCGAGCAGCCGGGCCGCCACCTCGTACTCGGTATTGAGATCCGTACCGAACATCGGCGGGTCGTCGCTGTTCACCGTGACCACCACCCCGGCGGCCACCAGCTCCCGGATCGGGTGCTGGTCCAGATCGGCCACCGCCCGGGTGGCGACATTCGAGGTCGGGCAGACCTCCAGCGGGATCCCGTGCTCGGCGAGATGGGCCACCAGCCGGGGATCCCGCACGGCGCTGGTGCCGTGCCCGATCCGCTCGGCCCGCAGCTCGGTCAGGGCCTCCCAGATCGTCTCCGGGCCCGTGGTCTCGCCCGCGTGCGGCACCGAGCGCAGACCGGCCGCGATCGCCCGGTCGAAGAAGGGCTTGAACTGGGCCCGGGGCACCCCGATCTCCGGCCCGCCGAGCCCGAACGAGACCAGTCCCTCCGGCCGCAGGTCCACCGCCAGCCGGGTCGTGACCTCGGCGGACTCCAGACCGGCCTCACCGGGGATGTCGAAGCACCAGCGCAGGACGACCCCCAGCTCCCGCTCGGCCGCCAGCCGGGCGTCCTCGATGGCCGCCATGAACGCCCGCTCGTCGATGCCCCGGCGCACCGAGCTGTACGGGGTGATCGTCAGCTCGGCGTAGCGGATGTTCTGCCGGGCCATGTCGCGGGCGACCTCGAAGGTCAGCAGCCGGACGTCCTCCGGGGTGCGGATCAGGTCCACCACCGAGAGATAGACGTCGATGAAGTGCGCGAAGTCGGTGAAGGTGAAATACCGGGCGAGCGCGGCGGGATCGGTGGGAACCCGGGCGTCCGGATGGCGCGCGGCCAGCTCGGCGACGATCCGCGGGGACGCCGAACCGACGTGATGGACATGGAGTTCGGCCTTGGGCAGCCCGGCGACGAACGGGCGGAGATCGGACATCGGCGCAGCTTCTCCTGTGATCGGCTGATCGGTCGGAAGGGCCCGCGGACACGGCCCGGGCCCTCGATCATCGTAGGCCGCCCCGGCATATCACGGGGTGGCGCCCGTACCATGGCGGTACGAAGATCCGAGGGGCGCCCGGGCACCGGGCGCACGGGGAGATCCGGGGGGAACCGATGACGGAACGGCCGAGCGGGAGCGCACCGGGGGACCGCGACCCCTGGGCGGCGCCGGAGGACGGCGCGGCCCGGGACGGCGACCGGGCCCCCGACAGGGAAACGGGACAAGGCGCGGACCGGGGTACGAACCCGGCCGCGGGCCCGGACCTCACCAAGGGGCCGACGCGCGGCGCCGGGGCCGTACCGCCCGGGGCCGGTCCGGGGACGCACGACCTGCCGACGATGACGTCCCTGCCCTCGGCGGGACCGACGCCGGTGGCAGGGACGGGGGCCGGAGCGGGAGCCGGGGCCGTACCGCCGCCGCCGACCGCGCCCGGCGGCCCGGGACGCTCCATGGGCACGCCGTACGGCACCCGGGGAACCGCGGACCTCTACGGCGCCTACACCCCGGAATCCGGCTATCAGGCGCCGCGCCCGGTCGCCCCGCCGGTCCACCCCCAGCTGCCGGTCTTTCCGGAGTCCTTCGGCTGGTCGACGCCGGAGGCCAAGCAGAACACCATGGGCACCGCGTCCCTGGTCCTCGGGATCTGCTCCGTGGTGATGTTCTGCGTTGTCGGACTGAATCTGGTGCTGGGCGTACTGGCCGTGGTCTTCGGCGTCCTCGGCCGCAAGCGGGTCCGCCGGGGCGAGGCCGACAACGGGTCCCAGGCCACGGCGGGTCTCGTCCTCGGGGTGATCGGGACGGCTGCCGGGCTGCTGCTGGCCGGGGCGATCTTCTGGGCCGACTCCGAGAGCAGCTCGTACGAGGAGCGGAGCGCGGCCACGGCCGTGGTCACGGTCGCGGCGGACACGACGGGCCCGGCGGCCTCCGGGCGCTGACCCGCCTCCCCCGGCCGGACCCCCGGCCGCCATCGACACAGCGGGGCCTTGGGGGGGGGGGGGGGGGCCCCCCCTTCATCTCCCAGAAGACCCACAACGGACAGTTACTGGTG